>NZ_JBJMAV010000002.1:0-469674 GCF_046600715.1 Novilysobacter viscosus
CCGCGGGGGGGGCGGGGGGGCGGGCCCCCCCCCCGCCCCCGCCCCGGGGCGGGGGGGGGGGCGGGGGGGGGGGGGGGAGGCAAAGCCGCGGGTTGCGTTGCGACTTGCCTGTCTGGACGAGGGGCTTGCTCGGCCGGGCTTACTCGAAGCCGGGGAAGGTCGATGACGATGATGTTTCTTACCCCCCCGCCCATCAGCCACGCGGTCGAGAAGAACGTTCTGCGATGCCGACCCGCCTTCGTTATGGACTGGATGTGCGTTGCGGCAGTGCCGCATTCCATTCGTCATTCGCTGTGCCAGTATCCAGCGGCCCGGCCGCTTCGGTGATCCGCGTCACGGTTGCTGCTGTTCGGCACGTTCGACTTCCCGCCATGACCGGAGAAAGAAGATGCACAAGTTCGTACCTTGGGCAGTTTCGCCAATCGTTCTAGCGATCTCGATGGCCGTCAGCGCTGCACCTGGAGACCTTCCGTCGCCGCAGATGCGCGCCACCATGCAGCGGGATCTGAACATGACCTCCGCGCAGCTTGCCCAATACCTGAAGGTCGAGCGCGTGGCCGTCTCACAAGGCGAGGCACTGGCCCGCGCGCAGGGGCGGCACTTCGCCGGCAGCTGGATCGAGCGCAAGCCGAACGGAACCTATGAGTTCGTGCTGGCGACCACGGCGCCGGGTGCGAAGGCTTCTGCGCCTGGCTTGTCTTTCCGTAGCGCCCGGCACAGCCTGGCGCACCTGAAAGCGTCCAAGTCCGAGCTTGACGTGCTGGCGTCGCGCCACGGCTCCGCCCCGGAGGGTGTCTACGCGTGGGGCGTCGACGTCAGGAACAACACGGTGACGGTTGACGTGGCCCCGGGCGCGCAAGCGGCTGCGATCGACTTTGTTGCCGCCAGTGGTGCAGACGTGTCGGTCATCCGTTTCAACACGATGCACTCGGCACCGCGCCTGCTGGCAACCCTGGAAGGCGGTAGCGAATATCTTTCGCAGAGTGGCGGCAGTTACTACTACTGCTCGGTGGGCTTCGGCGTGACTCAGAATGGAGTCGAGGGCTACGTGACAGCCGGGCACTGCGGCAACACCAACGACGGCGTGTTCACCCTGGCGAACCGGCGCACGGTCGGGCCGCAGATCGGATCGTTCAAAAGCTCGTTCTTCGGCGGCAGTGGCGACGGCGCCCATGTGCAATTGTTCGCGGGCAGTTCGGTATCGGCCACCGTTGACGGCTACAACCAGCCGGTGCGTGGCCAAGCGGTTGCCCCAGAGGGCGCGGCGGTGTGCCGGTCGGGCCGCACCACGGGCCTGAAGTGCGGAACGATCCTGCGCTACAACCAGACCGTCAACTACCCGGAGGCCACGATCAACGGCCTGACCAGCGTCAAGGTCTGCGCGGAAGGCGGCGACTCGGGCGGCTCGTTCATCAGTGGCGACCAGGCGCAGGGCGTGCTGTCGGGCGGGAACTACAGCTGCAAGGGCAAGCAGGCATCTCTTGCCACCAGCTATTTCCAGCCCATCGCGGAAATCCTCGGAAGCCAGCTCACGCTCAAGACCTCGAACTGAGGTTCGCGTAGCGCCGAACGCGTCTGGATGCGCCGCGCGGCGGGGAAAAGGCGGCGGCGTGGGAGTTGGGCGGCAGGCGTGTGACAGCCCTGGATTCTGGACGAGGCCGCCTCCGGGCGGCCTTTTCTTGTCTCCCGTTTGGGCGTGGTTGCACCACCGTCGATCCCCGCCTTGGCGCGGATGGCGGCAACGGTGGTGCGGGTGCGCCTCTCAGCGGCAGCGTTGCAGGACGGAGGGATAGTGGCGCCTGTTGGAGCGGCAGGGGTGGCGCCGTGTGCGACACCGATGGGCCTTTGAGTGGCATGCATGGCGCTTTGAGTGGCAGCGTTGGCTTTGTCCTGCGCGTGCGTGGCAGTCGGCGCGTCGGTGGCGGCGCTTTTTCTGGCAGCGATGCGACTTGCAGGACGGGTGGTGGGATCGCGACTGGCGGCGCTGCCGCGTCCCGTGGCTCGCTCGGCGGTTGATGCGCCATCGCCGGCGGTCCTTTCCGGAACGATGCGCGTTGCGGCGGCAGGACCGCGCCCTGTCGGGCCGCTGATGCAGGGAACGACGGCGCCCTTGCTAGGCGTCACCGTCCGGCTGGGCATCGTGCACATCGCCTTCCCCGGGCTCGTAGTCCAGCAGATCGCCGGGTACGCACTCGAGTACCGCGCAGATCGCGGCCAAGGTCGAAAACCGCATTCCGCGAACCTTGCCGGTGCGCAGGAGCGACAGCTGCGTTTCGCTCAGGCCTATTCGGCGGCCCAGATCCTTTGCAGTCATCCTTTTCGCTGCGAGCACCTCGTCCAGCCTCACGACCACGGGCATCAGACAAACTCCGTGAGTTCGATCTCGAGCGCCTTCATGCGCTCCTGCTCGGCGACGGCGCGATCGAGCAAACCGCCGAGCAACCAGAGCGCAAGCCCGACCACGCCTACCGCCACGTACGCGGGGTCGAACACCATCAGCGTGCGCGACATCGGATGCGGGGGGCTCGCAAGCCACCGCAACATGAGCGGAGTGCCAAACGCACTGAACCCCGCGCCGATAGCAAGCGCGGCCCCGGCCCGCCTGCAGGCGCGCGCCATTACGCGCCCGAGAACACCGCCCCGCGCATAGGCGGCAAACGCCTGCCGTATGGCGAGAACCGCGAACAGATAAGGCACCGCCGCCAGGCCGTACGGCAGTGCGCCGAGGCCCACCGCCGCTGCGGCCGGGGCACGCGTCATGGCCAACATCGCCGGGAGGACCAGCACGGCCACCGTTCCAACCAGCATCCCATCAGCGATACGGGCCAGCCAATGGCTGTGGCGTTGAAGGCGCAAGCGGGATTCCAGGTCCATAATTTAGGTTGCACTTAAAGAAGTTTGTGTCTAACTTAAATATTACCGCGTGGAGATGGCCCATGGAACCGGCTGTAAGAACCCACCAGCTCAGCCGCTCTTTCGGCCGCTTGCGAGCCGTGCAGGGCGTCGACCTGGAGGTGCCGGCAGGAGCGGTCTATGGCTTTCTCGGGCCCAACGGCGCCGGCAAGACGACGACGATCCGCATGCTCCTGGGGCTGCTGCCCCCCAGCGCGGGCCGGATCGAGATCTGCGGTCTTGACTTGGCGCGGGAGCGCCGGCGCGTGGCGAGCCTGATCGGCTCGATGGTGGAAACGCCGGGCCATTACGACCACCTCAGCGGGCGGCAGAACCTCGCGATCACGGCCGGGCTGCTGGGGCTGCCGGCGGCTGCTATCGACCGCGCGCTCGACATCGTCGAACTCGCCCCCGAGTCGAACAGGCGCGTGCGCGAGTACTCGCTGGGGATGCGTCAGCGCCTGGGTGTTGCGCGGGCCGTGCTCTCCAGGCCGCGCCTGCTCGTACTCGACGAGCCCACCAACGGGCTCGACCCACGCGGAGTGCGCGACATGCGCCGCCTGCTGCAGGAGCTTCCCGGGCGCGACGGGGTGAGCGTCCTGGTCTCCAGCCATGCGCTCGCCGACATAGACGAGATCGCGACCCATGTTGGCCTCATGCACGAGGGCCGCCTGGTCCTGCAATCGTCGATGCAGGCACTGAGGCAGCGCTATCGCCTCGGCATCGAAGTGGAGACCACGCGACCGCGGGAAGCGGCTGCCGTGCTGCGCGACGCCGGGATCGTCGCGAGCGCCGAAGGCGGGCGACTGGTGGTCCCGACCACCGACAACGCGTTGGCCCCGGAGGACATCAATGCCTTGCTCGTCGGCCACGGAATCCCGGTCCATGGCCTGGCTGCCGGTGCGCTGCGACTTGAATCGCTCTTCCACGCCGTCACCGGAGGCCAAGCAGATGCCCTTGCTGCCTGAGCACACTTTCCTGCGCTGCATGCGCGCCGAGATCGCGAAGCTACGCGGTTCGCTTGCGCTTACGCTTTGCGTCGTCGCCCCCGTAACCGTTGCCGTCCTGATGGCGCTGATCTTCAACCGCCAGGGTGGCACCGACCTGCCATGGCGGATGTACCTGCTCGGCAACGCGGCGACCTGGGCGTATTTCATGTTGCCCATGACCGTCACCGCGCTCACGGTACTTGTGGCGCAGATGGAACATGGCCCACGCATGTGGAACCACATTCTCTCGTTGCCCATCCCTCGGCGGGACACCTTTTTCGCGAAGACGGGCGTCGTGCTGCTTCTATGTGCGGGCATGACGGTTCTGCTCGCGGTGCTCGCGCCGGTTCTCGGGCGCGTGAGCGACGCGCTCACCCCCGGTCGCGCCCTGACAGGATCGTTCGACTGGGCAGAGTTCGCGGGAGTGCTTCTTCGAATGTATGCCAGCGCGTGGCTCCTGGTCGCGGTGCAGCTGTGGGCTGCGTTGCGTTGGCGGAGCTTCGTTCCGCCGCTTGCGCTGGGGATTGGTGGAACGTTCGTGGCCGTCGTGGCTACAGGCTCGGATCTTGGCCCCTACTTCCCTTGGCTGATCCCGACCAATGCACTCGGCAGCAACCCGTCATCGGCCAGCGTTGCGTTGCTGGTTGGCGCACTTGGCGGGGCGCTGTGCACAGCTGGCCTGGCACTCGATCTCTCTCGCAGGCCGTTTGCCTGACACGGCGGTGGGTGTCGCTTCGCTGGCGGTTTTTTCGGGTGCCACGCGCGTTGCTGCGGCAGGACTGCGCCCTGTCGGGCCGGTGACGCAGGGAACGACGGCTGGACGGCGGTGCATTCCCCTGCGAATGGAAGGCCGCCCGAGGGCGGCCTTCTTTCTTTCCACGGGTGCCACGGCGCCGCGGGACCGGTGCGGTTGGGTCTGGGCGTGGGTTGGAGGTGGTTTCGAGTGTCGTGCTTCGCGGAGGCGTGGGGATGGCGGTCGCGACTTACGTCGCTCCTACACGGGCTGGCGGGGGGCGTGGGAGGCTGGGGGTTGCGGTCGCGGCTGAAGCCGCTCCTACAGGGGAAGCGGAGAGGGGGCGATGGGCGTGGGGATGGCGGTCGCGACTTACGTCGCTCCTACACGGGCTGGCGGGGGGCGTGGGAGGCTGGGGGTTGCGGTCGCGGCTGGAGCCGCTCCTGCAGGGGAAGCGGATGGGGGCGACGGGCATGGGGATGGCGGTCGCGACTTCCGTCGCTCCTCCGAGGGCTGGTGGGGGCACGGGGGGTGGCTGGCGGCGGCCGGGGCGGGCCGCCGCGGGGGCCGCGGGTGCGGTGGATTTACCCGTGCTGTTTGACCCAGGCGAGGAAGGCGTCGGTCCAGCCCTGGAGGAATTCCTTGCTGGCGGGGCCGATGTTGCCGGCGTCGTCGAACAGGCCGTCCTTGGCGTGGATGAAGGCTTCGGGCTGGCCGAGGGTCGGCATGTCCAGGTAGGCGAGTACGTTGCGCAGGTGCTGCTGGGCCATGGCGGTGCCGATGGCGCCGACGGACACGCCGATCACGCCCGCGGGCTTGCCGGCGAAGGCGCTCTTTCCATAGGGGCGCGATGCGTGGTCGATGGCGTTCTTGAGCACGCCGGGCACCGAGCGGTTGTACTCGGGGGTGACGAACAGCACGCCGTCGGCGGCCTGGATGCCGGCCTTCAGGCGCTTGACGGCCTCGGCCTGGTTGTCGTCGTGGTCCTGGTTGTAGAGCGGCAGGTCGCCGATCTCCAGTTGCTTGAACGTGGTGTCGGCCGGCGCCAGCCGGGCGAGCGCATCGGCGAGTTTGCGGTTGAACGATTCGCGGCGGAGGCTGCCGACGAGGACGGCGATGGTGGTCTGGCTCATGGGGCGTCTCGGGTAGCGGGGGATGCGGCGGGCGCGGGACGGTCGCCGGATGCCGGGCCTTTCGCGCCACGCAGGTACCGAGTGTCGGCCGCGCGGCGTCGGGTGGCCGTGATCGTTGGGCGCCTTGACCCACCTAGACCGTAGAACGGGCAAGGCGCAGGCGCCCGGAAAGGCGCCGCCAGGTGGCGCGGGGCTCCCCGTCGGCGGGCCGCGTGTGCGCCGTGCCTACGGGGGTGCCGTGCCTGCGGCGTTATCGTCTACGTCGGCGCACGCCGGCCGGTTCACGTTGGCCGAACGGTAACGGCGAGCACACTCGCCGGGGCAACGATGACGGAGCGCATGATGTCAGTGACCCGGATGTGTGCAGGCCTCGTGCTGTGTGGCGCGGCAGCCGTGGCGCAGGCGCAGGCGCCCGACCCGGCGCAGCTGGCCAGCAGCGGTGCGGACGGGTTGGCCTCGTGCGCGAGCTGCCACGGCGCCCGCGGCGAGGGCATGGCGGCGATGCCCCGGCTGGCCGGCATCAATGCCGCCTACCTGCGCAAGCAGCTGGAGGACTTCGCCAGCGGCACCCGCGAGCACGCGCTGATGTCACCGATCGCCAAGGCCATGTCGCCCGAAACGCGCGAGGCGATGGCCGGCTATTACGGCGCCATGCGCCTGCCTGCCGGGGCCGCACCCACCGGCGTCCACCCGGGGGCACGCGTGGCCGAGCGCGGCGCGTGGGACCGCAACGTCCCCGGCTGCGTGCAGTGCCACGGCCCGGGCGGGCGTGGCGTGGGCGATGCGTTCCCGGCCATTGCCGGGCAGACCGCCGACTACCTGTCCACCCAGCTGGAAGCGTGGAAGTCCGGCCGCCGCAGCAACGACCCCATCGGGCTGATGCAGGCGGCCGCACGCGGGCTGACTGCCGAGGAGATCCGCGACGTGTCTGACTACTTCTCCAGGCAGCCGATGCAGGCGCCACGATGAGCGCGCGCACCGCCCTTGCACTGGCCGCCGCCACGCTGCTGATGGCTGCGTGCGACAACATCCGCCCGCCGCGCACCGGTGAGCGGCCGTCCGCCGATGACGCACGGTCTGTCGCGTCCGCTCCCGCCGCCCCTGCACCCGCGGCGGCCGGGGGGCCGTTCAATCCCCCGTCCGAGGCCGACATCCCCGAAGGCCCGTTCGGCGACACGGTGCGCCGGGGCCGCGACATCTTCCTGGACACGCCGACGCACGCGGCCGAGTTCGTCGGCAACGGCCTGAGTTGCGGCAACTGCCACCTGGATGCGGGGCGCAAGGCGGACTCGGCGCCGCTGTGGGGCGCGTGGGTCCGCTACCCGGCGTTCCGCGGCAAGAACCAGCGCGTCAACAACTTCACCGAGCGGTTGCAGGGTTGCTTCAGTTACAGCATGGACGGCACCGCGCCGCCGGCCGGCCACGACGTGCTGGTGGCGCTGGAGGCGTATTCGTTCTGGATGTCCCGGGGCGCGCCGGTGGGCGCCACCCTGCCCGGCGCCGGCTACCCCAAGGGCCCGCGCCCGCCGTCGGCCCCGGACTTCAGCCGCGGCCAGGCCGTGTTCGACGCCAACTGCGCGATCTGCCACGGCGCCGACGGCCAGGGCCAGCAGGTGGACGGGCGCTTCGTGTTCCCGCCGCTGTGGGGGCCGGAGTCGTACAACTGGGGTGCGGGCATGCATCAGCTGGACAACGCCGCGGCCTTCATCCAGGCCAACATGCCGCTGGGCAAGGGCGGCACGCTGTCGCTGCAGGACGCGTGGGACGTGGCGCTGTACATGAACGGCCACGAGCGCCCGCAGGACCCGCGCTTCACCGGCGACGTCGCCGAAACCCGCAGCCGCTTCCACGACGACCCCGACTCCCCTTACGGCACCACCGTCGACGGGCGCCTGCTGGGCGCCAACCCCGCCACCCGCTGACCAGGAACCAACATGACCATCGAACGCACGACACAACAGCCCGCCGCCACCGTGGCCGAGCGCATCGAAGCGGCCGCCAAGTCCCACGGCTTCGGCGTGCTGCACAGCTACGACTTCAGGCAGACCCTGCAGGAGAAAGGGCACCCGATCGATTTCGAATGCCGCGTGCTGGAGCTGTGCAGCCCGGCCATCGCCCGGCAGGTGCTCAACCACGATGCATCGCTGGCCGCCGCCCTGCCCTGCCGCATCGCGGTGTTCGAGCAGGACGGCGGCACGCGGGTGTCGATGATCGGACCGGTGGAGCTGCTCGCGCTGGTCAGCAACGACGCCGACATCCGGCCCCACGCACAGGACGTGGAGCAGGCGCTGACCCGGTTGATGGACGAGGTGACGGCTGGGAAGTGACTTGATGCTGGCGGGTGCGGTGGTGCGCGGCGTTGGCGCGGACGGGGGCGCTTGATCGTGGGCATTGCGTCGTCGGATGTCGGAGATGACCTGTCTTCCGGCGATTGCGACGCCGCGGCGCCTGGGCCGGCGGGCGCGGAGGCTGCGACGCCGCCACCATTGCAACCGTCGGCATTTCCGTTGCCTGACGCCGTACGTGTCGCCGTGGCCGCCGGGGGACGACGTGGCGGATCCGCCGGCGCCGGTTGGGGGGGGGTGCGGGTTCCAGGGGATCGAGGGTTGCGTACGGTTTGTCGGCCGGTGCTCGTTGACACCTGGAACGGCTCCGTGCGCCTTGGGTGGCGCTGCGCTGGGTGGGTGGCGATCGCGGCTGAAGCCGCTCCTACAGGGGTGTGCGCGTGCGGCGGCGATGCGGCGTTGACGCATGGGTGGCTAGGGTGGTGGCTTCCCTAGCCCATGGAGGCCGGCATGTCCGAGACGATCTACGACGCCCTGCGCGAGAGCCACGAGACGCAGCGCGCGCTGTTCCGCAAGTTGCTGCGCAGCAAGGCCGGCACGCGCGAGCGCCTGGACCTGTTCACCCAGGCGCGGATCGAGCTGGAAGCGCACGAAGCGGCGGAAGAACGGTTCCTCTACGCGCCGATGCTGATGGACGACATGGGGTTGAACTCCACCCGCCATGCGTTGCACGAGCACCACGAGATCGACGAACTGGTCGAGGACGTGCAGTCACTGGACCCGGCCGGGGACGCGTGGCTGGAGAAGTGCAAGGAGCTGAGCCACCAGGTGCACCACCACCTGCGCGAGGAGGAGAAGAAGTTCTTCCAGGTCTCGGGCAAGGTGCTGACCGAAACGCAGAAGACGCAGCTGGCGAAGAAGTACCGCAAGGATTTCGAGCGGATGAAGAAGAAGCTCGCCGCGGAGTGAGGTCAGTCCCCCGCGCCGCTCCCTCCACGGACCCGTCCTTCCGCGAGCCCCTCTTCCTGTAGGAGCGACGTAAGTCGCGATCGGATCCACGGACAGGCGGGTAGTTGCACCGGAGGCCGCCCTGCCCGTCTGCCCTTGGCAGCGCTTCGTGTAGGAGCGACGTAAGTCGCGATTGGGGGCACGGACAGGCGGCAGCGCCGCTCCTGCCGCTCGGTCCGCGAATCCGCCCCTTGCAGGAGCGACGTAAGCCGCGATCAGCATCCGGAGGGGGGCTCCTGCGCCGGGCAGACGGTCCAAGGTGCGGCTGCAACCACCCGCCTGTCCGTGCATTCGATCGCGACTTACGTCGCTCCTACATAGGCCGGTCGCGAAGCGACGGTGGGGCTGCATTGAGGGGAGCACCACCCGGGCGACGGAAACATCCGCCGCCGTCGATCCTCCGTACCGGATCAGCCGTTGGACGCGGTTTCGGGGAAGCGCAACGCGTCCAGGTCCGGGTGTTCCAGCATGACCACGCGGTCGCGGCCGTCGTGCTTGGCGCGGTACAGGGCGATGTCGGCGGCGCGCAGCAGGTCGGCGTGGCGGGGCGACTGGTGCGGGCACAGCAGCGCAACGCCAATGCTGGCGGTGACATGACCGGCCCCGCCGCCTTCGACCGGCAGATCGAGTGCCGAGATTTCCTGCCGCAGGCGCTCGGCCATGCCCCGCAGGTGCCCGGGTTGGGGGTCGTACCAGACCAGGGCGAACTCCTCGCCGCCGTAGCGTGCGGCCATGTCCAGCGGGCGCGCGGCGTGGCCGGCGATGGCCTTGGCCACCGCCATCAGCGCCGCATCGCCCTCGCCATGGCCATGGCGGTCGTTGAACTGCTTGAAGTGGTCGACGTCGAGCAGGGCCAGCCCGATCCCGCCGCGTTCGCGAGCGGCCTGTTGCCAGACGCGGTGCAGATGCTCATTGAAGCTGCGGCGGTTGTGGATGCCGGTCAGCCCGTCGCGCTCGGCGAGTTCGGACAGCATGCCGGCGGTGAGGAAGGTGGTCCGCGCGCGGTGCTCCAGCGCGTAGCCGCCACAGGCGCCGATCACGTTGGCCAGCACCATGAACGACAACTGGTAGGTCAGGGTGAGGGGGTCGGGCTGCACCATCGGCACCAGCACCAGGAACATCGCCAGCGCCAGCAGATTGGCGCCCAGCGCCCAGCGCCACGGCAGGCCGGTCAGCAGGTGGATGACCACCGGCAATAACAGCGTGCCCTCGTAGGGCAGCGGCGCATCCAGTGCCAGGGAGAGCGCCACGATGCCCACCGTCCCCAGGCCGGTGACGACGGCGGCCATGAACACCGCGGGCGTCAGCCACGCCTGCCATGCCGGCCGGCGACTGACCAGCAGCGCCGCCGCCAGCGCCGGCACGATCAGGAACAGCCGGATCGCGGCTGTCCAGCGCGACGCGTGCAAGGGGACCGTGGCCAGGTCGATGGCGACGAAGACCAGGTAGGTACCTACACCGATCCAGAACACCAAGCGCAGCCAGGTGTGGTTGAGGCGATGCTGCTCCAGCTGGAAGGCGGCCTCGAGCTCGGGCTCGAAGCGCAGCCGGGTGTAGCCGCGCTCCATCGCCTCGCGATAGGGCGAGTGGTGCGCGGCATCGGGTCGCGTTGGTGAGCTGGACATGCGTCGGGCCGGCGCGGGGCCGACGGTGCCTCCGGTGGACGGTCGTATGGCAGGGGCGATGCAAGGGATGTGCCGGGAGGGCCCACTGCACCCTCTCGCCACGGATGCACCTGTAGGAGCGACGTGAGTCGCGATGGTGATCGAGCGGGGTCGCGACTTACGTCGCTCCTACAAAGGGTCCGACCGGGCGCGGCCGGTGGGTTGAAGGAGCGGCTTCAGCCGCGATCGGAAGCATCAGCAACCAGCACGGTACCGGTTTGCGGCTGAAGCCGCTCGTACAGGCAATGCTGGGGGGCTCCCGATCCGGTGCCTTCTGAAAAACCGATGCACCTGTAGGAGCGACGTGAGTCGCGATGGTGATCGAGCGGGGTCGCGACTTACGTCGCTCCTACAAAGGTCCGACCCGGTGCGGCCGGTGGGTTGCAGGAGCGGATTCAGCCGCGATCGGAAGCATCCACCGCCGGGACGGTTTGGGATCGCGGCTGAAGCCGCTCCTACAGGCAATGCTGGGGGGCTCCCGATCCGGTGTCGTCTCTTGAAACCGATGCACCTGTAGGAGCGACGTGAGTCGCGATGGTGATCGAGCGGGGTCGCGACTTGCGTCGCTCCTACAAAGGGTCCGACCGGGTGCGGCCGGTGGGTTGCAGGAGCGGATTCAGCCGCGATCGGATGGATCCACAGCCGGGACGGTTTGGGATCGCGGCTGAAGCCGCTCCGACAGGGGGAGGCGGGTACCGAGCCCTGCGGGGGTCAGGCCAGCTGGACGATGCGGGGATGCAGGCCTTCGCCGTTGATCCGGATCTCGGCCACGGTGACTGGCAGCTTGAAGCGGCGCGGGCCTGCGCTGCCGGGGTTGAGGTGGAGCACGCCGTCGACATGGTCGATGCGCGGGGCGTGGGAGTGGCCGGCGATGACCGCGTGCAGGCCCGCGGCCGCAGGATCCAGCGCGAGCTGCTTGAGGTCGTGGAGTACGTGCACGCGATGCCCGCCCAGGGCCACGGTGGCGGTCGCGGGGTAGGCATCGGCCCAGTCGCCGGTATCGATGTTGCCGCGGATCGCGGTGAGTGGCGCCAGCCCGGCCAGCGCGTGGACCACCTCGACCCTGCCGATGTCACCGGCGTGCACGATGTGGTCGCAGCCGTGCAGGAACGACAGCGCCTCCGGGCGCAGTAGTCCGTGGGTATCGGAGATGACGCCGATGCGCATCGGGAGGGGGAACGATGCGGCGGTCAGTCCAGGGGGGCGACCATCACCAGGTCCTGGACCGGGTAGCCGAGCGCGCGGGCATCGTCCTTGAGCTTGTCGAACAGCGCCTGGTCCATGCCGGGCCGGCGCGAGAGGATCCACAGGTATTTCTTGCTGGGCCCGCCGACGACGGCCCACTGGTAGTCCGAGTCCAGGCCGATCACCCAGTAGTCGGCCCACACCACCGGCAACCATGCCAGCCACTCGGGTGCGAACCGGACCTGCAACGCGCCGTTGAGGCCTTCGACCGGCCGCGCGACCCCGGTGGATTCGTCCATGTCGCCGCCCGTGGTGCGGCAGGCATTGCGCACGTCGATGGTGCCGTCCGGGCGCGGGGTGTAGGTGGCGGTGACGGTGTCGACGCAATGGCGCTGGAAGAACATCGGCAGGTGCGCGATCTCGTGCCAGGTACCCGCATAGCGCTGCAGGTCCAACGAGGCGACCGGCTGGTTGGCCCTTGCCGGCGCGCCGGCCGCCGAGGCGGCCACGGCCAGGGTGATCAGTGCGGTCTTGAACATGGGATGCACCGTGGGGCGGGGATGGCCAAGGGTCGCGCCGACGGCGTGACCGTGCAGTGGAGTGGCTGTTGCGGAGTCGCGGCGTATGGACTTTGGGCAGACTCGGCACGGATGGCATGCTGCGCCAATTTCAGGTCGCGACTCACGTCGCTCCTACACGTGCATTCGGGCGCAAACGGAAAGGCCGCCCCGGAGGCGGCCTTTGCTGATCGGCGCGAACGCCCGGTCAGGCGGCGCGAATCACGCCCACGGGTCGCGCAGGACGATGTTGGCGTTGCGGTCCGGCCCGGTGGAGACCATCGCCAGCGGGCAGCCGGACAGCTCCTCCAGCGCGCGCAGGTAGGCGCGGGCGGCGGGCGGCAACTTGTCCCACTCGGTGATGCCGTGGGTGTTGTCCTCCCAGCCGGGGAACTCCAGGTACACCGGCTCGCACTCGTCCCAGCCCTGCGCGTCCAGCGGCGCGTACTCGGTGCGCTTGCCGCGGTACTGGTAGCCGATGCACATCTTCAGCGAGGGCATGCCGTCCAGGATGTCGAGCTTGGTGATGCACAGGCCGCTGATGCCGTTGATCGCGACGGCGCGCTTGAGCGCGACGATGTCGATCCAGCCGCAGCGACGCGGGCGCCCCGTGGTGGCGCCGAACTCCTGGCCGCGCGCGCGGATGCCCTCGCCCACCTCGTCGTGGAGCTCGGTCGGGAACGGGCCACCGCCGACGCGGGTGGCGTAGGCCTTGGCGATGCCCAGCACGTAGTCGATCGCGTCCGCGCCCACGCCGGTGCCGGCCAATGCGCCGCCGACGGTGGTGTTGGAGCTGGTGACGTACGGGTAGGTGCCGTGGTCGATGTCCAGTAGCGAACCCTGCGCGCCCTCGAACAGCACGCGCTTACCCTGCTTGCGCAGGTCATGCAGGATGCCGGCCACGTCCGACTTCATCGGCTCGACGTAGTCGGCGAACGCGAGTGCTTCGTCGAGGGTCTGCTGGAAATCGACCGGGTCGACCTTCAGGTACTGGGTCAATACGAAGTTGTGGTAGTCCAGCGCGGCGCGCAGCTTCTCGGCCAGTTGCTCGGGGTAGTGCAGGTCGGCCACGCGGATGCCGCGACGGGCGACCTTGTCCTCGTAGGCGGGGCCGATGCCGCGCCCGGTGGTGCCGATGGCCTTGCCGCCGGCGGCCTTCTCGCGCGCCTGGTCCAGGGCGATGTGGTACGGCATGATCAGCGGCGTTGCGGGGCTGATCTTCAGGCGCGAGCGGACCTCGACGCCGTTGGATTCCAGTTCGGCGATCTCCTTCTGCAGCGCGCCGGGATGCAGCACCACGCCGTTGCCGATCAGGCACAGCGCGCCTTCGCGCAGGATGCCCGAGGGGATCAGGTGCAGGACGGTCTTCTTGCCGCCGATCACGAGGGTGTGGCCGGCATTGTGGCCGCCCTGGAAGCGCACCACCGCGCCGATTTCCTCGGTCAGCAGGTCGACGATCTTTCCCTTGCCCTCGTCGCCCCACTGGGCGCCCAACACCACCACCGACTGACCCATTACCTGCACTCCTGAATGGCCCGCGCGCGGCAGGCAACGGCGGCGCACCGCCGCGTGGACACGGAAAAAGCCGGAGGGGTGGTTCGCAATGAACGGCCCCATCCGGCTTTTGCGCATTATCCGGGTTTCGGGGGGCCGCGGCCAGCACCCGTACGTGAAGACGGGTCCACACGGCTCGGTACGGGCCGGAGCGGTCGGCTAGACTGTCCGCCACCCCGGCCCCGGCCCGTGCATGAACCCGAACTACCTCGACTTCGAGCAGCCCATCGCCGACCTGGAAGCGAAGATCCAGGAACTGCGCCACGCCAGCCACGGCTCGGCCGTGGACGCGGACGCGGAGGTGCATGCGCTGCAGAACAAGCTGCGCCAGCGCACCGCGCACATCTTCCGCGACCTGTCGTCATGGCAGGTCAGCCAGCTGGCACGCCACCCGGCGCGGCCCTATACCAACGATTACGTCCGCCTGGTCTGCAGCGAGTTCCAGGAGCTGGCCGGCGACCGCGCGTATGCGGACGATGCCGCCATCGTCGGCGGCCTGGGGCGGATCGACGGGCGCAGCGTGATGATCATCGGCCACCAGAAGGGCCGCGACACCAAGAGCAAGATCAAGCGCAACTTCGGCATGCCGCGGCCGGAGGGCTACCGCAAGGCGCTGCGCCTGATGAAGTTGGCCGAGCGCTTCGGCCTGCCGGTGCTGACCTTCATCGATACCCCCGGCGCGTACCCGGGCATCGGCGCCGAGGAGCGCGGCCAGTCCGAGGCCATCGCCCGCAACCTGATGGAAATGGCCGAGCTGAAGGTGCCGGTGGTGTGCACGGTGATCGGCGAGGGCGGTTCCGGCGGCGCGCTGGCGATCGGGGTGGGCGACCGCACCCTGATGCTGGAATACAGCACCTACTCGGTGATTTCGCCCGAGGGCTGCGCGTCGATCCTGTGGAAGTCGGCCGACAAGGCCAAGGACGCCGCCGAGCAACTGGGCCTCACCGCCAAGCGCCTGCATGGGCTTGGGCTGATCGACAAGGTGGTGCGCGAGCCTATCGGTGGCGCGCACCGCAACCCGCGGCAGATGGCCACGCGACTGAAGGCGGTACTGATGAACGAGCTGGACGCGCTGGTTGACCTCCCCACCGCCGAGCTGCTGGAGCGCCGTTACCTGCGCCTGCGCAGTTACGGCGCGTACGAGGCCGCGTGATGCTGCTGGCCGGTAAGTTCGCCGCCGCCTGCTGGGCCATCGCCAGCGGTGCCCTGTTCCTGGCGTCGTGGGTGCTGCTCGACGCGAACATGATCTTCGCCCTGGTCGCGCTGGGCGTATCCGCCGGCTGCGCGTGCCTGGCGCTGGCCTGCCTGCTCAAGCCCTCGCACCGCACCATCGCCCGGCGTGCCGCGCGCGAGCGCCAGGCGCAGGCCGCCAGCGAATCGCGCGTCGACGATGCACCCGTGAGCCGCAACTGGCGTTGATCCACTGACCGCGGCACAGCCGCGAACGGGGGCCCGATGATCCTGGAAGCGATGCTGGACCACAGGGCCTGGTTCCTGTTCGCGGTGACAGCCGTTCCGGGAATCGCTGCCGTCGGGGTGTGGGCATGGCGCCGGGCGCGCGGACGTTCGGATACGCGGGACGGGGAGTAGTCGCCCGGGTTCGCCCCCCGGGCTGCTGTGCGGGGTCGAAGCGGCCGTTCTTCGCGCGCCGGATCCACCAGGGCGGGCGCGCACGGCCTACCTGCCGCTGCCCCCATGTCACCATCGGCGCATGTCCCCGCACCCCGCCCATCCGGTCGATCCGGCCGACCTGCCCGACGGGCCGATCTGCGTCGGCTTCAGCGGGGGGCTGGATTCGACCGTCCTGCTGCATGCGCTGTCGCGGCTGCCCGAGGCACGCGCCCTCGGCCTGCGTGCCGTCCACGTCCACCACGGGCTGCAGACGCAGGCGGACGCGTGGGCCGTGCACTGCGAGCAAGCGTGCCGCGTGTGGGACGTCCCTGTCGCCGTTCGCCTCGTGTCCGTCGCCCCCGGTGGTGAAGGACCCGAGGCGGCGGCCCGGGCAGCGCGGCGCGAAGCGTTCGCCGCCGAACTGCACCCGGGCGAATCGCTTGCCCTGGCACACCACCGCGACGACCAGGCCGAAACCGTGCTGATGCGCGCCCTGCGCGGCGCGGGGCCCGATGGGCTGTCGGCGATGGCGGTGTCGGTCCCGTTCGCCGCCGGCAGGCTGTGGCGACCGTTGCTGGCCCTGCCCCGGGCGGCGCTGCTGGCACATGCGCGCCAGCACGACCTGGTATGGATCGAGGACCCCAGCAACGCCGACACCGCGTTGGACCGCAATTTCCTGCGCCGCCAGGTGATGCCGCTGCTGCGCGAGCGCTGGCCGCACGCCGACGCCGCACTGGCGCGGGTGGGCGCACTGGCGGCCGAGTCGGTCGAACTGCTGGAAGAGGGCGATGCACAGGCAATCGCGCAGGTCGCCGGGGCCGAGCCGACCTGCCTGTCGCGGCCTGCCCTGCTCGCCCTGCCGCGCGCCCGTCGGGCCCGCGTTCTGCGACGCTGGGTGGCGTCGCTCGGACTGCCCCCGTTGCCGGGCAACGGCGTGGCGCGGATCGAGTCGGAGCTGCTGCAGGCGCCGCCGGACGCGGACGCCTGCTTCCAGTGGCACGGCGCGAACGTGCGCGCCTGGCGCGGGCTGCTGCATGCCGGCCCGGTACAGGCCCCCTTGCCGACCGACTGGCAGGTCGCGTGGGATGGTCGCCATGCGCTGCCCCTTCCGGGCGGCGGCGAACTCGCCCTGCAGGTCGACGCCGGGGCGCAGCGTTTCGACCCGCCGCTGACCGTCGGCGCCCGCCGCGGTGGCGAGCGGATCCACCTGCCCGGCCGCGCCCACGGCCACGCGCTCAAGCAGGTGCTGCAGGACCTCGGGGTCCCGCCGTGGCGGCGCGAGCGGCTGCCCCTGGCGTGGGACCGGGACGGCACGCTGTTGGCCGCCGGCGACGTGGCCTACTCGGCACGGTTCGATGCGTGGTTGCGCGAGCGTGGCGGGCGGCTGCGCTGGCAACCGACCGGCGTGCCGGTCGACCGCGCTGAGCGTGCGCCGGCCCATCCCGCGCGCGAGGACCATGCAGGCCGGCCTATCGATTGACCCGTCACCAGCGCCCCCCCACACTGGCGCGATGCCACGCAAAGCCACCCCCGACACCGCCTCCGAAGCCTCACCGGTCGCCGATTTCGAAAAGTCGCTGGACTCGCTCGAGCAACTGGTCGAGAAGATGGAGCACGGCGAGATGAGCCTGGAAGACTCGCTCGCCGCCTACGAACGCGGCGTCGGCCTGTACCGCCGCTGCCAGGCGGCGCTGGAACAGGCCGAGCTGCGCGTGCGGCTGCTCAGCGACCCGCAGGATCCCGCCAGCGGCGCGCCGTTCCCGGGCCTGCCGTCGGACGCGCCGCCTGCCGATGACCGCTGACCCGCGCCTGGCCGGCTGGCGCGACCGCGCCGATGCCGCCCTCGCGCAGGTACTGCCCGACCCGGGATTGCGCCCCCGCCGCCTGCACACCGCGATGCGCCATGCGGTGTTGCTGGGCGGCAAGCGCATGCGACCGCTGCTGGTCTACGCCGCCGGCACCCTGGCCGGTGCCGACGAGGCCACGCTGGACGCGCCTGCCGCGGCGGTCGAGCTGCTCCACGCGTACTCGCTGGTCCATGACGACCTGCCGTGCATGGACGACGATGCGCTGCGGCGCGGCCAGCCGACGGTGCATGTCGCCTTCGACGAGGCCACCGCGGTGCTGGCCGGCGATGCGCTGCAGTCGCTGGCGCACCGGGTGCTGGCGGATGCCACCACCCCCGCGGCGACCACGGTCGCGATGCTCCGCACACTGGCCGAAGCCGCAGGCGCGGCCGGGATGTGCGGGGGGCAGGCGCTGGATATCGATGCCACCGGCGAAGGCGCCGCGGTAACGGTCGCCGAACTGGAGCGCCTGCACGCACTCAAGACCGGTGCACTGATCCGCGCGGCAGTCCGCATGGGTGGCCTGTGCGGCGATATGGAACCCGCCGACCTGGAGCGACTGGACGGCTTTGCCGCCGCACTGGGGCTGGCGTTCCAGGTGCGCGATGACATCCTCGACGTAGAAGGCGACAGCGCCATCCTGGGCAAGACGGCCGGCAAGGATGCCGCGCAGGACAAGGCGACCTTCCCCGCGCTGATCGGCCTTGGCGATTCGCGCGCCCGGCTGGTCGCGCTGGTGGCGGAGATGGACGCGGCGCTGGCGCCGTTCGGCGAGGCGGCCGCGCCGCTGCGGGCGCTCGGCCGGCTGGCCGTGGAGCGCGATCGCTGATGTCGCGCTTTGCGCTCATGTAGGAGCGACGTCAGTCGCGACCTGCCTGGCCCCGGCGAGTCACCCGTCGCGGCTCGAGTCGCTCCCGCAAGGACGCCGTGCAGCGTGTGAGATCACCCGGGCGTGCTGCAACGGAAAAGGCCGGCATCGCGCCGGCCTTTTCCGTATTCGGCTCCCCGTGGTGGCTACTTCACCAGGCGGATCGCGAACGGGTACCGGTATGCCACGCCTTCGTTGGCCTTGATGCCGGCGATGATGGTCAGCACCAGCCACGCCAGGCCCACGATCAGCCCCAACGGAAGCGTCAGCACGATGCCGATGCCCAGGGTGCCCAGGGTCAGCACCAGCAGCACGAAGAACACCGCGGCCACGGTCAGGTTGAAGTTCAACGCCTCCTTGGCCTGGTCATCGACGAAGGGCATGGTGTCCTTCTTGATCATCCAGATGATCAATGGCCCGATGAAGCAGCCGACGCTGAAGGCCCAGCCGCCGGTGACCACGCCACCGACCAGGGCCGACAGGTGGGCGTACATCGCCCACTGGCGCTGCTCGGCGGAAATACCGCCGGTTGCGGTCGTGGTGTCACCGTCGGTTTCCGTCACCGGCGGCGGTTGCTGTTCGAAATCGCTCATTACGTCCCCTCCTGGGTGGATTGTCCCCCGCGCGACACTCTCCGCGCCCTGCGGGGGCGGGTCAAGCGCACGCCTAGCCCAGCAGGCGGATGCTCAGCGGGTAGCGGTACGCACGGCCCTCCCACGCGGCGACCATTGCCAGGATGCTGCCGACCAGCCAGAGCAGGGCGATACCGGCGACCGCGACCAGCAGCATCAGGCCCGCCGGGATCGTCAGCAGCAGCCCCAGTCCCAGCGTGATGATGCTGATGCCGACCAGAGCGATGCCGATGGCGACCGCGATGCAGCTGTAGATCAGCATCGACAGGTTGAAGTTGACCGCCTCCAGCGCGTGGTCGGCGACGAAGCGCGAATCGTCGCGCTTGAGCAGCCACACCGCCAGCGCACCGACCACCCCGGCCACGCCGACCAGCCAGCTGGTCATCAGCGCCAGCAGCAGTGCTGCCAGGTGAGCGGCCAGCGCCCACTGGCGCTCGCTGGTGGAAGGCGTGGTGGTGACGAGGGACGAATCGTGGACCGAGGCATTCATGGCCGGACTCCAGCGCCGGTCATGGGGCCGGCGTGCCTGTACAAGATCGTGCCGGAAGCGCCCCGCTTCAACCCAACCGATGGGCTAGGGGCGACGCGGCGCCCTTCCGGGCGCGTCCGGGCCGCGGGTGCCGTGCCGGGCTGGCTGCTCAGTCCTCTGCCGCCCCGCCAGCCACGGTCATGCGTCCGAGCAGGATCGAGCCGGTGCGCACGTGCGAACGCGGATCGACGTCGCTGCCCACCGCCTCGATCGCCTGGAACATGGTCCTGAGGTTGCCGGCGATGGTGATGCCATCGACGGGATAGGCGATGCGGCCGTCCTCGATCCAGAACCCGGCGGCGCCGCGCGAATAGTCGCCGGTGATGGCGTTGACGCCCTGCCCCATCAGTTCGGTCACCAGCAGGCCACGGCCCATGCCAGCCAGCATCGAGTCCAGGTCCCCGGCGTTGGATGCCACCTGCAGGTTGTGCACGCCACCGGCGTTGCCGGTGGTCTGCAGCCCAAGCCGGCGCGCGGAGTAGCTGCCCAGTACGTAGCGCTGCAGCACGCCCCCGCTCACCAGCGGCGACTCGCGCGTGGCCACGCCCTCGGCGTCGAACGATGCCGAGCGCAACCCGCGCGGCAGGAACGGCCGCTCCTCGATCGAGAACCAGTCCGGGAACAACTGCGTGCCGGCGCTGTCGAGCAGGAAGCTGGACTTGCGATACAACGCGCCGCCCGACACCGCGCCGATCAGGTGGCCGATCAGCGAGCGAGCGACCTCCGCCGCGAACACGACCGGATAGTGGCCGGTGGCGATCGGACGCGGTGCCAGCCGCGACACCGCACGCTCACCCGCCCTGCGGCCGATGGCGACGGCACTTTCCAGTTCGTCGGCCGCCAGCGCGATGCTGTACCAGCCCCCGCGTTGCATCGCGTCGCCGTGGCCGGCGATAAGCGCGCAGCCGATGCTGTGCTGGGTGCTGCGCTCGCGGCCGACGAAGCCGTGGGAATTGGCATACACGCCCAGGCTGGTGCCGCTGCCGACCGAAGCGCCGTCGGAGTTGCCGATGCGGGCATCGACGGCCTGGCCGGCGGCTTCCGCCGCCAGCGCCAGGTCGATTGCCTGGTCGGCGTCCACCGCCCACGGGTGCCAGCTGTCGAACTCGCGCAGGTCGGTCGACATCAGGTCCGCGTCGGCCAGCCCGGCGGCGGGATCGTCCTCGGTGTGGCGGGCGATCGCGCAGGCCTGTTCGACGGTGGACTCCAGGCTCTCCTCGCGCAGGTCGGCGGTGCTGGCACTGCCCCTGCGGGTGCCGAAGTAGACGGTGACGGCGATGCCGCGGTCGCGGGTGGACTCGACGGTTTCCACCTCGCCCATGCGCACGTTGACGTTGAGCCCGGTTTCCTCCGAGCACGAAACCTCCGACTGGCTGGCGCCACGGCGGCGTGCGCTGGCGACCAGGCGACGGGACAGGTCGGCGAGCGCGTCCAGGCGCACGTCGCTGTCGACCAGGTTGGGTGAATCGGGGGAGGCGATGGCGTTCAATGGCTTATCCTGTTTTGCGTCGTCCCGGGCTTCGCCGCGGGATCCGTTTTTTCTGTACCGGGCCGCGGGGCATGGAGCCGCGCAGGCGCCGGACGACATGGGACCGATACGAATGCGCGGCATCGATGAAGACACCGGCGAATACCGTGGCGACAGCCGCAGCCAGCAGCGACGCGAAGCGCTGGAGGTACTGGCACTGGGCGAGCAACTGGTGGCGCTGACCGATGCCCAGCTGGCCAAGCTGCCGATACCCGAAAACCTGCTGCCGCATATCCTGGACACCCGCCGCATCACTTCGCACATCGCCCGCAAGCGGCAGATGGCGTACCTGGCCAAGCAGATGCGACGCGAGGACGACGAAACGCTGGAGGCCATCCGCGACGCGCTGGATGAAAAGGGCGACGCCGCCCGGCGCGAAACCGCGGCCATGCACCGGGTCGAGAACTGGCGCGAGCGGCTGATCGACGAGGGCGACGTGGCCCTGGGCGAACTGCTGGAGGAGTACCCGTCGGCCGACCGCCAGCACCTGCGGCAACTGGTGCGCAACACGCTGGAAGAACGCAAGCGCAACAAGCCGCCGCGCGCGTACCGGGAACTGTTCCGGGAGCTGCGGGGGCTGCTGCTGGGGGGCGCGTCGGCCGAAAGCGGGGATGAGGACGCGGGCGAAGGCGAAGACGGCAGGCCCTAGCGCGTTCCGCGCGCGGAAACCTGGAGCGGGCACGGCCGGCGCCATCGCTTGCACGGCCCGGCTCACGCCTGCGTGCCACCCACGGTCAGACCCTCGATCAGCAGCGACGGCTGCCCGACGCCCACCGGCACGCTCTGGCCGTCCTTGCCGCACACGCCCACGCCCTCGTCCAGCGCCAGGTCGTGGCCGACCATGCGCACCTTCTGCATCGTTTCGGGTCCGTTGCCGATCAGTGTCGCGCCCTTGACCGGGGCGGTCACCTTGCCGTCCTCGATCAGGTAGGCCTCGGTGGCCGAGAACACGTACTTGCCGCTGGTGATGTCGACCTGCCCGCCGCCGAAGTTCACCGCGTACAGGCCGCGCTTGACCGAGCGGATCATGTCCGCGGGATCGTCGTTGCCGGCACGCATGTAGGTATTGGTCATGCGCGGCATGGTCAGGTGCGCGAAGGACTCGCGGCGGCCATTGCCGGTGGGCGCCACGCCCATCAGCCGGGCATTGAGCGTGTCCTGCATGTACCCGACAAGCACGCCGTCCTCGATCAGCGTGGTGCACTGGGTCGGGTGGCCCTCGTCGTCCACGTTGAGCGAGCCACGGCGCCCCGGGAGCGTGCCGTCGTCGACGATGGTGACGCCCGGCGAGGCCACCCGCTGGCCCATGCGTCCGGCATAGGTGGAGGTGCCCTTGCGGTTGAAATCGCCTTCCAGGCCATGGCCGACGGCTTCGTGCAGCAGCACGCCGGGCCAGCCGTTGCCCAGCACCACCGGCATGATGCCGGCCGGGGCGTCGACCGCCTCCAGGTTGACCAGCGCCTGGCGCAGCGCCTCGCGGGCGAAACCCTCGGGCTTGCCGTCACCCAGCAGCTCGGCATAGCCGTAGCGCCCGCCGCCACCGGAGTAGCCGCTCTCGCGCCGTCCGCCCTGCTCGACGATCACCTGAACGTTGAAGCGCACCAGCGGGCGCACGTCCGCGGCCAGCACGCCGTCGCTGCGCGCCACCAGCATGGTGTCCAGGCTGCCCGACAGGCTCACGACCACCTGGGTCACCCGCGGGTCGGCGGCGCGCACGTAGCGGTCGATGCGGCGCAGCGCTTCGACCTTTTCCTCGTTGGGCAACGAGTCGATCGGATCCTCGGGTCGGTACAGGTCGCGCCCCTGGCTGCGCACCCGCGTGCGCGTGGCGATGCTGGAACCGTCACGCGCGATGGCGCGCGCCGACTTCGCGGCCAGTTGCAGCGCCTCGCCATTGATCTCGTCCGAGTACGCGAAGCCGGTCTTCTCGCCGCTGATCGCGCGTACCCCCACGCCCTGCTCGATGGAATGGGCCCCGTTCTTGACGGTGCCGTCCTCCACCGTCCAGCTCTCGTGGCGGGAGTGCTGGAAGTAGAGGTCGCCGAAGTCCACGCCGGGCCCCAGCAATGCACCGAACGCACGGTCCAGCCCCCCGGTGTCGAGGCCGGCAGGCAGCAGCAGGCGGGATTCGGCGAGTTGCAGGGGCAGGGTCATGGCGGGGTCTGGAAGTGGGGGGACGTGTGTCGGTGGTGGCGGGCAGGATCCCGCCCGCGCCGGCGCGGTCGATACCGGCAGGGCGCCGGGCCCGGACGATAGCTGCGACACCGACGTCGATCCCTCCAGATGGAGGCCGCGGCGCCGCGAATCAACCGCGCGCATCAGCCCCCGGCGGGCTTGCCGGCCGCGACCGGGCGCGCGGACCGCTCATCGACGACCTGCACGTCCGGATCCGACCAGGGGCCGGTCACCCGGTAGGTGCGCGCCGCGATCTCGCCCAGGGGCCGGCTCAGCACGGCGTTGGCGGCCGCGCCCAGGGCGGCGCCGACCGGGCCGCCGGCCAGCGCACCCACGGCCGTCAGCAGGTTGCCGGTCTTGGGCCGGACCTCGATGGTCTGGTCGAAACGCTCGCGCAGCAGGTCGGCGTGCCCGCGTATGGCGATGGCCGCGGCGGGACCGTCGATCCGCAGCCCTTCGCTCCGGGCCTGGCCGTCGGCGAACCGCACGCTGCCCTGGATCCGGTTGAACGCGAAGCCCTTGGCGAAGAAGTCGCGGAAATCGAGCGTGAGCCGGCGCGGCAGCTCGGCAATGGACAGCAGGCCGAGGACCCGGCCGGCGCCCGGCTCGACTTCCAGCAACCGGCCGTCGCGCGCATCCAGGGTCAGCACACCTTCCAGCGCGGCCAGCGAAAAGACCCCGGGGCTGCCGGCCCAGCCCACGTCCACGTGCATGTTGCCGTCGCCGCCCGCGATCCGGCCGCCCAGCCCCAGGCCCTGCATCAGCGCGCCGATGTCGTCACTGTCGACGCCGGCCACCAGGTGGGTGCGTGCGGCGGTACCGCGGCCGGTCCAGGCGCCGGTGACGTCGATCGCCTGGTCGCGCGCGCGCGCCTGAAGGCGTTCCACCCGCAGGCCGGCCGCGGTCGGGCGTGAGCGAAAGGTCACCGCACCCAGCGTGGCATCGGCGACCCGCATGTCGGCGATGTCCAGTGACAGCGGCGGGATCCTGGCCGGGTCGATGCCTGCACCGGCAGCACCGGCGGCTGGTGCCACCGAGCCGGGCGCTGCCCTGGGGTCGCCCGCGACATCCGCCGCCGGAGTCCGGGTGCGCCCGTCCGGGCCTTTGGCTGCAGGGGTGCCGGCCGATGCGGTCCGCCAGTGCACCCGCTGGAACCGGCCGGTGACCGTGGCGCCCCCCGCGGGAACCGACAGCGAACCTTGCAGGGCGGGCCCCTGCACGCGGACCGCCAGTGCACCGGCGGGGGCGGGCTGGACGCTAACGCGCCCATCAGGGAACGTGCCGCCCAGCAGCTCCAGCCGTCCGGCATGCACGTCCACCTGCCGCAGCGGAAGCCCGCCACTGCCAGCGTCGGTGGGACCCGACGCAGCGGCGCGGGCCAGTCCGATCCAGCCGATGGCGTCGAGCCGATCCGCACGGCCACCGGCGACCAGCCCGTGTGGGGGCGGCGCCGGCGCGCGTGCCGCGCCCAGCTCGACCCGGACGCCAGTGCGGCCCGCCTGCTGGCGAACCCGCAGCGCCGTCCGGCCACCTAGGTTTACCTCGACGTCGCCCCGGCTTACCGGCAGCGGCATCGATACCCGGGTCGGCCAGGCGGCGCCGGCGGCTTTGTCGAGCGGTGCCGGCAACGCCAGCGAAGTACCGGCCAGGTCCGATGCCAGTTCCAGCCGCGCCTGTCCTCCCCGCGCCACCGCGAGGTCGACCGTCCAGTCCGAGCGGCCGGCCATGTGCTTTGCCAGCCAGTCCAGTTGCGGCACCCGCGCCACCAGCGCCTGGGCACCCAGTTCGGCGGCAAGGGCCGCTTCGAACACGTTCCCGGCAGTGTCGACCCCGCCTCCGGCACGCAGCGACAGTCGCGAGGGGCGGCCTTCGAGCAGCGCCTGCAGACCGTCGGCGCGGAAGCCGTCACGCGCATAGTCGGCGCGACCGCGCACCTGGGTGAATACCAGGTCCCAGCGCGGGTCCGCCAGGCGCACCCCGCGCAGGTCGACATGGCCATCTATCCGGGTCGCCAGACCCTGCCCCAGCGGCATGGCGAGCTTGAACCCCACCCCGGCCGGTCCGGCCGCCTGCAGGTTGGCCAGCGTTTCGGCGTGCGCCTTGCGCAGCGGGCTCTCGCGCAGCACCGCCAGCAGTCGCGTGGCCTCGGTATCGGCCTGCGCCTGCACGGTCAGGGTGCCGCCGCGGTAGTGGTCGATGCCGGCCTGCAGGTCGCCGATGGCGATGCCTGCGAGCGCTGCCACGCCCTGCAGCCGGACCCCATCGGCGGCGAGCTCGACCGTCCCCTCCAGGCTGTCCACCGCGGGCCAGTCGGGACGGAACTTCACCACACCGTCGCGGATGCGGCCGCTGGCCTCGAAGCGGCCGTCGCCGGCGGCGAATGGCCACTGGTCGAGGTCGCCCGACACCAGCGCGCGCCCGTCCTCCACGCGACCGCCCACCAGTGCTTCATCTAGCCAGCGCACCACGGCCGGCGGCATGCAATGCCGGACCCAGAACCCCTTGGCCGAGGGCAGCGCGACCGTCCCGATCCGCGCCGCCAGGTCCACGCGCGGCCGGGTGCCATCGCCTTGCCACCAGACGTGGCCACGCAGGTCCATGTCCAGGACGTCGCCATCGACCTTCAACCCACCGGTGCCGACCTGCCAGCCATCGCCCGCACGCCACGCGGACACCTCGCCGGCAAGCCGCGCCTGGTGCTTGCGCCCGAACGCGCGCGGCCAATCGACCGTCACGAGGGAACCCGGTTCGGCCTGGAACCCCACCCCGTGCGCATCGGCGAACACCTCCCCGGCAATGCCCGAGACCCCCGGCGAGCCACCCAGGGGCCTGAAGCCGGCGCCGGCGAGCCGGCCCCGTGCCCGTTCCAGGAGGCCGTCTTCGGCGTGCAGTTCAACGTCGAGCAGCCGCCCGTACACCTGCGACCGCTCCATCCAGTCGCGCCACGCCGGGGGCACCCGGCCGCTGAGCCCGGCCACCTCGGCCAGCGGCGCAAGGTCGATCCGGCGGGCGACCAGCGCCACGCTGCGCCCGCCGGCCAGCGACACGTGGTCGTACACGGCCTTGCCACCCTCCACCGCATCGACCTGCAGGGCCGGAACGTCCAGCTGCCAGCCCGTCGCGGTCAGGCGCCAGTGCGCGCTGCCATCCACGCGCTCGAACACCACCGGCGCCCTTGCCGACCCGTCCACCGCTTGCAACTCGAGGTTGGCCAGGGACGCCTGCACGCGTGCGTCGATCACGCGATGGTCCTGCAGGCGGACCGAGGCCTCGGCCGGGCCGCGACCGCCGCCCACGGCAACGCCGGCCACGCGCAGCAACGGCGCCCACGCCCGCAGGTTGGCCTCGCGCGCGCCGCCCCACGCGCGTCCCGTGCCACTGGCCCGGTCGAGCTCAAGCGCGGCATCCAGTGGCGCGGCATCCAGCGCCGGCCACGCGCGCAGTCCCGCGCGCACGTGATCGCCATCCACCTGCAGCCGCAGGTCGATCTTCGGCAACCGCGCTTCGATTCCCAGCGACGGCGCCGATACCGCCAGCGCGCCGCCCACCACCTGCAACTCCCCGAGGCCTTCAAGCGCCTCCAGCGGATCGCCGCTGGGCCGATCCGACCCCGGCAGGCCGCGCACGCTCCAGCGTCCGTCGTCGCTGCGCTGCAGGGTCAGGTCGAGCCCGCGCAGCCGCAATTCGGAGAACGTGCGGCCAGGCAACAGCCCGGCGTACAGCGAAACCAGCATCTCGGCATCGCCGACAACGAATGCGTCACCGCCGTCGCCTACCCGCAGGCCCTCGAGCTGCAGGACCGGGCCACGCCGCGTCCATTGCGTCTGCACCGCGTCGAAGGCCACCGTGCGCCCCGAGCGCTCCGACAGCCACTCGGCGATCCGCGCGGGATGGCGCTCGGCCAACGGCAGCACCTGGCTGGCCATGCCCAGTACCACCGCGACCAGCACCAGGGTGATCGCCACGGTGTACCCCAGCCCGCGGCGGGCCAGGCGCAGGCGCCTGCGCAGCGGGGTTGGCATGTCAGTGCGCCGCGCTCACGGCGAAGGGGGAGTGGGGAACGTGGAACGGAAGCCCGGCGACCCTGTTCCCTGTGTCCCGTTCCCGACGACCTGACTCAAAGCAGGACGACATCGAACTGCTCCTGCGCGTACTGGTCGTCGCTCTGGAACCGGATCGACTTGCCGAGGAACTCCTCCAGCTCGGCCACCGCCGCGGACTCCTCCTCGGTGATCCGGGTTACCACCTTGGGCGAGGCGATGACCAGCAGGCGCTGGGCGTCGAACTGCCGCACCTGCCGCACGATGTCGCGGAAGATCTCGTAGGTCACCGTCTCGGGCGTCTTCAGCATGCCGCGGCCACCGCACTCGTGGCAGGGCTCGCTCAGCTGCCGCTCCAGGCTCTCGGTGGTGCGCTTGCGGGTCATCTCCACCAGGCCCAGCGGCGAGAAGTCGTAGACCGTGGTCTTGGCGTGGTCGCGGGCGAGCGCTTTCTCGAGCTGGCGCAGCACCTGGCGCTTGTGCTCGGCATCGGTCATGTCGATGAAGTCGATGATGATGATGCCGCCCAGGTTGCGCAGCCGCAGCTGGCGCGCCACCGACTGCGCCGCCTCCAGGTTGGTCCGGTAGACGGTTTCCTCCAGGTTGCGCTGGCCCAGGAATGAACCGGTGTTGATGTCGACCGTGGTCATCGCCTCGGTCTGGTCGATCACCAGGTAGCCGCCGGACTTCAGCGGCACCTGCTTGTCGAGCGCGCGCTGGATCTCGTCCTCCACCCCGTAGAGGTCGAAGATCGGACGGGCGCCACCGTAGTGTTCGATCTTCTCGTCCAGCCCCGGCATGTACTGCGCGGCGAAGGCCCGCAGGCGGTCGCAGGTCTCGCGCGAATCGACCTTGACCTTCTCCACGTCGCGGCGCATGAGGTCGCGCACCGCGCGCAGCGGCAGCGAAAGGTCTTCGTAGACGCGCTCGCCGACCTTCGCCGGGCCCGAGCGCTGCTCGATCAGCGCCCACGCGCGGGACAGGTATGCGACATCCTCGGCAAGCGCCTCTTCGGGCTGGCTCTCGGCGTTGGTGCGGATGATGTAGCCGTGGCCGATGTCGGGCGGGGTGAGCTGGCTGACGATGGCCTTCAACCGCTGGCGCTCGAAGTCGTCCTCGATGCGCGCCGACACACCGACCACCCGGTTGCGCGGCAGCAGCACCAGGTAGCGCGACGGAATGCTCAGCTGCGTGGTCAGCCGGGCACCCTTGGTGCCGATCGGGTCCTTGACCACCTGGACGATGATCTCCTGGCCTTCGCGCAGCAGCTCGGCGATGGGTCGGGTCGGCGCCGGTGGCAACGCGGTTTCCTCGCCGTCGCCATTGACCGGGGTGGGCCGCACGACATCGGCCGCGTGCAGGAACGCGGCGCGCTCGAGCCCGATGTCGACGAACGCCGCCTGCATGCCCGGCATCACCCGCTGCACGCGGCCCTTGTGGATGTTGCCCACCACGCCGCGCGACCAGCCGCGCTCGATGTGCAGCTCCTGCAGCATGCCGTTCTCGACCACCGCCACGCGGGTTTCGCGCGGGGTGACGTTGACCAGGATTTCCTCGCTCATGCGCCGGGCCCGGTCGTCGCCGGCGGGAAGCCGGCATGCAGGTGGAGGGATTCGGCCTGCAAGCGGGTGTCCGCGCGCGCCCGGGCGGCTTCGGGCTCGGAGGCGCCCCGCGTGCCGGGTGTCCGCAGACTTGCAAGCAGCTGCGATGTCTCGTGGAGCGGCAGCCCCATCACGCCGGAGTAGCTGCCTTCCAGCCGCTGGATGAACACCTCGGCGACCCCCTGGATGGCGTAGGCGCCGGCCTTCCCCTGCCATTCCGAGGTCGCCAGGTAAGCGTCGATCGCCGCTTCGTCCAGCGGCGCGAAGGTCACCAGTGACTCGCTCAGCACCTGCACCTCGCGTTCCGCCGACACCAGTGACACCGCCGACAACACCCGGTGGGTCCGACCCGACAGCCGACCGAGCATTCCGGCGGCGTCCCGCGCGTCGGCGGGCTTGCCGAAGACTTCGTCGTCCAGCACCACTTCAGTGTCGGACCCCAACACGCACGCCGAGGGATTGGCGCTGACCTGCAACAGCCCGGCGCCGGCCTTGGCGCGGGCAACCCGGCGGACGTAGTCGTCGGGGGCCTCACCGGGCTCGCGCTGCTCGGGGACGTCGATGTCGAGCAACCCGAATTCCACGCCGAGACGGGTCAGGAGCTCGCGGCGGCGGGGCGATTTCGAGGCGAGATAGAGCATCCGCGAAAGCATAACCCGCAGCGGCTGAGCGCCGGCCGACGCGCCAGCGGGCAACCCCGTGTGGGCTCACGGACCGTTCACCGCTGCGTCAACACCCTTTGATCGATCCGACCAGGAGCTCTTCCATGCACCGGCACGCCCCGCGTTCTTCCCGTCCCGTCCGCGCCGAAAGCGCCGCGGCAGCTCGCCGTGGTTACCTGCAGGCATTGGCCTTGCTCGGTGTCCTTGCCCTGGGCGCTCTCGCCGCCCGCCAAGCCCAGGCCCAGCCTGCAATGCCGGTGTTGACCGACCCCGGCGGCACGTTGTTGTCGGTCTCCGCACAGGCAGAAGTCCGACGGGTTCCGGACATCGCCATGCTGTCGGCAGGCGTGGTCACCCAGGCCGCCGACGCCAATGCGGCGATGCAGGCCAATGCCGAGCAGATGGAGCGTGTGGTCGCGGCGATCCGCAGGGCCGGCATTGCCGAGCGCGACATCCAGACCAGTGGCGTGAACCTGTATCCACAGTACCGCCACGCCGAGAACCAGCCGCCGGCGATCACCGGCTACCAGGCCAGCAACACGGTCAACATCACCGTGCGCGACATCGGCGAGCTGGGTCCGATCATGGACGCCCTCGTCGCCAGCGGTGCCAACCAGGTCAATGGCCCCTCCTTCGACATCGACGACAAGGACGGCGCCATGGACGAAGCGCGCAAGGCCGCTATCGCCAAGGCGCGCGAGCGAGCGGCCATGTATGCCGGCAGCCTGGGCATGCGGGTACGCCGGATCGTCAGCATCAGCGAGGGCGGGAGTTTCGGGCCGCCGATGCCGATGATGAAGATGGACATGATCCAGGTTACCGGCTCGCGTGCGGAAACCTCGATCTCACCCGGCGAGAACACGCTGTCGGTCACTCTGGATGTCGTATTCGAATTGGGACAGTGACCATGAGCGGAAAACAGGCACCCCCCGCCGCGGACCCCGATCCCGGCTGCAACCCGGGTTATTCCGAAACCCAGCCGCGCGGCCCCCGCGAGGCACAACAGCCCGAGCCCCGGCACAAGCCCAACCCCGACGAGGGTGGGCTGGATCGCGAGCCCAACAATGACCAGGACCCGGCCACGGACGACTGACGTCCCGCAGCCAGCCCACCCGGGAAGCCCGCCACGCGCGGGCTTTTCCATGCCCGCGGGTTCCGTCCACGCAACCTCCGCGAGCGGCACGTGCACGGCTCCAACCCCATCGGCACCGACGGCGCGTTGTCCCCCATGACAACCCAGGAGGTGGCCCATGAACGCTGCACCGATCGCAGTCCCCGCACATGTCCCGCTGCGCGACACCGCGGAGCGCCGGCTGGATCCAGGTCGCATCACCGCCAACACGCTGGCGATCTGCCTGCACCTCGTCGCCGGGATGTTGCTGATGGCGCCGCTCGCGGTGGGCGACTGGCAGGTGCCCCGCACCATCGCCGAGCCAATCGAGTGGATCCCCCGCGAACCGCTGAAGCCGGTCGACCCGCCGCCGGTGGAAGCAACCACCCGCCCCCCGACGGCGCCGTCGGTGCCGGCCCCTGCGTTGCCCAGGGCGGTGCCGGTGGTGGCGCCCGTCGCGCCGATGGCAGGCGATCCGCCCGCGGATGAGCAGACGACCGCGACCTTCGAGACGCGTCCCCGGGGTCCGTCACTGCCGGCCGACCCGACGCCGTCGATATCGACCGGCGTGACGCTGGAGTACGCGCATGCCCCGGCGCCGCGATATCCGGTGCGGGCGTTGCGCGACGGCCGGGGCGGCGTGGTGGTGCTGGAGGTCCTGGTCGATGTCGATGGGCGACCGCTGGAGGTCTCGATTGTCCGCAGCAGCGGCCACCGCGACCTGGACCGCGCCGCGCAGCGGCAGGTGGAACAGTCGTGGCGCTTCCAGCCGGCGATGCGCGATGGCGTGGCCGTGCGCGCGATCGGCCGCATTCCGGTCGAGTTCAACCCGGGACGCTGACGGGGGCGAGGTTCCGTCCCGGAGCGCTCAGGCGCGGTGGTAGGGGTGGTTGGCCAGCAGCGCGGCTGCACGGTAGAGCTGCTCGGCCACCACCAGCCGCACCAGCATGTGCGGCAGGGTCAGCGGCCCCAGCGACCACGCTTCATCGGTGCGTTCCCGCACCTGCGCGGCATGGCCCTCCGGGCCGCCGATCATGAACGCCAGGTCCTGTCCCTGCCCCCGCCAGTGCTCCAGCCGCTCGGCCAGCTGCTCCGATGACCATGTCCGGCCACCGCCATCGAGCATCACCACGAGGCCGGACTTGGGCACCGCGGCCAATGCGCGCGCGCCCTCGTCCAGCGCGGCGCGCGCCGGGTCACGACCCTTGCCACGCAGGCCGGGTTCGATTTCGACCAGTTCCAGCGGCAACCAGTGCGAGAGGCGCTTCTGGTACTCGCCGAACCCGTCGGCCACCCAGCGCGGTGCGCGTTCGCCCACGGCGATCAGTCTGGCTTTCATCACTCCATGTTAGCCGTCGCTGCGGCCAGCCTCCCGCAACGTCCGGGCGGCGAGTCGTGCAGGTGCGAGAACGCGCCGGCCCAGGGCCGACGCGTTCTGATGGAGCGCCCTTGCTTGCGCGCGATCCCGGTGGAAGCGAACGGGAGCGCTCAAACCGGAGGGATCACGCCCCCGGGAATCAGTCGCGCTCGTCCGCCATTGCATCGTCGGGGGCGTCGGCGCCGTCTTCGGGCGGCTGGTCGCCGACCGTCCACAGGCGCTCCAGCGCGTAGAACTCGCGCACGCGGGGCAGCATGACGTGAACCACCACGTCGCCCAGGTCGACCAGCACCCATTCGGCTTCGCGCTCGCCCTCCACGCCAAGCGGCATGACGTCCAGCTGCTTGGCCTGCTTGACCACTTCGTCGGCGATCGACTTGACATGCCGGGTCGAGGTGCCCGAGACGACGACCATGTAGTCGGTCACGCTGCTCTTGCCGCGCACGTCGATTTCCACGACATCCTTGGCCTTGAGCTCGTCGATCGCACCGCGCACCGTGCGCAACAGCGCATCGACCGGCGGCGGGGGGTTGGGGAGGCGGGTCTTGATGACGTGGGCTTGGCTGCTCAAGGGGAACGGGCTCTGTGGGGTCGTTGGGCGGGGCGCGATTATAACGAAGCGTCCGTCACGGACCCGTGGGTGGGACCGGAGTGGTACAGGGCATGGCGGTGGATGTACTCGCCGACCGCAGGAGCCACCAACCCGTCGATATCCGCGTCGGCGGCGATCGCCTGGCGCACCTGGGTGCCCGATTCGGCTTGCAGGGGCTGGGCCAGGCGCCACACACGCCCGGCAGGCGAGGCATGGAGGTCGCCGGCATCGCGGGTCCACCGCGAAGCCACGAAGTGATCCAGTGCTTCGGGCAGCACGTCGAGCGAAGCGCCCGGACGCTGCGCGACGACGAAATGGCTCAGGTCGAACAGGGCCTGCCAATCGCGCCATGCAGGCAGGTCCAGGAAGCTGTCGGCCCCCACCAGCCACGCCACCGGTGCGCCATCACCCAGTTCGGCCCGGATTTCGCGCAGGGTTTCGATCGAGTAGGAGCGGCCGCCCCGGGCGAGCTCACGGCGGTCGACCGCCAGCCCCCGCTCGCCGGCTACCGCCAGGTCCAGCATGCGTGCACGGTGCAAGGCCGAGGCGCCCGGCGGTGCACGGTGGGGCGGGTCCGCCGCGGGCACCAGGCGCACGCGGGCGCCCAGCGCGTCGCGGGCTGCGCGGGCGACCGCGAGATGGCCCTCGTGCACGGGGTCGAACGTGCCGCCGTAGAACACCTGCAGCCCGCTCACGCCCGGCCGGCCCCCGCCACCAGGCGCATCGCGCGTGGCTCTGCAACCGCCAGCAGCAGCCGCTCCAGCGCCACCCATTCATCGGCGGGATCGTGGCCGGGCCGGCCGCGACCCTTGGCGATGCGGTCGACCCGCCCGGCCTGGGCGACGAACGCCTCCCACCGGCGCGCGTCATGACGCTGCAGCGCGCGTCGATAGACCGCCTGCTTGGAGTCCCAGATGCGCTGGGCCTTGAACTCGGCCGCCATGTTGCCGCCGGCAGCCGCGACCTTCGCCAGCGCTGTACAGCGCTGCAGTTCCATCACGACCATGCCCAGCAGCGCCGGCACCGCGACACCTTCCGCGCGCAATCCCGCCAGCATCCGTGCGACCTGCACCGCCTGCCCGCCCATGGCCGCGTCGAGCAGCCGGAACACGTCGAAGCGGGCGGCATCGGCCACCAGGGCCTGCATTCCCGGCCCATCCAGAGGCTGCCCGTCCGACAGCAGGGCCAGTTTGTCCACTTCCTGCGCGGCGGCCAGCAGGTTGCCCTCGACCCGGTCGGCGAGCACCTGGACCGCCCCGGCATCCGCCACCAGGCCGCGCGCGCGCAGGCGGCGGTCGATCCAGTTGGCCAGTTCATGCGGCTTCACCGCCCACGCGATGCTGACCACGCCGATCCGCGCGATCGCCTCGCTCCACTTGCCACCGTGCTTCATGCTCCAGTCGCCGGCCACCACCATCAGGGTGACGTCGGCCGGGGGCTCGTCGCAGAATTCGGCCACGACCGCGGCGCCTTCCTTGCCCGGCTTGCCGGAGGGCAGGCGCAGTTCCACCAGGCGCCGGGCCGAGAACAGGCCAGGCGAGCGGAAGGTCGCCCGCAGTGCGTCCCAGTCGGGCTCGCGCTGGCCCTCGGCTTCGAAGACCTCGCGCTCGGTGATGCCCTGCGCCCGACCGGCCGCGCGAACGGCATCCGCCGCTTCCAGCACGCGCAGGGCTTCGGGGCCGGCAATCAGGTAGGCCGGGCGCAGCGGACCGTCTGCCAGTTGGCCCGCCAGCTGCTCGGGCTTCAACTCCACCGGATCAGTACGGCTGGCCTGCGGCGGGGGTCGGCTCCGGCTCCGGCTCGCCTTCGGGCGGTGCGGTTCCATCGCCGCGGACCGGGGCCATGGTGTCCACCGCCGGCATCGACGGGGCCACGCCATCGGCTTCCAGCGCCGGCACCCGGCCGGCCGGCGCGACGGCGCCCACGGGCATGCCCTTGGTGACCGCATCGATGCGCCGCAGCACGGCCGCAGCCATCTCGCGCTGGAGTTCACGCATCAGGATCTCGCGCTCGCCTTCGGTGCCCTCCGACTGGGTCGGCACCGAGATGTAATCGCGCGCGAGTTCGATCGTCTGCTGCGGGACCAGGGCGGTTCCGTCGGCCCGCCGCAGTTCGAACACCACCGCATAGCGCAGGCTGAACTCCTGCGCGCGGCCGAAGGAGTCGACGCTGATCGGGGTGTCGCCCCAGCGCTCGGCCTGCAGGTCGAGCACCGCCGCATCGGCGGCATCGGCTGCCGCCGGGACCGCGCCGGCACGCGAGAGCGAGCGCGCGAGGGTTTCGGCCAGCGGGCTGTAGCGGTCGACCGAGCGGACCTTCACCGGGCCCAGGTCGGGGGGTAGCACCAGTGAATCGCGCAACTGGAAGCCACAGGCCGCCAGCGACAGGGCCAGCAGGAGGGGAGCAAGCGGTCGGAAGATGCGGGGCGTGGTCATCGGGGGAGTCTGGACGAGGCTTGGCGGGGCGGCAAGACGGGGCGGTCAGGCCGCGGCGACGATGTTCACGATCTTGCCGGGGACCACGATGACCTTGCGCACGGTCTGGCCCTCCAGGCTCTTGGCGACCGAGGGCTCGGCCAGCGCCATGCGCTCGGCCTCGGCACGGTCGACGTTGACCGGCACCTCGATGGTGCCGCGCAGCTTGCCGTTGACCTGCACCGCAAGGGTCACCGCGTCGCGTACCAGTGCCGCCGGGTCTGCCCGGGGGAACGGCACGTCCTCCAGCAATGCCTCCGGGTGTCCCAGCGCCTGCCACAGCGCGTGGCTGACATGCGGGGTCACCGGGTTGAGCAGCAGCACCATCGACGCCAGGACCTCGTGTCGGACAGCGCGCCCGGCGTCGGTCATGTCGTCGAACCGGGCCACGTGGTTGAGCAGTTCCATCAGCGCGGCAATCGCCGTGTTGAAGCTGTGGCGGCGACCGTAGTCGTCGCCGACCTTCTGGATCGTCTCGTGCAGCTGGCGACGCAGCGTCTTCTGCGCGGGCGTCAGGGCCGTGCCGGAGTCCAGCAGGTGGGCGACGTCCGGATGGTCGGCTTGTGACACGTGCGTGGTGACTTCGCGCCAGAAGCGGCGCAGGAACCGCGCCATGCCATCGACGCCCGATTCGTTCCACTCCAGCGATTGCTCGGGGGGCGCGGCGAACATCGAGAACAGGCGCACGGTGTCGGCGCCGTACTTGCCGATCATGACCTGCGGGTCGACGCCGTTGTTCTTGGACTTGGACATCTTCTCGATGCCGCCCACCACCACCGGACGGCCATCGGCGCGCAGCGTGGCACCGGTGATCCTGCCGCGCTCATCCCGCACCACCTCGACATCGGACGGGTTGATCCAGTCCTTGGAGCCGTCGTCGTTGTCGCGGTAGAACGTCTCGGCGATCACCATGCCCTGGGTGAGGAGGTTGCGCGCCGGCTCGTCGCTGCCTACCAGCCCCTGGTCACGCAGGAGCTTGTGGTAGAAGCGGAAGTACAGCAGGTGCATGATCGCGTGCTCGATCCCACCGATGTACTGGTCCACCGGCAGCCAGTGGTCGGCGCGCGCATCGACCTGGGTCGCCGCGCCCGGCGAGGTGTAGCGCGCGTAGTACCAGCTCGACTCCATGAAGGTGTCGAACGTGTCGGTCTCGCGCTCGGCCGCCGCCCCGCAGGTGGGGCACGTGGTCCTGCGCCATTCCGGGTCGGCCTTGATCGGCGAGCCGGTGCCCATGAACTCGACGTCCTCGGGCAGCACCACCGGAAGCTGGTCCTCGGGCACCGGCACCGCACCGCAGCTGTCGCAATAGATAACCGGGATCGGGCAGCCCCAGTAGCGCTGGCGGCTCACGCCCCAGTCGCGCAGGCGGAAGTTGACCCGGCGCGCGCCGCGACCTTCGGCCTCCAGGCGCGAGGCGATGGCATCGAACGCCTCCGCCGATTCCATCCCGTCCCACTCGCCGGAGTTGACCAGCCAGCCGCGCTCGGTATGCGCGCCCACCTCGTCGACCTCGCGGGCATAGTCCTTCACCACCTGCACCGCCGCGGCGGTGTCGTAGGCGTCGATGGACGGCCCTCCGCCCAGGGCCGCGGCCATCGCGTCGGTGTGCCGGGCGACGTCGCGACCGATCTCGGCCAGCGCATCGCGCACCGGTTCGGGCATTACCACCACCTTGACCGGCAGGTTGTGGTTCTTGGCGAACTCCCAGTCACGCTGGTCGTGGCCGGGCACGGCCATCACCGCGCCGGTGCCGTAGTTCATCAGCACGAAGTTGGCGACGTACACGGGCAGTTCTTCGCCGCTGAGCGGGTGCACGGCGCGCAGGCCGGTGAACATGCCGCGCTTCTCCTGGGTTTCCAGTTCCGCCTCCGACACGCCGCCCTGCCGCAGCCCGGCGATGAAGCCGGCCAGCTCCGGATTGTCGCGGGCCGCGTGCGCGGCGAGCGGATGCTCGGCGGCGATGGACACGCAGGTCACGCCCATCAGCGTGTCCGGGCGGGTGGTGTAGACGCTCACCGAATCCACCGGGCGGCCCTCGCCGTCGACGACGTCGAAACGGATGTCGAGCCCTTCGGAGCGGCCGATCCAGTTGCGCTGCATGGTCTTGACCGACTCGGGCCATCCCTCCAGCGTGTCCAGCCCGTCGAGCAGCTCCTGCGCGTAGTCGGTGATCTTCAGGAACCACTGAGGGATCTCGCGCTTTTCCACGACTGCGCCGGTGCGCCACCCGCGTCCGTCGATGACCTGCTCGTTGGCCAGCACCGTCTGGTCCACCGGGTCCCAGTTCACCACCGAATTCTTGCGGTACGCCAGGCCCTGCTTCATCAGCCGCACGAACATGCGCTGCTCGTGCACGTAATAGTCCGGCGTGCAGGTGGCGAACTCGCGCGACCAGTCGATCGCGTAGCCCATCGCCTTGAGCTGCTGCTTCATGTGGGCGATGTTGGCGTAGGTCCACTTGGCCGGCGCCGTCCGGTGCTTGATCGCGGCGTTCTCGGCCGGCAGGCCGAACGCGTCCCAGCCCATCGGCTGCAGCACGTTGTGGCCGGTCATGCGCTTGTAGCGGCTGATCACGTCGCTGATCGTGTAGTTGCGCACATGCCCCATGTGCAGCGCCCCGGAGGGGTACGGCAGCATCGACAGGCAGTAGTACTTCGGCTTGTCCGAAGCCTCGTCCACCTCGAACGCGCGGGTACCGTCCCAGAAGCGCTGGGCGGCTGCCTCCACGGCGGAAGGGTCGAACGTGGAGGCGGGGGTCTGGGACTCGTTTGAGGCGTGGTTGGACACGGTCGGCGCAGCGGGGGGAAAGACCGGGAAGCCTACCGCAGCGCCCCATGGGCCGCCACGCGAAAAAAGGCCCGGGCGAACCCGGGCCTTCCCTGCTTACAGCCTTGTGAACGGTTGGCCGATCAGTCCTCGGCGCTCTGGTAGTGCGCCAGGTAACGCCCTGCCGCCACCGCGTAGGCAGCACGGGTCACGCCCTTGGTCGGGTCGAAGTACGCGTGCAACGTGGGCTGCAGGTCGAACGGACCCTGGCTGACCGCGAAGCGCGCGTTGATCAGGCCCAGGTCCAGCGCCAGCTGCACGTAGCCGCGGAGGCTGGCCGGGATCGAACCTGCATCGGCCACCGGGACCCGTTGCCCCATGTAGAACGCGGTCAGCTCGCCCTGGAAGCCCTGCGCCTGCTCCTGCAACGCAAGGCTCTGCACCAGCGAGTACGCCAGGCTGACCCGGGTGACGCCGTCGTCGGGGCGGAACTGCCCCGCCATCAGGCCCATCACGCCTTCCTGGGTCTGGCCCAGGTCACGCAGGGCGGCGCCACGTGCCACCACGGACTCGGCGAACGGATAGTCGGCGCTGGTTTCGGACAGGTCGCTGAAGCTGGGGCGGCGGTCCAGCGGGAGGTGCTGGCGGATGCTGGTGCCCATCACCAGGTACTGGGCCATCTCCCGCCGCTTAAGGATTGCGTCGGGACGGAAGCGGCGGTCCGAGCCACCGTCCACCAACCGGTTGGCAACCGCGAACTCGATTGCCTGGCGGGCCGGATGGCGGGCGACGTCGCCCATCCCGGTGTAGCCGCCGCTGTTGAGGAAGCTCACCTCGCCCTCCACGGTGCCGGGGGCGCCGTACCCGTTGGTCACCTTCGCCGGGTCCAGCGCGACACCGGACACCGAGCCGATGCCGCGCACGGTCACGCTCCAGGTACCGACCTTGCCTGGCGCGCCAGTGCTCACCGTGGAGCCCAGCACCGGCAGCGATATCGCCGACCCGTAGCGGATGCCGTCCGGGTCGGTCAGCACCAGCGCCAGCGTGTTGTCGCCGATCGTGGCGCGCGCATTGACGAAGGCGACCTCGGGACCGACCTCGAAGGTGTACTCGCCCACGGTACCCACCGGCGCGAAGTCCACCGAGAATGGCTGCGGAGCCGACCCCGGCGCAAGCAGCGCATTGGCGTTGAACTCGCGCAGGCCATTGACGGTCATGCCGTAGTCGTCGCGCATGCCGGCGGACTCGGCGACCGCGGCGTAGGCGTTGAGATGGCCCATGCCCGCTTCCCACGGCAGCCGGCCGGTCATGTTGGTGGACGTGCGCTCGAGGATGTCCTTGACCTGCTGCGGGGTCAGGTTGGGGTTGGCCTCCAGCATCAGCGCGACCACGCCCGACACATGCGGCGTCGCCATCGAGGTGCCGCTGGAATGGGTGTAGTACGGCACGTGCGCCGGCGCCAGGTTGGCGGTGTCCTGCTCGGACGCCAGCAGCGGCAACGCGCCCGTCAGCGCACGGGTCGACACGATGTCCACGCCGGTGGCCACCACCGTCGGCTCGTTGATGTAGGTCCACTGGCGCCCGTCGGGCATGGTGAAGTCGCCGACCTCGCCGCGCTTGCCGCGCGAGGAGAACCCGGTCAGCACGCCGTCCTTCTCGCCCGCGCCGACCGAGATCACCCACGGTGCCTGGGCGTACGGGTTGTGGGTGTCCTCGCCCGACCCGTCGTTGCCGGCGGCGAACACACTGACGATGCCGCGCTTGTACAGCTCGTAGGTCGCGACGTTGACCGGGTTGAGCGGCTCGAACTTGCCGCTGCTGCCCCAGGAATTGCTGGTGACGCGGATCGGCGCATCGAAGCTGAACTGGTTCGTCGCCGCGTAGTCGAGCCCGCCCACCGCATCCAGGATCAGCAATACGCCGCCGGAGCCGTAACCGACCATGCTGGCGCCCGGGGCGACGCCGCGGTACAGGCCGTTGGACGCCGCGCCCGTGCCACCGATCGTGCCGGCGCAATGGGTGCCATGGCCCGAGCCGGTGTCGGTGTTGGGCTGGCCTTCCACGTAGGTGATCGGCAGCATCGAGTCGATCGCGGCCAGGTTGGTCACCGCCTGGACGTTCTCCACAACGTTGCGGCCCAGCTTCAGGTCCGCATGGGTGGCGTCCACGCCCGAATCGTTGACCACCACGCCCACGCCAGCGCCGCTGAAGGGAATTGCCCGGCCGTAGTCGCCCGGGTTCTGCACGGCCCGGGCGGCGCCGGATATCTCACGCTGCTCCTTATTGAAGTAGCGAAGCGGCGCATTGAAGTAGATGGAGGCGACGTCGTCGCGCTTGGCCAGCGCGCGGATCTCCGCAGGCGTTGCCAGCGCGCCGGCGATCGGAAGGGTGCGCATGACCACGCCCTTGTCGATGCCCAGCGTCTTGAGCGCGGCCACCTGCCCGGCACTGACCGGGGTGGACTGCTCGTAGCTGATGACGACCTGCAGCTGGTCGGTGGCCTGGGCGGCCTGCATCCGGGCGAGCAGCTGGGGATCGAGCTGCGCTTCGGCCAGCGCGATTCCGCTGGCCATGAGGCCGGCGGCGATGGCGCAGACACGGAATGTCCGGGACTTCACGACAGGGGGGGAATGACGGACGGGCATGGTGGGCTCCGGGAATGTTCCGCTCGGGTCTGGCGGCGTGCTTCCGTTCTCCCATTGCGGCGCCCCGGCGGCCATCCGGCATTGCCTCCAGCGGGCCTGGTGGAAATCCCCCACGTCCCGCTCCACCCGCGGTTGACGCGACATTCACCCGCCCTGACGTAATTCGAACCGGGCGCGCCGCCTGGGTGGAACTCCCTACTGACACCCGCGCGCTGCGCCGCTAGGCTCCATCCAGGGAGCTCAAGCCACTTGCCCCACGACGAAGCAGGACGCGTCGAATGGAGGGGTCGACCTGAACAAGATGCCTGGCGCAGCGCGCCGCGGAGGACACATGGGGATGCTCGTGAAGAATTGGCTGCTGGTATCGACCCTGTTGCTGGCGCCGGTCCTTGCCTCCGCGCAACCGATCCCGGTCCAGGTCAACGTCAGCGGCGACACCGCCACCATCGACGTTGGTGGCGTTGGCCAATCACTCGCCGACATCACCCTGACCTTTGACGACGCCAGCGGGCTGACCGCCGCCAGCCTGGGAGTCAGCGCCCAGCTGGTCAGCCTCACCGACCCGCAGTTGCTGGCACGGCTGCCTTCCGTTGACACGTCCCTGGACGGTGCGCTCCCGCTGCTGGTCACCATCGAGCCACCGGCGCTGGGCGGGCTCAGCTTTGATCGCACGGTCCGCGTGGACCTCCACACCCATGCGCTGGTCTACACCGTCGGCAGCTCCTATCGGCTGTTCAAGGCTCCGCTGGGCGGCGCCTTCCGCGACATCACCGATGAAATCGCACCCGGCAGCGTGAGGGCGCGCGGCACCACGGGCGGCTTCTCGCAATTCCTGGTGCTCGCCGACGTGCGCGAGACGGGTAGCGTGGTCCAGCAGAAGTTCGACTGGCTGCGTGCACGCATCGATGCCGCCCCGGCAACCGAGCGCCCCCCTTTGCTGGCTCAGCTGGATGCCGCGGAGGACGCGGTGGCCATCGAGGACTATGCCGCCGCGATGGCTTCGCTCGACGCGATCCGCGCCCATGCCGCCGCGCGCGCGGGCAAGGGCCTGCAGGACCAGTGGCGGGCGACGCGCGACGCCGACAACGAGGCCGGCGAGATCATTTCCGGTGCCGCCACGCTGAAGTTCAGCATCGCCTACCTGCGCGACTTCGGTCAGTAGGCGCGCGCCAACGGGCGAGTCGCCGCACGGCCGGGCCGTCCCGGCCGCCGAGCCGCACGCTACTATGGTGCGATGCAGGCGCGACTGATCGCCTATCCGCCCGACCAGGCAGCCGTCATCCGGACACTTGAACCGGACGGCGTGCTGCGCGTCGGGCGCGAGGCTGCCAACGAGCTGGTCCTGGACCACCCCTCGGTCTCGCGGCGGCATGCCCGGATCGAGGGCAACAACGGTGCCTGGCGGCTGCACGACGAGGGCAGCAAGAACGGGTCGTTCGTTGACGGCATGTCGATCTCCTCCGGCGCCCTCTCGCAGGCCTGCTGGCTGCGGTTCGGCGACGTGTACTGCGAGTTCACCCCCTTCGACGACGCGCTCGCCGGCGCCGAAGCATCGGCCCGGGTCGCCCGTCGGGCCGCCGCCACTGCGCACACCGTCCGCATCGGCAAGCTCACCGACCTCGGCGCCCTGCTCGATGCCAGCGTGAGCGCAGTGATGGACCTGGCGCAGTGCGGGCGTGGCTTCGCATTGATGCAGGAGGAAGGCGGTGGCTTCTCGGTGCGGTCGAGCCTCTCATTGGACCCCACCGGCATGGCCTCTAGCACGTTTGCCGGCAGCGTCGGCGCGGTACGCCGCGCGATCGACCGGCGCCGGCCGGTCATCGTCAACGATGTGCCCGGCGAGGCGTGGCTGTCCTCCCGCGCATCGGTGTCGAGCGCAGGCCTGAGCACACTGGTGTGCCTGCCCCTGCTGGACGGGGACCGGGTGCTGGGGGTGATCTACGCCGACCGGGTGGGCCCGGGCCCGGCCATCACCACGCTGGACCTGGAGTTGCTGGAAGCCTTCGCCGAGAACGCCGCCCTGTGGATCGCCGCGCGGCGCGCCAGCGACCTGCTGGAGGCACGCCACGCGCTCCCTTGGCAGTCGATCGTCGCCGCGCACGAGGACCCCTGATGGCCGCCGGCTCCACCGGGGACGATGGGGCCGCCACCGCGACCGGCCTGCACGCGCAGGTTGACCTGGCCCCCGGCACGGTACTGGCCGGTCGCTACCGGCTGGAATCGATGCTGGGCCTGGGCGGGATGGGCGTGGTCTACCGCGCCACCGACCTGACCCTGGACGTGCCGGTCGCGCTGAAGCTGCTGCGCCCGGAACTGGCCCAGCGGTCCGGTGCCTTCGACAGGTTCCGCGAGGAACTGCTGCTCGCGCGCCAGGTGTCGAGTCCGCGCGTGGTGCGCATCCACGACCTCGCCCAGCACGATGAGCGCTGGCTGATCAGCATGGACTTCATCGACGGGTGCTCGCTGGAGGAAAAGCTCGAGACCACCGGCGCAATGGCCGTCGACGAAGCCCTCGCCATCACCCGGCAACTCGCCGAAGGCCTGGCGGCGGCGCACGACAAGGGCGTGGTACACCGCGACCTGAAGCCGGCCAACGTCCTGCTGGACCCGCAAGGCAACGCCTACATCACCGATTTCGGCGTCGCCCGCTCGCTGGCCAGCAGCGGGCTCACACAGACGGGCACGCTGGTGGGCACGCCCGACTACCTGTCGCCGGAACAGGCGCGCGGGGCCCGGCTGGATGCACGCAGCGACCTCTACGCCCTGGGGCTGATCCTCTACGAAATGCTCGCCGGTGAACCCGCGTTCTCGGGCGGCACGCTGGCCGAGTCGCTGGCGCAACGCATCGTCAGGCCACCTGCCTCGATCACCTCGCGCCGCAAGGACGTCCCGGCATGGGTCGTGCGGCTGCTTGGGCGGCTCCTTCGGCCGCGGCCGTCGCAGCGCTTGCAGCGGGCGCAGGACGTCATCGCCGCGATCGACTCCCGCAGGCTGCCGCGCGAATTCCGCCCGCGACGGAGCTGGGCCTGGGGCCTGGCAGCCGCGCTGGCCCTGGCTGCCGGTACGGGCGCCTGGTGGGTGCTGCGGCCGGCGGCCCCGCCGGTGGTCGAGAACGTGCGGCCGCTGCAGCGGGTGCTGGTCCTGCCCCTCGCCCCGGCGACGGATCTGCCTCCCCCGCAACGGCTGGTCCTGGACGACAGCCTGCTGGGCACGCTGGCGTCCCTGCCGGGCGTAGCCGTGGTCGACGGCGAACGCGCGCGCCAGGCGATCCGGCAACTGGACCCTGCCGGTGCCGGCCAGCCGGATATCGACGCCCTGCGTGCCACCGCCGCCGCCGGCCGCGTATTGGAGGTCGATCTGCGCACGACCAACGGCCTTTGGCAGGCCGACGCCCGACTGCACGGCGAGACGGCCCCGCCGCGTCGGCTGGCAGGCCCGTCGTCCGCGACCCCGACAGCCGCCCTGCAGGGCTGGCTGGCGCAACCCGCGGTGCGTGATGCGCTGGGCTGGGCGGGCGCCGTGCCGCGGCTGCCGGATACCCCGGAGGCGGTCGCGCACGAGCTCGGATCGGGCCTGCTGCTGCGCCAGCAGGGCAAGCTGGCTGAAGCGCTCGCGGCGTTCGAACGAGCCGCTGCAATCGATGGCCAGCCCCGGGCGTGGCTGGCCGTGGCCGAGACGGCCGGGGCCGTCGGCGAGATCGATACCGCCCTGGATGCACTGGACAATGCCCAGCGTGGGGCCGACGCCCTGCCGGGGCCCGAACGGCAACGCCTGGTCGCCGAGCGCGCCCTGCTCGAGGGCGACGGCGAGTTGGCGGTGGCCCAATGGACGGCACTGCGGGAGGCCACGCCCGACGATACCTACGCGCAGCTCCAGCAGGGGCGCGCCCAAGGCGCGGCGGGCGATTTCGCCGCGGCGGTGTCCACCCTGGAGGCGCTCAGCCAGCGCGACCCGAACGACCCGCGCGCATGGTTCGAACTGGGCAAGTTCACCCTGCTCAGCGGCGACGCGCAGCGAGCGGTCGATGACCACCTGGTCCGCGCGCTGGTGCTGTACAAGCGCAGCCGCAACACTTACGGCGAGGCCGAGACGGTCAACGCGCTTGGAATCGGCTATGGCCGGCTGGGCCAGACCGCCGACGCCATCGAGCAGTACCGCAAGGCGGTGGAACTGCGAAGCATGGTCGGCAATCGCCGAGGCGTCGCCACCAGCCTGCGCAACCTTGGCAACGTTCTGGCACTGACCGGACGGTTCGACAAGGCGGCCGCGCACCTCGAGCAGGCCCGCACCCTGTACACCGCGTTGGGCGATCGCGAGGGCCTGGCAGCGGTCGACAACGAGATCGGCCTGCTATCGGAGGAGCGCGGCGACTACCCGTCGGCGCTGGAAGCGTACCAACGCGCCCTGCGTGGTTGGCAGGCGGCCGGCGATGCGCACGGGAGCGCGCAGGCGTTCAACAACATCGGCTTCGCCCATTACCAGTTGGGCGCCTACAACGACGCCCAGGTGTACTGGCAGCAGGCGGCCGAGGCATACGCCGCGCTCGGGTCGGAGACCGGCTCGGTGCGCACCGCACAGAACCTCGGGCTGCTGGCGATGGCGCGCGGCGACTGGCAGCAGGCCCGGCAGCGCCTGGAGGATTCGCTGGCGCAGGCCGAGCGGCAGCAGATGCCCGAGGAGGCAGCCGTCAGCCGGCGCAATCTCGCCGATCTTGAGCTGATGCAGGGGAACGTGGCGGCAGCCCTGGCACAGCTGGAGCCCGCCGAAGCGCTGTTCCGCCAACGCCAGGACCAGCGCGGCATGGCCGATGTGGCCCTGCTGCGCGTGCAGGCCCTGCTGGCGGCGCATGCCGATGACCAGGCGCGCGCGGCACTGGATGGCCTGCAACCGCAGTTGGAGTCCGCCGCCAGCGAACAGCGCGCGATAGCCGGCATGCTGGAGTCGGACCTGCTGGCCCGGGAGGGCCGCACCCGCGAGGCCGCGGCCGTATTGAGGCAGGCGTCGCAACTGGCGATCGCGTCGGGCGTTCGCCACCTGCAGTTGCAGATCGCACTGCGTGAGGCGCGCTTGGGCGCACGTCGCAACGCCGACGCCGGCCTGGACGGGGCAACCACGGCACTGGGCCATGCGGGTTTGCGGCTGGCGTGGCTGGAATGGCAGATGGAACAGGCTCTCGCACGCGAGGATGCGTCCGCGGCACGGGCCGCCTATCGCGAAGCGACCGGGTTGCTGCGCGCAGGGGACTATCAGCGCGCCTGGCAACTGCACCGCCTCGGCGCGCTCGCCCATGCCCAGGGCGGGGAGGCCGCTGCCGCCCAGCGTGCCTCGGCGCGGGCCGACACGGCACATGCCGAAGCGGTCAAGGCCCTGCCCCCCGGGATGCGCGAGGGCTTCCTCCTCGACACCCGTGCCACCGGACCCATGCCCCCGGAGCCGACACCGTGAGCCGCCGCCCCCCGACCCCCTCCGACCTCCCGCTCGAGGCCCTGCGCGACCAGTACCAGCGGCTGTTGCAAAGACTCGAAGCGAACGAACGCGAGTTCCGGCGTCTGGGTCGTTCGGTGCTGCGGGTGCAGGAGGACGAGCGCCGCCGCCTTGCGCGCGAACTGCATGACGGCCTGGGCCAGAACCTGACCGCACTCAAGCACCGGCTTGCGCGGATCGGCGACGGGCTCACGCCGGCTCAGGCGGCGCTGCGCGACCAACTGGACGCGGCAATCGCACTGTGCGGGGACACGCTGGAGGACACCCGTGAGCTTTCGCGGCTGCTCCGCCCGCCTATCCTCGACGACCTCGGGCTGGATCCGGCGCTGCATTGGCTCGCGCGCACGGTCGGGGAGTCGTCCGGACTCGCCATCGCGGTCGAGGTCGAGGCCTTGCCCGTGCTGGAAGGCGACGTTGAAACGCTGATGTTCCGCATCGCCCAGGAGGCGCTGCACAACATCGTCCGCCACGCCGACGCCCGCAACGTGCTGGTTCGGGTGGTCGCACGCGGTGGCCTGCTGCAGTTGCAGGTGGTCGACGATGGCCGGGGTTGCGATCCGGAAATCGCCCAGGCGTCCGGCGGCAGCGGCCTGGGTGGCATGCGCGAGCGCCTGCGGCTGCACGAGGGGCACCTGCAGCTCCACGCCTCGCCCGGCAACGGCACCCGCCTGCGCGCGGTGGTGCCGCTGGAGAACCCGCCCGGCACCGCATCGAGCGCGGCCCCCGCTTGACGCTGCCGGTGGCGTCGCTCAGCTTAGGGCGATGGGGATCATCCGGGTACTGATTGCCGACGACCACACGCTGGTTCGCGAGAGCCTGGTCGGGCTGCTGCAGTCCGACCCGGAGGTGCAGGTGGTGGCGCAAGCCGCCGATGGCCTGCAGGCGTTGGATCGGGCCCTGGCCACGCGTCCCGACGTCGTGGTCACCGACCTGGCAATGCCCGGTCTCAACGGGGTGGAAGTGGTCCGCCGGTTGTGCGAGTCACTGCCCGGCGCGCGCGTGCTGGTGCTGACCATGCACCAGGAGGACGAGTACGTGCTGCAGGCCGTCCGCGCGGGGGCGTCGGGCTACCTGGTCAAGGACAGCGCCGCCGCCGAGCTGCTGGCCGCCGTCCACAGCCTGCATGCCGGCCGCGGCCATTTCGGACCGCAGGCGTCGCGTGCACTTGCCGAACAGCTGCAGAACCCCGACCGCGTGGTCGACGACCCCTACGGCCGGCTCACCGCCCGCGAGCGGGAAGTGTTCCACCTGATGGCCGAAGGGCTGACCACGAAGGAAATCGCCCGCAAGCTGGACATCAGCGCCAAGACCGCGGAGAACCACCGCGCCCGCGTGCTGGCCAAGCTGGACGTGCGCAACACGGCCGAGCTGGTCCGGTATGCACTGCGCCGCGGACTTCTGGACTAGGCATGCGTGGCGTTCGTCCGTTACGCGCCCGCCCCGGCGCAGGGCCCCGTAGTATTCTCGCGCTTCCCTTGTCCGGAGGCACCGCATGAGAGCTCCAAGGCCTGTACGCAGCCTGCGCTGGATGGCAGGGGTCCTATTCATTGCGACCGGCCTCGCCGCGTGTGCGGGCGGCCCGGTAAAGCGGGTGTCCGAGCCCTCGGCAAGGATCCAGCAGCTGGCCGTGCAAGCCGATGGCCGCTGGTCGCTGCAACTCCGGATCGAGAACTTCAGCAGCATGCCGATGCGCTTCGAGTCGGTGGACCTGGGTCTGACCGTGGCCGATGCGGACGCCGGACGCGTGCAGGCTACGCCCGGGCTTTCCATCGGCCCGGAATCCGCCGATGTGGTGACCGTCATGCTCGCCCCGCCGGCGGCAGCCAAGCTCGCCGTCGCCGACGCGCTGTCGGCGGGTCGCAGCGTGGATTACCGGCTGAGCGGGCGCATCGTCGCGGCACCGGAGGAGAGGGGGTCGCGCGATTTCGAAGTCGAGCGCCGCAGCGCGCTGAGCCCCGCGCCGGGGTTGCCCGGCGTTCTTCGCTGACGCATGGCGCAGTCGGAAACGGCAACCCTGCGTTCGCAGTCCGCCGTCGCCAGCGCGTAAACCCTGCACGACCCTCCGCTCGGGACCTCGCTCCGGGCGCCGTCCCTGCCTCTTGTTGCAGATCAAACTGGATCCGACCATGAGCCGATACAAAGCCCCCCTCGCCGACATGCGCTTCGCCCTGTTCGATGTCCTGGGGGCCGAAGCGGCGTTCGAACGGATGGGCTTCGCGGATGCCACGCGGGACGTGCTTGATGCGGTGCTGGAGGAAGGGGCACGTTTCAACGAAACGGTGCTGGCACCGCTCAATGCGGTGGGCGACCGCGAGGGTTGCAGCCTCGACGTGGCAACCGGCGAGGTCACCACGCCGACTGGCTTCCGGCAAGCCTATGCGCAGTACGTCGAAGGCGGATGGTCGGGACTCACCGCCCCCGGGGAGTTCGGCGGCCAGGGCCTGCCGCACGCCGCCGGCGTTCCGCTGAAGGAGATGATCGACGCGGCCAACCTTGCGTGGGGCAACTTCCCGCTGCTCTCGCATGGCGCCACCGAGGCACTGCTCCACCACGGCGAGCCCTGGCAGCAGGAGCGCTTCCTCAAGCCGCTGGTGGACGGTCGCTGGACCGGCACGATGTGCCTGACCGAGCCCCACTGCGGCACCGACCTGGGCCTGTTGCGGACCCGGGCCGAGCCCCTCGGCGACGATCGCTACGCCGTCAGCGGCACGAAGATCTTCATCACCGCCGGCGAGCACGATTTCACCGACAACATCCTGCACCTGGTGCTGGCCCGGCTGCCCGACGCGCCCGCCGGCAGCAAGGGCATTTCGCTGTTCATCGTGCCCAAGGTCCGGGTCAACGGGGACGGGTCACTGGGCGAACGCAACGCGGTGCGGTGCGGCAGCCTCGAGCACAAGATGGGCATCCACGGGTCCGCGACCTGCGTGCTCAACTTCGATGGCGCCGAAGGGTTCCTCGTCGGCCAGCCGCACAAGGGCCTGATGGCCATGTTCACAATGATGAACACGGCTCGCCTTGCGGTCGGACTGCAGGGGCTCGGGCTCTCGGACCGCGCCTACCAGAACGCCCTGCTTTACTCGCGCGAGCGCTTGCAGATGCGTTCGCTGTCGGGCCCCAAGTTCCCCGACAAGCCCGCCGACCCGATCATCGTGCACCCCGACGTGCGGCGCATGCTGCTGACCTGCAAGGCGCTGGTCGAAGGCGGCCGGGCCATGGGTTACCACGCTGCGCTGCAGGTCGACCTGGCCCACCACGCCGGCGATGCGGCAGAACGCGCGCAGGCCGATGCCCTGCTGGGTTTCATGACGCCGATCGTCAAGGCCTGCCTGACCGAGTGGGGGGTGGAGTGCACCTACCACGCGCTGCAGTGCTTCGGCGGCCACGGCTACATCGCCGAGCACGGCATGGAGCAGTTGGCACGCGATGCCCGCATCACCACCCTGTACGAGGGCACCACCGGCATCCAGGCACTGGACCTGCTGGGCCGCAAGGTCCTGCAACAGCAGGGTGCGGGGTTGAAGGTCATGCTCGACATGATCGAAGCCTTCTGCGAGACACCGGACCTGCCCGCGCCCGCGCAGGCGTTCGTCGCACCGCTTCGGGCCAAGCGGGCCGAGTGGCAGCAGCTCACGTTGCGCATCGGCCAGCGTGCGGCCGCCGACGCCGAAGAGATCGGCGCCGCCGCCCACGACTACCTGATGTACTCGGGCTACGTCTGCCTGGCCTACTGGTGGGCGCGATCGGTGGCCGTCGCCGAGGCGTCCGACCGGCCCGCGACGTTCAAGGCCGCCAAGCGGGAGACCGCGCGTTTCTACTTCCGCCGGATCCTCCCGCGCACCCTTGCACACGCGGCCGCGATCGACGCCGGGGCCGACACGCTGATGTCGCTGGAGGCCGAAGCGTTCGACTGATCCGGACCACGGCGGCAACGCTATCCAAACGGCCCGCGAACCGGTATAAGCTGGTGCCCCGATGGAGACCGACAGAGCGAAGCTGCGCTTGGTCCAGGCGGGGAATTCCACCGATCTCGATCGGCAGGTCCCGGCACCTGCCCGTTTCGACGCGCGCTCCGCACCCCAGCCCCCGTTCCACCTTCCCATCGAGCGGCTCAACCGGGTGCGCCTGCTGTCGCTCGACGCCCACGGGCGTGCGCTCAGCTGGATGCATTGGCAGGATGCCGCGTGCCTGTACGCGCGTGGCGCGGTGGCCTGGACGCTGGGCGACCCCTGCCTGACCATCCATGGTGGCACCTCGCGCCTGAGCGGCGAGCGCAGCGTGCTCGACCTGCACCCGATCGTCGCTGCCCGCGGCCATGCACGTTCGCACGCGTTGGACCCCACGCCGGCGCTGACCAATCTGGCGCTTTTCGCGCGCGATGGGCACCTGTGCATGTACTGCGGCCACGGGTTCCACCGGCCCCAGCTCACCCGCGACCACGTCAAGCCGGTGTCCAAGGGGGGCCGCGACGTGTGGGAGAACGTGGTGGCCGCCTGTTTCAGCTGCAATTCCCGCAAGGGCAACCGCACCCCCCAGCAAGCCGGAATGCCGCTGCTCGCCGTGCCCTACCGCCCCAGCTGGATCGAACACCTGATCCTCTCCAACCGCAACATCCTGGCCGACCAGATGGCGTTCCTGCGCGCGCAACTGCCCCGCAACGCGCGCTCCACGGGCTGACGGGCGAGCCGGGGGCGATGTGGCCCCCCGCCGTGCCCGCCCACGTCACCCTGCGACGCGATGCGTGCGTTGACGCGCGCGGGCCGCTCCGCAACACTCCGGGGCCACTGCTACGACCGGAATGCCCCAAGATGCCCCTGACCCTCGGCCTGACCGGCATGGACGCGGCCACCGAAATCGCGATCAAAGCGGCCTTCGCCGACGCCAACACCCGCCTCGGCAAACAGTGGTCGCTGGTGCCTGACAGCCAGGCCGAGTACGTGATTGTCGACATGGACAGCATGTACGGCCCGATGAGTTGGCTGCGCCTGCATGCCGCCGGAAAGACCGTGATCGGCCTCACCAGTGCCCCACGCACCCAGGCGGACTTCCTGCTGCCCCAGCCGGTGGATTCCGAGGGCGTGGCCGCGCTGTTGCAGGAACTGGCGGCCGCCACGGGCGAGTCCCTGGACCTGGTCGCCGTGGATATCCCGATGTCGACGCGGGCTGATACCCCGTCGCCGGCGGGAATGACGCCAGCGCCGGTGCCGCAGGACCCCCTGCCCGGCGAGGTGGTGGACCAGGACGAAGAGGCTTCGGACCCGGACCAGCCTGCAGTCCCGGCACCTTCGGCGGTCGCACCCCCGGTCAATGTCGCCCCACCCGAGCCGGTGCCGCTGGTGGACGAGGGACCCGACAGCCTGCTGGGGTGGTTGACGTCGCCGCGCCTGAAGGGCCGCGTGCGGCTGGCCCACGGCGACGTGCCGTTGCTGATCGACGCCGATGCACGCACCTACCACGGGCCGGCCCTGCTCAAGCCCTTGGCCGACCATTTCCAGCGCAAGGTCGAAGACGCCGACCTGGAAACAATCGATGCCGCTGCCTGGGCCGCCGCCAGCGCAGCTGCCGGCGACGCCCAGCCACTGAACCGGCTGGTGTGGTTCGGCGCCCTCGTGTCCGGGGGCGGCAAGCTGGCGGGGGGGTTCCCGCCGGACACGCGGTTCCAGATGCTCAAGTGGCCCCAGACCGAGCGCGAGTACCCCAAGCACTTCCGCATCGCCACGGTGATGATGAAGGGCCCGGCCACGGTCGTCGACATCGCCCAGGCCAGCGGTGTACCCGAACCTGATGTCACCGATTTCGTGAACGCGAACCTGGCCACCGGATTCGCCGACATCGAGCGACCACCGGAGCCGGAACCGGACGCCACGCGGTCGTCGGGGCTGTTCGGACGCCTGCGCGGCCGCTGAACCCCGCATCGCACCGCCCGACCCTCGCCTTGCCCGTGCCCGCCGCGGGCAGGACAATGGCGGACTGTCGCCGGTCCCCCACGTGATGATCGATCCGCTCCGCTACCCGCGCCTTTCGCGAATCCAGGTGCCTGAAGACCTGCGCGAGTTCCCCGAAGGGGAACTGCGCGAGATTGCCGACGAGCTGCGCGCCTACCTGATCGAACAGGTCGCCAAGGTCGGCGGCCACTTCGGCGCGGGGCTGGGTGTGATCGAGCTCACTGTCGCCCTGCACTGGCTGTACCAGACCCCGGTCGACCGCCTGGTCTGGGACGTGGGCCACCAGACCTACCCGCACAAGATCCTGACCGGCCGCCGAGACAGCATCCACACGGTGAAGCAGAAGGACGGCGTGGCGCCGTTCCCCAAGCGCGAGGAGTCCGAGTACGACACCTTCGGCGTCGGCCATTCCTCCACTTCGATCTCGGCCGCGCTGGGCATGGCCATCGCCCTTCAGCAGGCCGATGACGATCGCAAGGTGGTGGCGGTGATCGGCGATGGCGCGATGACCGCAGGCATGGCGTTCGAGGCCCTGAACCACGCTGGCGGCATGGGCGAGGACCCGGGTACGGAGGAGCCGAACCTGCTGGTGATCCTCAACGACAACCAGATGTCGATCTCCGAAAACGTCGGCGGATTGACCCGGATGCTCGGGCGGTTGACCGGCAGCCGGACGCTCAACGCCCTGCGCGAAGGCGGCAAGAAGCTGCTGGGCGACAAGCGCCGGCCCGCGGCGAAATTCGTGCGCCGCTGGGAAGAGCACTGGAAGGGAATGTTCGTGCCCTCGACGTTCTTCGAGGAGGTCGGCTTCCACTACACCGGGCCGATCGACGGCCACGACATGGGCGCGCTGATGGGCGCACTGAAGACGCTGAAGGACCTCAAGGGCCCGCAGCTGCTCCACATCATCACCACCAAGGGCAAGGGGTACGAACTGGCCGAAGGCGACCAGATCGGGTACCACGCGGTGAGCCCCTTCGACCCGGTGCAGGGCCTGGTGAGCACCGCCGCCGCCAAGAAGCCCAGCTATACCGATGTGTTCGGAGAGTGGATCTGCGACATGGCCGCCGCCGACCCGAAGCTGCTGGGCATCACCCCGGCCATGCGCGAAGGCTCGGGCCTGGTGCGTTTCTCGAGGGAGTATCCGAAGCGCTACTTCGACGTCGCGATCGCCGAGCAGCACGCGGTGACACTGGCTGCCGGCATGGCGTGCGAGGGCGCCAAGCCGGTGTGCGCGATCTACTCGACGTTCCTGCAGCGCGGCTACGACCAGCTCGTGCACGACGTCGCGATCCAGGAACTGGACGTGCTGTTCGCGATCGACCGCGGCGGCGTGGTCGGCCCCGACGGTGCAACCCATGCCGGCAACCTCGACCTGTCCTACCTGCGTTGCGTGCCGAACATGGTGGTGATGACCCCCGCCGACGAGGACGAGTGCCGCAGGATGCTGAGCACCGGCCATCATTTCCGGGGACCGGCGGCGGTGCGCTACCCGCGCGGCAGCGGCCCCGGTGTCCCGGTGCAGGCGACGCTGGACACGCTCCCGGTCGGACGCGCCCAGGTTCGCCGGCGTGGCGAGCGCGTTGCATTGCTCGCCTTCGGCGCAGTGACGGCGGCAGCCGAGGAGGTGGGCGGCGAACTCGGCCTCACCGTGGTCAACATGCGCTTCGTCAAACCGCTCGACCGCGCCCTCCTGCTGGAACTGGCCGCCTCCCACGAGGGCTTCGTCACCCTCGAGGACAACGTCGTCGCCGGCGGCGCAGGCAGCGGCGTGACCGAACTGCTCGCGGCCGAGGGCGTAGTGATGCCGGTGGTCCACCTCGGCCTGCCCGATGCGTTCCAGCACCACGCCAGCCGCGAGCAACTGCTGGCCGACGCGGGGTTGGACGTCGCCGGAATCAGGGCTGCCGTACTCCGGCGCTGGCCGGACCTGGCGGCCGACCCGGCCCGGCCGGCGACCGCGGGGGCCTCGCGCCGGGCTTGACCCAATGGCCCGTGGACGCCACCCGCGCGATGCGGGCAGCACCCATGGGATCGGTCATTCCGGCGAGCTATCCCGCGACACCTGGGAACCGGTACCCGCTTCGTCCCTTGGCGACGTATCTTCCGAAAGCCCGACCTCGTCGCTGGCGTCGGGCGCGAGTACGGTGAATCCGCGCCGTTCCAGCGCCGCCAGGTAGCCGTCCCCGCCCAGTACCTGGCGCATCGGCAGCATCGCCAGGCTGACCGCATGTTCGGCCAAGGCCTTCTGGGCGGCTTGCAGCCAGGTATCGCGCATCCTGGCCTCCATGTCGGCATACCCAAGGGATCGGCCCAGTTCACTCTGGAGCACGGTCGTCAGGCAGCTGGAGAGGGGATTGCCCTGCGGCAGGCGCCGCAATTCCGCCAGGTCCCCGACCGCCCAGGCATTGGCGCGGGCCACCAGCATCGGCAGCTCGTTTTCCAACCGGTCCACTGTGCGCTCCAGGCATGCGACGTCATCCAGATCGGCCCCGTTGAAGCGTTTCAACAATTCGCGCGGGGCCTCAACTTTGGTCTCGAGCACCACCCGGACCTGCTCCACGCCGGAGCGCTTGGCCGCCGCCGCGATCACGGGCGCGACCACCTCGCCGTCCAGACCCAGCCGCTCCATCGCCTTTCGTTCCAGCTTCTCGGCCGCGAACATCGGCCGCCAACGTTCGATGCCGGGCTCCCAACCCAGGTAGCGGTCCTTCTGGACCTCCCATCGGGCATGCAGCGTCGCGGGCAGGACATCGGCCAGTTCGGCCCGGTCGGGATTGCGCCGTGCCCGTAATGCGGCCGGCAGCAGGCTCAGGCCCTTGAAGACACCCACGTCCGAGTTGACTGCCCACACGGGGGCCTGCAACACCGCGTCGGCCTGGGCGATCACCTGCTCGACTTCGGTCGAACGCCATTCCATCTCGCGGGGCAGCGGCGCCACCAGCCCCAGGACCCACATGACGTGGCCGCCACGCGACACCTTCCACAGGGCCGGTCCAGGCTGCACCCCGGACACCACCAACGGCGCGAGGTCGCGGATCGGATCTGCAGGGCCCACCGTCGCCGGGGCGCCGGTGGCAGATGACGAGACGGGATCGACCGGGTCCCCGGCCTGGGCGGCACCCGGCATGGGCACCGCGGATGCAATCAGCAGGACGGCCATCGCCGCGGCAACAGAACAACGCATCGCGAACTCCTTTTCGTAACGGGGGCGCACCCTGCATGGGTGCGAGCGTCCGACCACGCGGCGCGGGGCGAGTTCCCGCCCGTTCGACACAAAAAAGCCCGGCCAGGGCCGGGCTTTCGTCGATGCTGCACCAAGTTGGTCGGGACGGCCGGATTTGAACCGACGACCACCTGTCCCCCAGACAGGTGCGCTACCAGGCTGCGCTACGCCCCGATGACTACTTGGACCGCCTCGCGGCGGCCGCAGAGTATAGCCGTTTGGCCTCAGCGGCGCAGCAGCTGCAGGACTTCCTCCAGCTCCATCCGCACCTGCTTGATGATCTGCGAGCTGAGCGCGGATTCGTCCTTGCCGGCTTCGCCTTCCAGCCGCAGGCGGGCCCCGCCGATGGTATAGCCCTGCTCGTACAGCAGCCCGCGGATCTGTCGCACCATCAGCACCTCGTGGCGCTGGTAGTAGCGGCGGTTGCCACGGCGCTTGACCGGGTTGAGGCTGGGGAACTCGGTTTCCCAATAGCGCAGTACGTGCGGCTTGACGTCGCACAGCTCGCTGACCTCGCCGATGGTGAAGTAGCGCTTGGCCGGGATCGGCGGGAGCTCGCGGTTGCTGCCGGGGTCAAGCACGGGCGTCTCCGCTGTAGGCCTCGACCCGCTCCTTGAGCTTCTGCCCTGGACGGAACGTCACCACGGTCCGCGCGGAGATCGGGATCTCCTCGCCGGTCTTGGGGTTGCGGCCCGGGCGCTGGTTCTTGCGCCGCAGGTCGAAGTTGCCGAAGCCCGAGAGCTTGACCTGTCGGCCCTGCTCGAGCGACTCGCGCAAGGCGTCGAAGAACGCATCGACGAATTCCTTGGCTTCGCGCTTGTTGAGCCCGACCTCGTCGAACAGACGTTCGGCCATCTCGGCTTTGGTCAATGCCATCTTCAATCTCGAACGGTTCGGCGTGCGGAAGATGCGCGCGCCGTGGTCCCCTATCCCCGGATCTTCGCCGCGTGGTCACGGCTGAGCGCCGCCACCACCCGGGCCACGACGTCTTCCACGTCGCGGTCGGTCAGGGTGCGCGAATCCTCCTGCAGAATCAAGCCCATAGCGAGACTCTTGCAACCTGTTTCCACACCCTTGCCCTGATAGCGGTCAAACAGCACGAGATCCCGCAGCGACGGGCCCGCGGCCTGCCGGATCGCACCTTCCAGCAGCGTCCAGGGCACGTCCTGCGCGACGACGAACGCGAGGTCCCGGCGGACGGACGGATAGCGCGAAGTGGCGCTGGCAACAGGTAACGCGCGGCGCTGCAGCGGACGCAGGTCCACTTCGAAGGCCACCACGTCCACGTCCAGTTCCAGCGCGCGCTGCAGGCGCGGATGCAGCTGGCCGATCCAGCCGATGAGCCCGGCGCCCTCCCCATCGATCCGGTACACATCGGCCGAGCGCCCCGGGTGTCCCCAGGCCTGGCTCGAGGGTCGGAACTCCAGCTCGGCGCCCGTGGCCGCGGCAAGGCTCTCCAGGTCGCCCTTGAGGTCATGGAACCCGACCGGTGCGGCGGGTCTGCCCCATTGCTCGGGGGCGACCTCGCCACATGCGACCGCAGCCAGGCGCTGGGTCTGGTCCGGAGACCCGCCCACGGCGCCACCCTGGAACACGTGGCCCAGTTCGAACAGCCGCACGCGCGGTTGCTGGCGCGCGGCGTTGCGGCCCAGTGCGCCCACCAGCCCCGGCAGCAACGCCGTGCGCATCACCGCCAGCTCGGCGCTGAGCGGATTGGCCAGCGTCACCGCGCCATCGGCAAGACCCCATGCGTCGAGCAGGTCGGCCTCGACAAAGGCGTAGTTGATCGCCTCCAGGTAGCCACGGCTCGCCATCTGGCGCCGCAACGTGGCCTCGTCGACCATCCCCTCGCCAGGAGCGACCAGCGCCGACGCGCCGGCCGGCAGCGTGGTGGGCACGGCGTCGTAGCCGTGGATGCGCGCGATCTCCTCGATCAGGTCTTCCTCGATCGCGATGTCGAAGCGGCGGCTGGGCGGCGTGACCTGCCATCCCTCGCCGATGGTCTCGACGTCCAGACCCAGAGCCCCGAGGATGCGCTCGACCTCGCCGTCGGCCACCTCCAGCCCCAGCACCCGGGCCAGGCGGGCGCGACGCAGGCTGATGGCCGTCGGCTGCGACAGCGCCGCGGCCACCGTCGCCTCGACGACCGGGCCCGGCGCGCCGCCGGCAATGTCCAGCAACAGGCGGGTTGCGTACTCGATCGCGGTGCGCGGCAGTTCCGGGTCGACGCCGCGCTCGAAACGATGCCCGGCCTCGGTGTGCAGGCCCAGCTTGCGGCCCCGGCCGATGATGGCGGCGGGCGCGAAGTGCGCCGACTCCAGGAACACGTTGCGGGTGGCGTCGGTCACGCGCGTGTCCAGCCCCCCCATCAGGCCCGCCAGTGCCACGGCGCGATCGGCGTCGGTGATGACGAGGAAGCCGTCGTCCACCGCGACCTCTCGGCCATCAAGCAACGCCAGCTTCTCGCCCGCGCGAGCCTTGCGCACGCCCACCGGCCCCTGCAGCAGGTCCCGATCGAAGGCGTGCATCGGCTGGCCCAGCTCCAGCATCACGTACTGGGTGATGTCCACCAGCAACGACACCGGCCGCACGCCGCTGCGGCGCAGCCGCTCGGCCATCCACAACGGCGTCGGCACCGACGCATCAACGCCTTCGACCACGCGACCGCAATAACGCGGCGCATCGGCACCGGCATTCAGTTCGACCGGCAACCGGGCATCGGACGTCGCCGGCACGGGCGCGACGTCCATCGCCGCGACCTCCGCATTGGAAGCGGCGGCCACGTCGAAGGCGATGCCGCGCACGCCGAAGCAGTCGGCGCGGTTGGGGGTCAGCTTGATCTCGATGCTCGCGTCGGGCAGCCCCAGCGCCTCGGCCAGAGGCTGGCCGACGCGTGCGTCGGACGGCAGCTCCATCAGCCCGGAGGCATCGGCGTCGACCGCCAGTTCCTTGCCCGAGCACAGCATCCCGGCCGATTCGACGCCTCGCAGACGGGCCGCCTTGATCGCCATGCCGCCGGGCAGCACCGCCCCGACCATGGCCAACGGCGCCTTGAGCCCCGCGCGCGCGTTGGGCGCGCCGCACACGATCTGCACCGTGCCCGCGCCGGTATCGACCTGGCACACCTGCAAGCGGTCGGCTTCGGGGTGTTTTTCCGCGGAGACGATCTGCGCCACCACGACGCTGTCAAGCGAGTCGCCCAGCGCGGTGACCTCCTCGACCTCCAGACCTATCGCGGTCAGGGTGGCGACGAGTTCATCGCGCGTGGCGGTGGTGGGCACATGCTGGCGCAGCCAGTTTTCGGAAAACTTCATCGCGGGTCATCCAGGCGCGAGGGGCTCGACCCTCCCTTCAACGGGAGGGGAAGCAGGGAGCTAGGCGAACTGACGCAGGAACCGAACGTCGTTGTCGAAGAAGCTGCGCAGGTCATCGACCCCGTAGCGCAGCATCGCGAAGCGCTCGACACCCAGCCCGAAGGCGTAACCGGTGTAACGCTCGGGATCGATGCCGACGTTGCGCAGCACGTTGGGGTGGACCATGCCGCAGCCCAGCACCTCCAGCCAGCGGGTCGATCCATCCGCTTGCTGCCAGGCGATGTCGACCTCCGCCGATGGCTCGGTGAAGGGGAAATAGCTCGGGCGGAAGCGCATCTGGAAGTCGCGCTCGAAGAACGCACGGACGAACTCGGCCAGCGTGCCCTTGAGGTCGGCAAAGCTGGCGTGCTCGTCGACCAGCAGGCCCTCGACCTGGTGGAACATCGGCGTGTGGGTCTGGTCACTGTCGCTTCGATAGACCTTGCCGGCGGCGATCATGCGCAGCGGCGGCTTGCCGCCGCGTGCGAGCAGGTCCTGCATGTAGCGCACCTGCACGCCCGAGGTGTGCGTGCGCAGCAGGCGGCCATCATCGAAGTAGAACGTGTCGTGCATCGCCCGCGCCGGGTGGTGCGGGGGGAAGTTGAGGGCTTCGAAGTTGTGCCAGTCGTCCTCGATCTCCGGCCCGTCCGCCAACTCGAAGCCCAGCCGGCCGAAGATGTCGGCGATGCGCTCCAGCGTGCGGCTGACAGGGTGCAGGCCACCGCGCTCCGCATCGATCCCGGGCAGCGTCACGTCGATGGTTTCCGACGCCAGTCGCGCGTCGAGCGCCGCATCGTCCAGGGCGCCCTTGCGTTCGGCCAGGGCACTGCCCAGCGCGTCGCGCGCCTTGTTGATGGCTTCGCCTGCGGCCTTGCGCTGGTCGGCAGGCAAAGACCCCAACTGCTTGAGCTGGGCGGTGACGGAGCCGGCCTTGCCCAGCAGTGCCACGCGCAAGCCCTCGATCGCCTGCGGCGAGTCGGCCGCAGCGATGTCGGCAAGGGCCCGGGCGGTCAGGTTCTCGATATCACTCATGCGCGGATTCCTGTCACAGGCGCAATGCCAATGCTTCTGTAGGAGCGGCCTCAGCGGCAAGCGCGTGACCGCTCGCGCGACCTCATATCCAAGCGCGGCTCAGGGCGCTCCCACCGACCCCTGTTGCAAAACGAAACATGGGGAAGGACTTGCGCCCTTCCCCATGCGTGTACCCCGGTTGTCCGACCGCGCGCACCGGGACCCGGTGCCACGCGACGCGACACCTTACGCTGCGAGCGCGCCCTTGGCCTTCTCGGTCAGCGCGGCAAAACCCGTCGCGTCGTGCACGGCGATGTCGGCCAGCACCTTGCGGTCCAGGGTGATGCCGGCCTTCAGCAGGCCGTTCATGAAGCGGCTGTAGCTGATGCCGTTGGCGCGGGATGCCGCGTTGATGCGGGCGATCCACAGCGAACGGAAATTGCGCTTCTTCTGCTTGCGGCCGATGTAGGCGTACTGCAGGGCCTTCGTCACCGCCTGCTTGGCGACGCGGAAGACCTTGCGGCGGGCGTGGTAGTAGCCCTTGGCCTGCTTCAGGATTTTCTTGTGGCGGCGACGCGCCTGTACACCACGTTTAACTCGTGCCATTGCTCAGTCTCCTCACAAATAGGGAAGCATGCGGTCCAGACGGCCCGCGTCCTCGGCACGAACATGGTTCGTCTGCCGGAGGTTGCGCTTCCGCTTGGTCGCCTTCTTGGTGAGGATGTGGCTCCGGTTGGCGTGGCCGCACTTGTACTTGCCGGAAGCTGTCTTCCGGAAGCGCTTGGCCGCGCCCCGATGGGTCTTGATCTTGGGCATTGCGATGTCCTTTCGGAGATTTCGTCACTGGCGGGGGCGGTGGCGTGGCCACTCTTTCCGTCCTGCCCTGCCGGCTTGTAAGTCGTTGATCCATAAGGCATCAATCGACTGGTCCTGATGGTGCATACAACCAACCCGGCGAACCGGGCCGCGCATTATGGCAGCGGCGCGATTTGCTTGCAAATCATGCGTTTCGGCAAGGGCATGCCGCCGGGCCGCATGGCGGGCAAGACTGACGAAGGCGCCCTTGGGCGCCTCCAGGTCCTGTGCGCCCATACCGCGCGGCACCGTGGGCGGATTGAACCGCTCAGGTCTTCTTCTTGGGCGCGATCATCATGACCATCTGGCGGCCTTCCAGGCGCGGACGGGACTCGATGACGATGTCCTCGCCCAGGTCGGCCTCGATGCGCGCGGCCATTTCGCGGCCCAGCTCCTGGTGGCTCATCTCGCGGCCACGGAAGCGGATGTTGACCTTGATCTTGTCCCCTTCCTCCAGGAAAGCGCGCATCTTGCGCAGCTTGATCTGGTAGTCGCCCTCGTCGGTGACCGGGCGGAACTTGATTTCCTTGATCTCGACCTGCTTCTGCTTCTTCTTGGCCGCGTTGGCCTTCTTCTGCAGGTCGAACATGAACTTGCCGAAGTCCATGACCCGGCAGACCGGTGGGTCGCCATGCGGCTGGATTTCGACCAGGTCCAGCCCGTCTTCCTGGGCGAGCGCCAGCGCTTCGTCGCGCGTCAGCACGCCGACCATCTCGCCATCGCTGCCGATCACGCGCACTCGGGGTACGCGGATCTCCTGGTTCTTGCGGTTCCGCTTGTCGGGGGTACTGATGTTGCAATCTCCGGTGTGGATCGAAACCGGCCGCAATCCGCGGCCGGGCGTGTTCGGGTTCCGCTGTTAGGGCGCGGACGGGTAAAACTGGCTCAACGCACGTGCTCGTCGCGTAGACGCGAAGCGAATCCGGTGAGGCTCATCGTCCCCAGATCCTCCCCTCCCCGCGTGCGCACGGCAACCTCCCCATTATCCCGCTCGCGGTCGCCGACCACCAGCAGGTATGGCACCCGTTGCAGCGTGTGCTCGCGGATCTTACGTCCGATCTTCTCGTTCCGCAAATCCGCCTCGACCCGTACCCCTTGATTTGCAAGGGTTTTCCGGACCTCGTCCACATACTCCGCCTGTGCATCGGTGATGTTCATCACCACCGCCTGGACCGGGGCCAGCCACGGGGGCAGCTGGCCGGCATGGTGCTCGATCAGGATGCCGATGAAGCGCTCCATCGAGCCCACGATGGCGCGATGCAGCATGACCGGGTGGCGCTTCTGGCTGTGCTCGTCGACGTATTCCGCGCCGAGGCGGGCCGGCATCATGAAGTCGACCTGCATGGTGCCCAGCTGCCAGGTCCGGCCGATGGCGTCGCGCAGGTGGTACTCGATCTTCGGGCCGTAGAACGCGCCTTCGCCCGGAAGCTCCTCCCACTCCACCCCTGCCGAGCGCAGGGCCGAGCGCAGCGCAGCCTCGGCCTTGTCCCAGGTGGCGTCGTCACCGAGCCGGGGCTCGGGGCGCAGGGCGATCTTCAGCTGTACGTCGCTGAAGCCGAAGTCCGCATACACCTGCATCGCCTGCTGGTGGAACGCGGTGACCTCGGCCTCGACCTGCTCCTCGGTACAGAACACGTGGCCGTCGTCCTGGGTGAAGCCGCGCACCCGCAGGATGCCGTGCAGCGCCCCGGAGGGCTCGTTGCGATGGCAGGCACCGAACTCGCCGTAGCGGATGGGCAGGTCGCGGTAGCTGTGCAGGCCGTGGTTGAACACCTGCACATGGCCCGGGCAGTTCATCGGCTTGAGCGCGTAGGTGCGCTTCTCCGACTCGGTGAAGAACATGTTGTCCTTGTAGTTGTCCCAGTGGCCGGACTGCTTCCACAAGGACACGTCGAGGATCTGCGGACAGCGCACCTCGCGGTAACCCGATTCGCGGTACACCCGGCGCATGTGCTGCTCGACCGCCTGCCAGATCGCCCAGCCCTTGGGGTGCCAGAAGATCAGGCCCGGGGCCTCTTCCTGCAGGTGGAAGAGTTCCTGCTGCTTGGCGATCTTGCGGTGGTCGCGCTTCTCGGCCTCCTCCATCCGCAGGATGTAGGCCTTGAGCTGCTTGGGATCGGCCCACGCGGTGCCGTAGACGCGCTGCAGCTGCTCGTTCTTGGAATCCCCGCGCCAGTAGGCGCCGGAGATGCGGGTCAGCTTGAAGGCCTTGAGGAAGCGTGTGTTGGGCACGTGCGGGCCGCGGCACATGTCCACGTATTCCTGGTGGTGGTACAGCCCCATCGCCTGCTCGTCGGGCATGTCCTCGACCAGCCGCAGCTTGTAGTCCTCCCCGCGCTGGCTGAACGTGGCGATGACCTCGTCGCGCGGCGTCACCTTCTTGATGACGTCGTACTCGGTGTCGATCAGCTCGGCCATGCGCTGCTCGATCGCCGCCATGTCCTCGGGCGTGAACGGCCGGGCGTTCCAGATGTCGTAGTAGAAGCCGTCCTCGATCACCGGGCCGATGACCATCTTGGCCTCGGGGTAGAGCTGCTTCACCGCGTGCCCCACCAGGTGGGCGCAGGAGTGGCGGATGATCTCCACGCCCTCGGCGTCCTTGGGGGTGATGATCCGCAGCGTGGCGTCGCGATCGATGATGTCGCAGGCATCCACCAGCCGGCCATCGACTTCGCCGGCCACGGTGGCCTTGGCCAACCCGGCGCCGATGGACTGGGCCACGTCCATGGCGGACACGGGCTGTTCGAATTCGCGGCGGCTGCCGTCGGGGAGGGTGATCGTGATCATGGGGGCCTTCGAATCGGTGGGCGCGGGCTCAGCCGCGATCTGTGCAGGAGGTGCCGGGCCCGTGGCGCGCGACGCGCCGGCGGGTGGGCAACAAAAAAGCGCCGCGAGGGCGCCTGTGTCCAAGCAGCCTCGGGCGGGTCAACAGGGGGCGATGGTAGTGCTCATGTCGCACGCTCGGCCGGCGTTTCCGCGGGCCACCCGGGTAGGGGGAGTCAGGGGGCGATTCTACCCACACCAGCCCGGTCGCGTGACAGGCGGCTCCAGGGCCGGACAACAAGAACTCCGGCTCCTCGTAGCTTGGCGGTCATCGATTCCGTGTCGAGCCACTGCGTTATGCCCTGCCCTGTCGTATGTCTATGCGTCGAGGCCATCAAATTGCGCTCAACTCAGATGAACGGCGAAGCTGGGGTGTCGCAGTGCTTGATACGAAGCCCCCCCTAATATCCTCTAGCCCGCGTCACAGGGAACTTGCTGCTAATCGACTCATTGAAATCCGGATTAGTAAAAAGAACGATGAATTACAACTGCCGGTAACGCGCCAACACCAGGGGGGCGATATGAACGTACTGACCATTGACCTCGAGAACTGCTACGGGATTCGTAAGCTGGAAGCGAGTTTAGATTTTTCCAGGACCAAAGCGATCGCCATCTATGCCCCGAACGGCTCGATGAAGAGTTCGCTTGCGCAAACGTTCCACGACATTGCGAGCGACCAGCCGTCGAGAGACCGCATCTTCGCAAGCCGCGTGACTAAGCGCATCGTGAAGGACGAGACGGGCGTAGATATCTCGCGGGAAAGTGTCCTCGTCATTCGTCCCTATGACGAGACCGTCGGGCACTCGGCGCGCACCTCCACATTGTTAGTGAATCCTGAACTGCGCCACGAGTACGAGGAACTGCATGCCGAAATCGAATCAGCAAAGGCGGAATTTCTCGCAGCGGTGCGAGATCGATCCAAGACCAAGCGCGATGTATCAAAGGAGATCTCAATGGTCTTCACGGCGGCGCCAGACAAACTCTATGTCGCTTTGAATAGGATCAAGGACGAAGTCGCTGACGGGCCAGAATCAATGCTGCGAGACGTGCCCTATGACCTGATTTTCGACGAGAAAGTCTTAGGCTTCCTTGAGACCAAGGACTTTAGGACCGCCATCGACGATTTCATCAAGAAGCATAACGAATTGCTGGCGGCCTCGACCTACTTTAAGAAAGGGGTCTTCAACTACTACAACGCCACACAGGTGGCCAAGCAGCTAGCAGATAACGGTTTCTTCAAAGCCCAACATTCAATTAATCTCAATGCCAGCGAGACCATCGAGATCACCACGCAAGAGCAGCTTGAGAGGCTGATCGCCGCTGAGAAGGATGCGATCAGCAACGACCAAGAACTGCGCAAGAAATTTGCAGAGATCGAGAAACTAATTCAGAAGAATGTGACTGTGCGTGAATTCGAAGCATATTTGCTTGATCACGAGGAATTGCTGACCAAGTTTGCAAATATGGCAGATTTCCGACAGGAGGTTTGGAAAGCATACATTGACACCTGCCATGCCGAGTACAAGGCGCTGCTAGACAAGTACCAGGCGGCAGAAACACGTAGGAAAGAAATCGAGCAACAGGCCCAGCGCGAGCGAACTCAGTGGGAAGACGTGATCGACATCTTCAACTCACGATTCTTCGTGCCATTCCGCCTAAAGGTATCGAACCGGATGGACGTGATCCTCGGGTTAGAGGAGATGCTCAGCTTGGGATTTGTGTTCGACGACGGCACCGAGCAGGCCCCTGTAGATAGAGCGTCCCTGCTTCAGTCGCTGAGCACGGGTGAGAAAAAGGCCCTCTACGTGCTCAACGTGCTATTTGAGATAGAAGCGAGGAAGAAGGCGGGTCAGGACACGCTAATGGTGGTTGATGACATCGCGGATTCGTTTGACTACAAGAATAAGTACGCGATTATCCAGTATCTAATGGACATCGCCCAGGGGCCGCACTTTAAGCAAATCCTTCTCACGCACAACTTCGATTTCTATCGCACCGTGGAGAGCCGATTCGTCGGTTATCCCAATTGTCGGATGGTCGCCAAAACCAGTGCGGGTGTCGAGCTGATGCCCGCGGAAGGCGTCAAGAACGTGTTCATCAGGGATTGGAAGGAGGCCTTCTTCTCCAGTTCGCTTAAAATGCTCGCGTGCATTTCATTTATGCGAAACCTAATTGAGTACACCCGCGGCGAAAGCGACCATGAGTTCTTGAAACTGACCTCGTTGCTACATTGGAAAGCCGACTCGGGGACGATATTAGTGTCGGACTTAGACGCAATCTACAACGGCCTATTCGGCACAAACGGAACGTCGGCGAATCCCTCACAAGGGGTGGTCGCCCTCATTGAGGAAGAGGCGGCACACTGCCTGAGTGCGCCGGAGGGCATAAACTTCCCCAACAAAGTCGTGCTTGCAATTGCCACGCGCCTGACCGCGGAAAGGTTTATGGCCTCCCGCATAAATGATCAAGAATTCTTAGAGGGTATTATGTCCAACCAGACCGGCACTCTTGTTCGTAAGTTTCAGGAACTCTTTCCGTCTGAGCGTGCGACACTGAGCATTCTGCAGCGCGTAGCATTGATGACGCCGGAGAACATTCATCTAAATTCTTTCATGTACGAACCCATCCTAGATATGTCGGACGGTCACCTGCGCCGGTTGTTCACCGACGTACGCGAGCTTCATTGATTTTATGGATTTCTCGCCGACGGTCACGGCACGTGACGCTTACAATAGGTATATCGCCGTCACGATGGTAGTTAGGCCATGGCGTGACTACCCCTGCTGACCGCGAGCAAACGCGGCCGGCTGCCCCGCCGCAGATTCTCAGCGCGGCCACCTGAGGGCAGGTTGATCCGATAGACGGGGAAATCGGCGATAGAGATGTCGTGGTCGATCGCGCGTCGCCCCACCGCTGTTTTGGCACTGGGTTAGCGTGAGTCCGGCTACACCGCACCTCCAGAGCGTCAGGTGTAACGCGCCGGGTCGCTGCGACACAATTGGACGCTGGTTTTCGCTCCACGCCCTACCCCTACCCCTCCGGAAGTCCTACATGAAAATCAGGGAAGTCCTACACCCGCTGGTCCAGCACAAGCTGGGCCTGATGCGCCGCGCCGACAACAGCACCAAGAGTTTCCGCGAGCTGGCATCGGAGGTGGCGATGCTGCTGACCTATGAAGCCACGGCCGACATGGAGACCGAGGCGGTCACCGTGGAGGGATGGGCGGGGCCGGTGGAAACCCGCCGGATCAAGGGCGCGAAGGTCACCCTGGTGCCGATCCTGCGCGCCGGGCTGGGCATGCTCCCGGGCGTGCTTGAACTCATCCCCGCCGCGAAGGTGGGCGTGGTCGGACTGCAGCGCGACGAGGCCACGCTGCAGCCGGTGGGCTACTACGAAAAACTGAGCGGGCGCATGGACGAGCGCACCGCGATCATCCTCGACCCGATGCTGGCCACGGGTGGCAGCCTGGTGGCGACGGTGGACCTGCTCAAGGCCGCGGGCTGCAGGCGGATCAAGGGACTTTTCCTGGTCGCGGCGCCCGAGGGCCTGCGCGCGCTCGAAGGGCGCCATCCGGATGTCGAGGTGTACACGGCATCCATCGACGAGCGGCTCAACGAGGTCGGTTACATCCTGCCGGGGCTGGGCGACGCCGGCGACAAGATCTTCGGCACCCGCCACGGGTGACCCGCGGGCCACCGCTCGACACGTCGCTCCTCAGCCCGGGCGGCGGCGGCGGGCGTAAACCAGGCCTGCCAGCGCGAGCGCCAGCAGCGCACCTGCGAGCAGCCATGGCCAGAGCGTGCCGCCCGGGCGACCGGTGGCGGCGGGCGGCGCAGCGGTGGCTTCGTTGGCCACCGCCTCGGGTGCGGACACCGGTGGGAGCGGCGCGGCGTTGAGTGCGGCTTCGGCAGTACGCGGCGAGAGCTGCCAGCGTCCGTTGCGCAGTTCCACGCGCCCCAGCAGGGGCGGCAGGTGCAGTTCCCGCCAGGTAATGCGCAGGTCGCCGACCTCCGGCGCAAGCGGGTTCTCGGCACTGCCAAGGCCATCGCCTTCAGGCTGGAACGTCGCGGCCATGTTGAGTGGCAGCTCGCTGAACCCGGGGCGGAACGGGCGCCATTCACCCAGGCCCTGGATTACCGTCGCATCCATGGGGTGTCCAGCCAGGGTGGCGTCACGTGCCCACCAGCGTTGCGCATCGAGCGGCAATTCCGGGTTCTGGTGAGCGTCGCCGAAGTCGGCCGACTCGATCCGGCCTGCGCTCCACACCCGTTCCAGGCGGCCGCGATGGCGTCGCCACTGGTACATCTGCACCTGCCGGTCGAGTCCGAATGCACGCGTGGTCACGCCGAAGTCGGGGTCGGCCAGCACCGCACCCGGGCTGGGAATGGCTTCCTCCACCAGCAGCACCGGGCGGGCGGGTGCCGTCCTGGCGACCGCGGCGGCCATGGGTGAGGCGGCCAACAGCAGGCACGCCACGACCACCGCGCGCCACGCGCGCCCGCAATTCATGCAGCCAGCGTCCGAGCGTGCAGTTCGCGCACTTCGTGCGCGGTGCCGTAGCGCCCGCGCTCGTCCCGGGTCACCTGGGCCAGCGCGCACCCGGGGTCATGGGTAAAGAACAGGTGGACGTTGCGCACCAGCATGTCGGCCAGGAATGCCTGCTTCTCGTCGATCAGCAACTCGGCGTTGCGGTCATAGCCCATGGTGATGGGGACATGCACCCACGGCCGCCCCGGGATCAGGTCGGCGCAGAACACGACCCCACCGTGCGGCTCCCCGTCCACGCGCTCGGGGCCCACGATCTCCGCCAGCATCAACCCCGGCGTGTGGCCGTGGCTGAAGTGGAAGCGGACGGCATCGCCCAGTGCTTGCGAATGGGGGCCGTCGACCAGTTCGAGCCGCCCGGTCGCTTCGAGCAACGCGGGAAGCTCCGGGATGAAGCTGGCGCGGTCCCGGGGATGGGGGTGCGTGGCGCGCTGCCAGTGCTCGCGGCCCACCACGTAGGTGGCGTCCGGAAACACCAGGCGGGGGGGCTGCCCTTCCTCGAACGGCGTGAGCAGGCCGCCCGCGTGGTCGAAGTGCAGGTGGGAGAGCACCACCACGTCGATGTCGGCAGGCGCAAGACCGGCGGCTGCCAATGAGTCCAGCAGCACGTGCCGCTCCTCGACCACGCCGTAGCGCTCGCGCAGCTTCGGATCGAAGAAGGTGCCGATGCCGGCCTCGAACAACACCGTCCTGCCGTTGAGCGGGCTCGCCAGCAGCGCCCGGCACGCCAGGTCGATGCGGTTTTCCCCATCGTGCTCCGCCCATCGGGCCCACAGGGCACGCGGCGCGTTGCCGAACATGGCACCGCCGTCGAGCTTCTGCGAGTTGCCCATCAACGACCAGAGTTTCATGGCCGGCTCCTGCGTTGCGTCGGTGCGGGATGGATACGGTACTGCGTACGGCATCGACGTGTGTTGACGAAGGTCATGCCGGCATTGCCACACATGGACGGCCTACCGTGTGCGTCGCACCGCCGCCTCGCCCACGGTGTGGCGCGGGTCGCTGGCAGCCTCCAGGGTGTTGTCGACGCGGTTCCACGAAACGCTTTGCAGGTTGCCCCAGGTGTGGCTGGATGTACTGCCCGAGACCTCCTCGGCAGGTCGCTTGACGGCATGGCCCATGGCTTCAAGCGCGGCAGCCACGTCATCGGACAGCGCGCCGCTTTCGGCGGAGACCACGTCGGGCAGCCACTGGTGGTGGTAGCGCGGCAATGCCACCACCGCAGCGGCGTCCAGCCCATCGGCATAACCGAGCATGCCCAGCAGGACCATGGTGATGATCCGGCTTCCGCCCGGCGTGCCCAATACGGCAATGCGTTCGTCGGAGACCATGAAGCTGGGAGTCATCGAGCTGAGCATCCGCTTGCCCGGTTCGACCGCATTGGCCTTGAACCCCATCACCCCGTACGCGTTGGGCGTGCCGGGCTTGAGTGCGAAGTCGTCCATTTCATTGTTGAGCATCACGCCCGTGCCCGGGGGTACCAGTCCGGAGCCGAACAGCAGGTTGACTGTCTGGGTGGCCGCGACCCGGTTTCCCTCCGAATCGATGATGGAGAAATGCGAGGTCTCCTCGTCCTCCAGCGGCGTAGGTTGGCCGGACAGCAGTTCGCTGGGGGTCGCCTTTTGCGGGTGGATCGTCGAGCGCAGGCCGGCGGCGTAGGCCGGATCGGTCAGCAGCTCGAGCGGTATCTCGATGAAGTCTGGATCGCCCAGGTAGAACGTGCGATCGCGGAAGGCGCGGCGCATCGCCTCGACGGTCAGGTGCACCCGCTGCGGTTCCGGCTGCGAGGCCAGGTCCCAGGCCGAGAGGATCTGCATCATCTGCGTGAGCGCCACACCGCCCGAGGAGGGCGGCGGCGCGGTGACGATCTCCCAACCGTCGTACTCGAACCGCAACGGCTCGCGCTCGCGCACCCGGTAGCCGGCCAGTTCTTCCGCGGACCATCGGCCGCCTTCCGCGGCGACACCCGCCAGCAGGCGGCGGGCCACGTCACCGCGGTAGAAGCCAGCGAAACCGTCGCGGGCGATCGCCTCCAGCGTTTGCGCAAGCTCGGGCTGCCGGAGCGTCTCACCCATTTGGGGCGCGTCGCCATCGGCCAGGTACACCGCGCGCGTGCCGGCATAGCGCTCCATCACCTGGGCACGCGCCTTGTAGCCGTGTTCCAGGCGTTCGTAGACGGGGAAGCCATCGCGCGCCAGCCGGATCGCGGGCGCCAGCGTGCGTTGCAGCGGCAGGCGCCCGTACTTTTCCGCGACGTGGACCAGCGCCGCCGGCAGCCCGGGAATGCCTGCCGCCCACGGACCGTTGGTGGCACGGTCGCGATCAAGCGCGCCGTCCGCGTCCAGGTACACGCCCGGCGCGGCGCTGGCGATCGGGGCGGTCTCGCGCGCATCAAGGAAGACGTCGCGCCCGCTGCCGGCCTCGTGCAGGAGGAAGAAGCCACCCCCGCCCAACCCGGAGCTGATCGGCTCCACCACCGAGAGCGCGGCCGAGACCGCGACCGCCGCATCGAACGCGTTGCCACCCGCCTCGATCGCCTCGAAGCCGGCCCGGGTGGCGAGCGCGTGGGCGCTGGCGATGGCGGTGCCCGGCGGCGTGGCCGCGATCGCCGGCTCGCCTGCCTGCGCGGCGCGCTGGACGTCCCCGGCATGGAGCACGGGCACCCCGGCCCAGAACAGGGCGGCCAGCACAGTGGTTCGCAACGCATCGAACATGCAGCGGTACTCCGTGGGTGTGCGGTCGCCTGCCCGGGCGGATACCTCAGGCCGGGGCCCGCAGATGCGCCAGCTTGGCCAGCAGCTGGCCCTCGGTTTCGGCATGGTCCGGGTCCGGGTCGATGCATTCGACCGGGCAGACCACGACGCATTGCGGCTCGTCGAAATGGCCGACGCATTCGGTGCATCGCGCCGGGTCGATCACGTAGATCACCTCGCCCTGGGAGATGGCCTCGTTGGGACAGGCCGGCTCGCAGACGTCGCAATTGACGCAAAGCTCGTTGATCTTCAGCGACATGGGGGCACGGTAGGAGGGGCGCGTTCGCCGATCAAGCGTTCGGGTGGAACGCTGTACGGCATGGCGCGAGTCCGCAGCGCGTGCTCCGGATTGCAGGGAGCCGCCCGGTGGTCTTGCGCCAAGGCAGTGACGTCTACCGGCACGCGGTCATCGCAGCGACGCCCCAAATGCCTGCGCGTGGCCGCGATGCGGCCACGCGCAACCAGTCACTGGGCCGGGACGAACTTGTAGTTGACGCCGGCCGGTGCGACGGCGGCCTCGACACGTGCGCTGTCGGCGGCGTTGCCGATGAAGAGCACCTTGACGCCCTTCAACGTATCCGGGGCGACACCTTCGAACGCGGACACGATCAGGTCGGCCATCCGGCCGGACGCCGGCGATCCGTAGGCCAGCATGTTGCCCTCGGTCACGCCCCGGGCGACGTCGCCCTGGGCCTTCTCCAGCTGGCGGTCGTAGAAGCCCTGGAAACCCTCGGCATCCTCGGCGGGCAGGTAGTACAGGTACGGACTGGTCACGACGTCGTCCATGTTGCGGCGGACCACCTCGGTCAGGTAGTTGCCCCATGCGTCATCGTTGTTGTCGGCCGGTGCGGTCAGCGGCGCCTGCTCGACCACGGCGGCTTCGTCGGCGCCGTCGTCCTGGCAGGCAGCCAGCATCGGCAGGGAAAGGCAGGCGACCAGCAGCATGCGGGTGGTGGTGTTCATCGGGTTCCCCATTCGGTTTTTGTGGTGCGTGGTGGATCGTGGTTGGACGCTCATTCGCGGGTGCACTGCCATTCGGCCTGCAGCGCAGTGGCCACTGCCGGTGGAACGAAGCCGGAGACGTCGCCGCCGAGGCGGGCGATCTCGCGCACCAGCGACGAGGAAATGAAGCCGTACTGCTCGGCCGGGGTGAGGAACAGCGTCTCCACCTCCGGGATCAGGTGGCGGTTCATGCTTGCCAGCTGGAACTCGTACTCGAAGTCCGACACCGCGCGCAGGCCGCGCAGCAGCACGCCGCCCCCAACCTGGTCGACGAAATGCGCCAGCAGGCAGTCGAAACCGCGCACTTCCACGTGGGGGTGGTGGGCGACGGCATCGCGCGTCAGCTTCACGCGCAACTCCAGCGGCAGCGCCGGGCCCTTGCCGGGGCTTTCGGCCACGCCGATGATCAGCCGCTCGAACAACGGCGCGGCCCGGTCGACCAAATCGATGTGGCCGTTGGTGATCGGGTCGAAGGTGCCCGGGTAGACGGCGATGCGGGTGCGTGCCACGGTCATTCGGAAGGCTTGAACCGGTTGGGACATGACGGCCCGGGAATGGGCGGGAAGCGATCAACCGCCGGCCGGGACGGCGCCGGCGACGTCTGGGGGCAGTGTATCAGCGGGCCGCGCGACACGCCGGTACAGCGCATGGCGTACGTCGCGACTTCGGCTTTCCCGGTGCAGGTGCCAATCCGTCGGCAGCGGATGGGCCGCCCCGACGGGCGACTCCAGGTACAGCCAGGCGTCGGCGCGCATCCGCGGCAGCAAGGCCCCAAGCGCCGGTTGCCACAGGTCGGCGGCGAACGGCGGGTCGACGAAGGCGATGTCCCAGCTGGCCACTGGTTGCCGCGCCAGCCACGCCACCGCATCGGCATTGACCACACGGCCGGCCTCGCCGCCCGGCAGTCGCTCAAGGGTGGCGACCAGTGATCCGGCCAGCGTCCGGTCGCGCTCGACCAGCACCGCGCCGTCAGCACCCCGCGACAGGGCCTCCAGGCCGAGTGCGCCACTGCCGGCGAACAGGTCCAGGACCTGCGCACCCGGCAACACCGGTTGCAACCAGTTGAAAAGCGTCTCGCGTACCCGGTCCGTGGTGGGGCGCAGGCCCTCGACATCCGGCACCGGGAGCCGCGTGCCACGCCAGCGGCCGGCGATGATGCGCACCACGCCCGGCGCGCGAGCATCGCCCTGGCCGGCACGCGTGCGTCCGTTGCGAGAGGCTTTGTTCATGGGGTCCGGCGGGGGTCGGGTGCTAGCATGTCGGCATTCTCGCGCATCTGCAGACAGCCCCGCTCGATGGTCAGTTTCTTCCGCCGCAAGAAGCCCGAAACGCCCGCCTCCAAGCGCCGTTACGACATCGAGGAACTGGCCGCCGCGTTCCCGGATGCCAACCGCGATGCGCCGTCCTCGCGCGACGCGCCACCCGCCGATGACCCGTCGTCGTCGCCTGCGCCGGATCAGCCCGCGGGCTCGCAGACCGGGGCAGCGCAGTCGCCCGCACCGGCTCGATCCGAACCCGAGCCTGTCCCGGCTGAAATCATCGCCGCAGCGATGGAGGATGCCGCGCCATCGACCGACGCAACCCCAGGCCCGGCGCGCGAACCGGATCCCGAAGCAGAACCACCGCCGGATACGGAATCCACAACCGACCCGGGCCCGGATGGGACGCCCGCCGCGGCGCCCGGTTCGAGCGGCTGGCGCGACCGCCTGCGCGGCAGCGCCTTCGCGCGCAGCTTCGGCGGCCTGTTCTCGCGGAATCCGCGCCTGGACGACGACCTGCTGGACGAGATCGAGACCGCGTTGATCACCGCCGACGTCGGCGTTTCGGCGACGACCGAGCTGGTCGAGGGCCTGCGCACGCGCATGAAGGCTCGCGAATTCGCCGACGCCGGCGCATTGCTGGATGCGCTGCGCGCCGACCTGGCGGCATTGCTGGCCCCGGTCGCGCGGCCACTGGTGATCGACGAAGCCTCAAAGCCCTTCGTCGTGTTGACCGTCGGCGTCAACGGCGTCGGCAAGACCACCACCATCGGCAAGCTGGCCCACCGCTTCAAGAATGAAGGTCGACCGCTGATGCTGGCCGCCGGCGACACCTTCCGTGCCGCCGCCGTCGCCCAGCTGCAGGCCTGGGGCGAGCGTAACGGCGTACCGGTGGTGGCGCAGGGACAGAACGCGGATGCCGCCTCGGTCGCGTTCGATGCGCTGCAGGCGGCCAAGGCACGGGGCACGCAGGTGCTGATCGCCGATACCGCCGGCCGACTGCACACCCAGCAGGGCCTGATGGCCGAGCTGGGCAAGATCAAGCGCGTCATCCAGAAGCTGGACGCCTCCGCGCCGCACGAAGTGCTGATGGTCATCGACGGCACCACCGGCCAGAACGCACTCAGCCAGCTGCGGCAGTTCCACGCTGCGGTCGGCGTGACCGGGCTGGTGGTGACCAAGCTCGATGGCACGGCCAAGGGCGGCGTGGTGTTCGCGCTGGCGCGGGAATTCGGGATCCCGATCCGGTTCGCCGGGATCGGGGAGCGTCCGGAAGACCTGAGGGTGTTCGACGCGCAGGCGTTCGTCGACGCCCTGCTGCCCGCAACCCTCGGCCGCTGACGTCGCCCGCCTCGCCCCCCGGCACTCGCACCCCAGCAGATGAGCGACGCCGCGCCCGCTTCCCCCGCCGTCCGTCGCCGCCGCTGGCCCTTTGTACTGGCAGCGGTCGTCGTAGTGCTGCTGGCGATGGCGTACTGGGGAAGCCGACCGTCGCGAGTCGCCACCGCGGTGCTGTCGCGGGTGGAGGCGGCGCTCGGGCTGGAGATCACCGTCGGCGGCGCCAGCGAATACCGGCTGCGCGACCGGCCCACGCTGGTGCTGCGCGAGGTCGAGGTGCGCCAACCCGGCGCGGCGACGCCGCTGCTGCAGGCCAAGCGCATCCTGCTGTCGCTGCCATGGTCCACGCTGCGTGCCCGCGGGGCCGAACGGGTCGTGCACCGGGTCGAACTGGACGGACCGCGATTCGACCTGGCCGCCTACCAGGCATGGAAGGCCACGCGCCCGACCGCGCCCACCCGGTTGCCAACCCTTACCGATGGGCTGCAGGTCGCCGACGGGCGCATCCTGGGCGGCAACTGGTCGATCGAACACGTCGACCTGGACGTGCCGTCCTTCCATCCCGACCGGCCGGTCGCCGCCGAGGTCTCGGGTCGCTACGTCAGCGGACGGGTAGCGGTGCCCTTCGCCTTCCGGGCCGCGTTGACCCGGCCTTCGCGGGGTGCCGGGCTCGGGCTGGTGGGCGGCGTGGAGGTCCAGGCCGGCACCTGGCGGTTGCCGATGGCCGCCATCGCCAGTGGCCGGCTGCACGAGGGCGATGACGGGCTGGGGCTCGATCGGCTGCGCTATGCGGCGGACGCGCGATACGTCGGTGGCTCGGTCGACGAGCCGTTCGCGCTCGGGCTGGCCGGACGCCTGCGTTACCGCGACGGTCGCCTGCAACTTGCACCGCTGGGCGTGGGCATCGGCGGGACCACGCTGGTTCCTTCGCTGCACGCCGGCGGCAGGCTGTTGCTTGACGACGAACTGGCGATGGCGCTCGAAGGCACGCTTGCGCAGTGGCCACGGGCGTGGCCGGCCCTGCCGGAACCCCTGGGGTCCTCTGTTTCGCCCTTGCCATTCGAACTGCAGTACCGGGGTGCGCCCGACCTGTCGGGTGGGACGGCGTTGCGGCTGGAGCGGGACGGAACGCATTTCGATGCCGCGTTCCGGCTGCCGGCGGTGCTGGAATGGCTGGAGTCGCGGACCTCGGGCACGCCACTGCCCCCGCTGCGCGGAAAGCTGGTGGCGCCCCGGCTGGAGATTGCGGGCGCACAGTTGCATGGCGTGGAGATCGAGTTCGAGGACGAGCCGGTGACGGAGTCCGGTCGATGACGGCCAGCTGCGTGTCCGCCGGCTCCGTGACTCCAGCTCCATGAAGGCGGGCCCCGTGGAGTCCAGCGACGGTTTCGCCCCCCGTCTGCTGGCGTGGTTCGAGGGCCACGGTCGCCATGACCTGCCCTGGCAGCACCCGCGCACCCCGTACCGCGTGTGGCTGTCGGAGATCATGCTGCAGCAGACGCAAGTGGTCACCGCCACCGTCTACTTCGAGCGTTTCGTGTCCTCCCTGCCCGACGTTCCGGCATTGGCCGCCGCGCCGCTCGACGACGTCCTCGCGCTGTGGTCGGGGTTGGGTTACTACGCGCGTGCCCGCAACCTGCACGCGGCCGCCAGGCTCTGCGTTGAGCGCCACGAAGGCCACTTGCCCCGCGACATGGACGCTCTTGTCGCCTTGCCCGGGATAGGCCGGAGCACCGCCGCGGCGGTGCTGTCGCAGGCGTGGGGCGAGCGGTGCGCGATCCTCGACGGCAACGTCAAGCGGGTGCTGGCGCGCTACCACGGCATCGATGGGTGGCCGGGGCGGCCCGTGGTCGAGAAACGGATGTGGACGATTGCCGAGCACCACGTCGCGCACCCCTGCCTCGACGCGGCCGCCATGCCCGACTACACCCAGGCCCAGATGGACCTCGGCGCGACGATCTGCACACGCGCCAACCCCGCCTGCGTGCTGTGCCCGCTGCAGGCTGACTGCATCGCACGCATCGAAGGTCGTACCGGCAGCCTGCCCACGCCGCGCCCGGCCAAGGCACTGCCCCAACGCAGTGCCCAGGTCATGTGGCTGGAAGACCCACAAGGGCGCGTGTTGTTGCAGCGCCGCCCTTCGACGGGCGTATGGGCCTCGCTGTGGTCACTGCCGCAGGTCGACGATGCCGCAGGGGCACGGGCGTGGTGGGCCGCCAATGCACGCGCAACGCCGCCCGGGGGCACCGAGCTGGAGCCCATCGACCACGCCTTCAGCCACTATCGGCTGCGGCTGTACCCCAGCCGCTGGCGCGGCGTCGATCTGGCCGACCACCTGCGCGACAATGACGACTTGCGCTGGCTGCGCTACGACCAGCTGCGAACGCTCGGGATTCCCGCGCCCGTTCGGCGCCTGCTGGAATCCAGCTGCAATTGAACTGCCACCCGACCCCACGCGACAGGACCGCACATGCCCCGCACCGTCTACTGCCAGTTCGAGAAGCGCGAGACCGAAGGGCTGGATTTCGCACCCTGGCCCGGGGCGCTCGGGCAACGGGTGTTCGAGAACATCGGCAAGCCGGCATGGTCGGCGTGGCTGGCGCACCAGACCATGCTGATCAACGAGAACCGGCTCTCGCCGATGAACCCCGACCACCGCGCGTTCCTGGCCGCACAGATGGAGCGCTTCCTGTTCGAGGGTGACGTCGAAGCACCGGCCGGCTACGTGCCGCCGGCCGCACCCGGTGCCTGACCGCGCTCCATCATTTCGACCGAATCGCGCATATCCCGTTCGGCCTGCTTGAGGGCCTTTGTATCCAGCGGGCGGATGGTTTGGATCCGGCACGGAAAGTGCGTGGTGCCGGGCCCCAGCGCGACCACGTCATCGAAGCGCGCATGCACCCGTCGGGACTGGTGGGTCAAGGTGATTGCATGGGCGAATGCCAGGTCGGTGCACCGACCCGTCAGCTCGAGCAGCCAGGCCTGGCTGGGGCGGGTCCACAGCGCCAGCGCGCGGTCGCCCAGGGGTGTCCAGCCGCTGATGCGCCCGGAGTAGTGGAAGCTGTCCACCGGAGCACCGGAATGCTGGTGGTACAGAGCGAGGCGCTGCTCGTCGCGCAGTCCGGCATCCGTCGCGCACCCTGCCAGCAGCACCACCGACAGCGCAGCAGCGAAGCGCCAACGCCAACAGCGGGCCGTACGCGCGCCGCCCGCTCGACCACTACCGGCGCGGCAGCCTGCGCTGCGATTGCCCTGTGTTCGATCATTCATTGCCCGCTCCTCCTCTTTGCGTGATGGACCTGCTGCGGAATCAGCTCGGTGCCCGCGCGACGACTGCGCCTCGAGCGCGTAGTGGTCGCGGTGGCGCGGCTGCTGGGGGCGGCCCATCATGCGCCCTGCCCACCCGCGCAGGTTGCAGCGGCCACCGGCCATTCAGTCCCGCGCGTGCTTGCCAGCCTGCCGACCCGTCCGTATGATGCCGCTCCTCACACGGCCCGTCCGTGACGTGGCCGGGTAGCTCAGTTGGTAGAGCAGGGGATTGAAAATCCCCGTGTCGGGGGTTCGATTCCCTCCCCGGCCACCATTTGGTGGCAGTGAGATCAAGGCGTTGCCGAAGCCCGCACTCGTTGCGGGCTTTTCGTTTCTGGCGGCTGTGACCTCAGTGTGCCGTCGATCCGGCACGCGGCCCCACGCAGAGGGTCTACCGCGAACGCGTACCGCAGGGCCATCTCGTAGCTGGCCCGACTGCCCCGCTCCATGAGTTCCTGCAACGGCGTCCCGTTCTGCACCTGCCACGACGCCCAGGTGTGTCGTGGATCGTGCCAACGGAACGTCCGCTCGATGCCGGCGTTCCAACGCCTTCTTCCATGCCTTGGCGGAGCCTGGGCCACCGGCCTACCTTCGTAGGTAAACACGTACTCAGCGTCCTGCCCGTGTCGCCGCGCCAGCACATCCATCGCTGACGCGTTCAATGGGACGCCAATGGCCCGACCAGCCTTGGCTTCGTCTGGATGGATCCACGCGACACGGGGGGCCATGTCCACCTGCTCCCACCGCAGGAAGGACACATTGCGCTGCCTCAGGCCGGTTGCGAGCGCGAATTGCGCCATGTCCCGGAGATGGGTTGGCAGCTCCGACAGGAGCCGCCGCGCTTCATCCGGGGAAAGAAAGCGGATTCGCCCCTTCGGTTCCCCGATACAGCCGGACCTTGGGGATGGTGTCCAACCATCCCCACACGGCGCGCGGGCGCGGCGCAGGCGCGATTTGTGCTGTGCCTGCTCGACGTGATCTCGTACACGCGATCGAGCCACAGCATGCGGAAAGCCGGATTGAACCGCACGAGTTGTAAACGCGAATCACTATCATTAAGATGCACGCGCCGCAGCCACTGCTGCTCACCAACGGAAGACCAGTGAACCCCTCGTTCCGCATCGCGCCCCTTGCCGGCGCCATCCTCGTTGCCTGCTCCAGCCTCGCCCACGCCGACCCGGGACCCACTCCCGCCCTGGCCACGCTGCCAGTGGACCTGGACCGCATCGAGGTCCGTGCCGAGCGGGAAGGGTACGGACCGCAGGCCACGAGCACCGCCACCAAGACCGATACCGACCTGGAGGACGTGCCGCAGGCGGTCACGATCATCAGCGAGCAGCTGATCCAGGACCAGGGCCTGGGCACCATGACCGACGTCCTGCGCCTGGTTCCGGGCGTGGGGGTCGCCCAGGGCGAAGGCCATCGCGATGCACCGATTTTCCGCGGCAACACCTCCACCTCCGACATGTTCGTCGACGGCATCCGCGACGACGTGCAGTACATCCGCGACATCTACAACGTCGAACGCGTCGAAGTGCTGAAAGGCCCCAATGCGATGGTGTTCGGCCGCGGCGGCGTCGGCGGCGTAATCAACCGCGTAACGAAGGTGGCCGACGGCAACACCTACGGCGAGCTCGGCGTCCAGGTCGGCAGCTTCGATCGAGCGCGCGGCGTCTTCGATTTCGGCCAGCCGATCACCGCCGGCAGCAGCTTCCGCGTAACCGGCCTGTATGAGGATTCGGAAAGCTTCCGCGATGGTTTCGAACTCGAGCGCTACGGCATCAACCCGACCTTCGCCTTCGGCATCGGCGACGCCACCTCGGTGGTGCTCGGCTACGAGTACTTCAGCGACGAACGGGTCGCCGACCGCGGCATTCCCTCGTTCAACGGCCGCCCGGTCGACGTGCCGCTGGACACCTTCTTCGGCAGCCCGGATCTGAGCTACGTCGACGCCGAGGTCAATGCCTTCAGCGCACTCGTCGAACACCAGTTCAGTCCCGACGTGGTTCTTCGCAACCGTACCCGGATCGCCGACTACAGCCGCTTCTACCAGAACGTGTATCCGGGCAACGTCACCGCGAATGCCGACGGTGAACTGTTCGTCGACATCTCCGCCTACAACAACAACATGGATCGCGAGAACGTCTTCAACCAGACCGACCTGGTGATGAAGCTCGAAGGCGGCGCCATCGACCACACGCTGCTGGTCGGCGCCGAGTTCGGTCGCCAGGAAACCGGCATCTTCCGCACCCGTGCCACGCTGACCGGCCCCTCGCGCCTGCCGATCAGCGACCCCCGCTACGTCGGCGGCGTCGATTTCACCCCTCGCATCGACCTCGACAGCGTGGCCAAGGTCGCCGCCGTCTATGTGCAGGACCAGATCGAGTTCTCGCCGCAGTGGCAGGCCGTGGTCGGCCTGCGCTACGACCATTTCGAGGTGGAAGCGAACGATCCGCTCGCCCCCGCTTCGCTGAGCACCCGCGACGACCTCTGGTCCCCGCGCGTCGGCGTGATCTGGCAGCCGGTCGAAGCGCTGTCGCTCTACGCCAGCTACACCACGGCCAGCCTGCCACGCGTGGGTGAGCAGCTGTCTTCCATACCCGCATACGCCGACGACGGCAACGCCAGCCTTCTGGACCCGGAGGAGTTCGCAAGCCACGAGCTGGGAATGAAGTGGTTCGTGCAACCGGACCTCATGTTCACCGCCGCGGTCTACCAGCTTGATCGCAGCAACGTGGTGGTCTCCGATCCCCTGCAGGCTGGCGAGTTCATCCTGTTCGACGGCCAGACCACCGAAGGCGTCGAGCTCAGCCTTGCCGGCGAAGTGACCGACCGCTGGAGCGTCATCGCCAGCTACGCCTACCAGGACGGCACCATCAAGGACCCGGTGAAACCCGATGCCCGCCCCGCGCAACTGCCGCGGCACAGCGCGGCCATCTGGAACCGCTTCGACCTCGACGATGCCTGGGGCTTCGGCCTGGGCGCCGTCTACCGCGACGATGTCTTCGCCACCACCAGCAACAAGGTGACGCTCAACAGCTTCGCCCGCGTCGATGCCGCCGTCTACTACACACTGAACCCGCGACTGCGCTTCCAGCTCAACGTGGAGAACCTGTTCGACACCGACTACTTCGCGAGCGCGCACAATGACAACAACCTGATGCCGGGCTCGCCCCGCGCGGTGTATCTGGGCGCCAACTTCAGCTTCTGAAGCGCGGGCCCATGATCAAGGGACGGAGGCGGCTGTTTTCCACTGGCTGCTTCCGTCCCTTTTAGTTTGTCTGGTTACCGGCTTCCTCCTGTTTACGCGTGGTGAAGTGAACCAGCAACGGCCGGGGAAAGTCCGCCAGGTCCGCACAGGTCGCCCGGTACACGGCGGGGTCGAACGCGGGACAGGGGCTCAGGTTCCGGAATTCCCCCTCACCACGTAATGCAGCGCGGCCGCCTCTAGATTGGCGAACTGCACGCCGGCCGATGCGCAATACGACGCCGGGTCGAAGTGGATACTGCGGGCGACCTGCGCAGCGTGGCTTTCGCCATTGGCACTCATTTGTCGGGACTGGCGAAAGCGGGATGGATCGAAAGGTTTACCGCGAATTTAGTGCTGGTGGTGGATCGGAAGGCCGCGTCACACTGTTTGCGCGGATGCAGGGCCTTGTCATCAGACCGTTCGGCCGGCGACCGAGGGTCCTGCCAGGATCAGCGACTTGCCTCCGGCGGAGCCCGTAGGCTCCCCCTTCAACAGGAGGAAGGCGCTGAACCGGAACCGGCCGGGCAGTGGGCTGCCAAGGCATGGTTATTGCCTGCCTGGTTAGACTCGGATCGCACCCCCGCGGGAATACCAGTCCATGCTTCTTGCAACGCCACGCTCGCGACCCCTGCGTTTTGCCGCCTTCGCGGTCGCTGCGGTGTTGCTGGTCGGGGTGGGCGTGGCCACAGTATGGGGAATCCGCGGGTTTGCCCGCAGCGCGGAGTGGGTCGAGCACTCCTACCAGGTCATCGCGGGAATCGACGCGGTTGAAACCTCGGTGCGCACCGTCGAGTCGGCCGCCCGGGGATATCGCCTGACCGACCGTCCGGAGCAGCAGGCCGAATATCTGGCTGCCGTCCCCGCCGCCCTGGCCCATGTGGCGGAACTTGAAGCTCTGACGCGTGGCGACCCCGCCCAGTCCGGTCGTGCGCGCGAGCTGCGGGCAAGCGTGGAAGGCCGGCTGGGGGAGTTGGCTGCCCTGGTCCAGCTGCAGAACATGCAGGGAGCCGAGCAAGCCCGGCTTTCATCAATGGCGGGCGTCGGCCTGGGCGAAACCACCCGACTGGCCGGACTGGCCACGCGCATGCGGGCCGCGGAACGCGCCTTGCTGGACGCCAGCCGCCGCGAGACCCTGCTCAGGGCCAACTTCCTGATCGGCTTCATCGCGCTGGGCATCGTGCTGCCGCTGGCCCTGCTGGGCCTGCTGCTGGCTGGCCTGGTGCAGGAAACCCGTCGCAGCCGGTCGCTGGAACGCGAGGCACGCCAGGCCATGCGGGACCTCGAAGCGACAGTGGTGCTGAGCGACCGGCTTTCCGAGCAGCGCCGGAGCCTTGGCGTGTATGCGGGCCTGCTGCAGAGCTGCCAGAGCCTGGACGAGGCCATGACGCTGACCGCCAGCGTGATCGCCGAACTGCTGCCGGACTCGGGTGGCCGCTGCTACACCCTGCGCTCATCACAGAATATGGCCGAGTCCACTGCACGCTTCGGCGATGAGCTGATTCCAAGCGAGGAACTCCTGCAGCCCCAAGATTGCTGGGCGCTGCGCCGCGGACAACCCCACCGCACCGGCGAGGAACATGGCCACGTCCACTGCCCGCACCTGCGGGTGGAGCCGGGGCGGCCGAAAGCATGGAGCCTTTGCGTGCCCCTGATGGCCCAGGGCACGTCGCTGGGCTTGCTGCACGTCACCGGACCCGAGAACGGCAATGGCCACGATGGCGACATCGCGCTTCTGGAGGCGATCGGCGAACAACTGAGCCTGGCGATGGTCAACCTGCAGCTTCGCGAGACATTGCGCGTGCAGTCCCTTCGTGATCCGCTCACGGGCCTGTTCAACCGGCGCTACCTGGAAGAAAACCTGCACCGCGAGCTCCAGCGTTGCGAACGGCGCGGGCTGCCGCTGTCGGTGCTGATGGTCGACGTGGACCACTTCAAGCGCTTCAACGACGAGCACGGCCACGCGGCCGGGGATGCGCTGCTGTCGCGCATCGGCCAGACACTGCAGCAACTCACGCGCGACGAAGACATCGCCTGCCGCTACGGCGGCGAGGAGTTCACCGTGGTGCTGCCGGAAGCCGACGCCGCAAGCGCACGGCGGCGAGCCGACGAAATCCGTGCCGCGATCGGCGCCACCACGGTCAGCCACTTGCGCAAGACACTCGGACCCAACACCGCCTCGATCGGTGTGGCCACCTTCCCCAACGACGGCGACGCGCCGGCCCGGCTGCTCGAGGTGGCCGACACGGCGCTGTATCGCGCCAAGTCCGAGGGCCGTGACCGGGTGGTGTCTGGCTGAGTAGCCGGGAAGCGACCCTGGCCGCCGTGTGGTTCAATCCAGCGTCTGTCGACTGGGGAACCCCGCAATGACCCGCATCGCCCGCCTTGCGCTTGCAATCAGTGCCCTTGCCGCCGGCAGTGTCGCCGCTGCGGAGCCCGTCGCCCTGCAGTGCGGCCGGCTGTTCGATGCCCGCGCCGGGCGCATGCTGGATGCGCACACCGTGGTGGTGCGCAACGGCCTGGTCGAACGGGTGGAGCCGGGCCGCGTGGAGGTGCCGGGCGCCCGGGCCGTGGACCTGTCGGGCCACAGCTGCTCACCGGGCTGGACCGACCTGCATGTCCACCTGGGCAGCCAGTCGAGCCCGGAGAGCTATTCGGAAGGATTCCGGCTCGACCCCGTGGACTACGCGTTCCGCTCCGTGGGTTACGCACGCAAGACGCTGATGGCCGGGTTCACCAGCGTGCGCGACCTGGGCGGTGAAGTCAGTCCGCACCTGCGCGATGCGATCAACGAGGGCCTGATCGTGGGGCCACGCATCTGGGCAGCGGGCAAGTCGATTGCCACCACCGGTGGCCACGCCGACCCCAGCAACGGCGTGAACGACGCGCTGTCGCACCTGATGGGTCCGCCCGGCCCGACCGAGGGCGTCATCAACTCGCCCGAGGAGGCCCGCCAGGCGGTGCGCCAGCGGTACAAGGAGGGCAGCGACGTGATCAAGATCACCGCCACCGGTGGCGTTCTGTCCTACGCACGCTCCGCCGACGCCCCTCAGTTCACGCAGGACGAGGTGGCCGCAGTGGTCGCCACCGCGCGCGACTACGGTTACAAGGTCGCCGCGCACGCGCACGGCGAGGAAGGCATGCGCCGGGCGGTGGCGGCCGGGGTCGACACCATCGAACACGGCACCTACATGAGCGACGAGGTGATGGCGCTGATGAAGCGCAATGGCACCTGGTACGTGCCCACGATCCATGCGGGACGCTTCGTGGCGGAGAAAGCCAAGATCGACGGCTACTTCCCGGAAGTGGTGCGGCCCAAGGCCGCGCGCGTCGGCGCGCTGATCCAGGACACCGCGGCACGTGCATATCGCAACGGCGTCAAGATCGGTTTCGGCACCGACATGGGCGTGGGCCCGCACGGCGAGAACGCGCGAGAGTTCATCTACATGGTGGAGGCCGGCATTCCCGCCGCGGTGGCGCTGCAGTCGGCCACCGTGCATGCTGCCGAAGTGCTCGGCGTCGACGACCAAGGGGTGATCGAGGCCGGCAAGCGGGCCGACATCATCGCCATGCCCGGCAATCCGGTGGACGACATCAACGCGGTGCTGGGGGTGGATTTCGTGATGAAGGACGGCACCATCCACGCGTCTCCCGGGGGCTGAGGACGGCAGCCGGCCTCAGCGTCGCCCGGCGAGCGCCACCGCGAGCAGCCATGCGACCAGCGCGACGCGCTGGGATACCGGCGCCGGCCACCACGGCGTGGGCGCCAGCACCATCAACAGCACCACGGCGCCCAGCATGGCCTGGGTGAGCGCGAACCCGCGCCAGTCGGCGCAGCGCAGCAGCCCCAGGGCAAGCGCGGCGCTCGCGGGCACGAATGCCACCCACCACAGCGGCCAGGCGGTCGCATGACGCTGGCTGGCCGGGCTGTCCAGCTGGTTCGCGTCCAGCGGCAGCAGGCCCTGCGCGGCGAACGCAAGGCCTGACAGCGCAAGCATCCAGCAGCCGATCCCCGCCAGCGGGCTTGCTCCGGCTGGCAAGCGGCCGCGCAGTCGCACCGCCAGCACGGCCGCCATGGCACCCGGCAGCACGAACACCAGCACGTTGAAGGTGGCGGCAGCGGGCATGCCGGCGGCGCCGGGCAACCCCACCGGGTGCTCAAGGTGCGAATACCCGTCCAGCGCGCCGGCCAGTCCCAGCAGCGCCAGCAGGCACAGGGCCAGCGTCGCGGTGCCCGCATGTCGCATGATGTCCTGCATCCCATCGTTCCGATCCATCCGCGCATGCTAGCGTGCGCGCCCCCGCGGCCGGTTGCGTCCGGCCACGCGCGCCCCCATCTGCCGTACGACCCCGAACGAGTGCCGCCCATGACCGCCGATGCCGCCCTCCACGTATTCGATGCCACTGCCGATGCCTTCGAGACGCAGGTCCTGCAACGGTCCCTGCAGGTGCCGGTGCTGGTCGACTTCTGGGCCGAGTGGTGCGGGCCATGCAAGCAGCTCGGACCGGTGCTGGAGAAGCTGGCGGCCGACTACAACGGCGCATTCGAGCTGGCCAAGGTCGATGTCGACAAGGAGCAGCAGCTGGCGGCCGCGTTCCAGATCCGCTCGATCCCCACGGTGATGCTGGTCAAGGGGGGCGAGCTGGTGGACGGCTTCCCGGGCGCGCTGCCGGAAGGGCAGCTGCGCGAGTTCCTCAAGCAGCACGGCATTGAACCGCTGCCTGCCAAGGATGCCGAGCCACCGCCGGAGACCGAAGCCGCGCCGCTTGACCCGCACGCCGAAGTCGAGCGCCTGCGCGCCGAGCTCGAGGCCGCGCCCGGCAACGACGAACACAAGCTGGAGCTGGCAGTGGCGCTGCTGCAGACCGGCGCGAGCGACGAAGCGCGCACCCTGCTCGACGCCCTGCCCGCCAACCTCTCCACCGACGACCGCGCCCAGCGCGCACGTGCGCGCCTGGCGTTTGCCGCGTTGCTGGCCGATGCGCCCACGGTCGCGCAACTCGAGTCGGCCGTGTCCACCGACGCCGACGACCTTCGTGCCCGGCACCTGCTGGGAGTGCACCACGTGGTCGGCGGGCGCGCCGAGCTGGGGCTGGAGCAGTTCCTGGAAATGCTGCGGCGCGACCGCGATTTCGACGACGGGCTGCCACGCAAGGTGCTGATCGACGCCTTCCGCATCATCGACGACGCCGAACTGGTGGGCCGCTACCGCAGACGCATGTCCTCGCTGCTGTTCTGAGCGGGGCAAGGCCACCGGCGCCGGGGCCTTCCACTAAAAGACGGGTTGACTGTACGCCCGCGTATGGCAGGCTGGGCACCCCCTCCTGCCCGCACCCGCATGAAAGCCAGCACCTTCCGGCACCTGCTCAACTTCTGGCCACCCTTCCTGTTCACCGGCATCCACGTCACCACGATGTCGGATGACTTCCGGCGTGCCCGGGTCGAGATGCGGATGCGGCCCTGGAACCGCAATTATGTCGGCAGCCACTTCGGTGGCAGCCTGTTTGCGATGACCGACCCGTTCTGGATGTTGCTGGCGATGAAATCGATCGGGCGCGAGTACATCGTCTGGGACAAGGCCGGCACCATCGAGTTCGTCAAGCCCGGGCGCGGCACGGTGCATGCGCAGTTCGTCCTGGAGGACGCCGTACTCGACGAACTGCGCCATGCCACCGCCGACGGCGACCGCACGCTGCGCTGGTTCGACACCGACGTTCGCGACGCGGACGGCGAGGTGGTTGCCCGCATCCGCAAGCAGCTTTACGTGCGGCGCAAGCGGGGGCGCTAGACCGAGGGGCCCCTGCTTCGCTCTGGGAACGCGCCGAGTGCCGGAGCGCGGTATGCTCGGTGGTCGCAACAGGGGGCGGCCCATGTCGAACCTCGTGTCCGACGACGACAACGACAACGATCCATCGCCGCTGCCGGATATCGCCGGCTACCGGATGCTGCGCGTCATCAACCACGGCGGCATGTCCACCGTGTACCTGGCCGAGCAGGTCGCGCTGTCGCGCGAGGTCGCGGTCAAGGTGATGATGCCGCAGGCGCTGACCGACGAAGTCAGCCGCCGCCGCTTCGAGAACGAAGTGCGCACCATCGCCCGTTTGGAACACCCGCATATCGTCGGCATCCACGAGGTCGGGCGCACCCGCGACGGGCTGCCTTACTACTCCATGCCGCACATGCCGCGCGGGCACCTGGGCCAGCGGAGCTTCCGCGAGGACGTCGGGCGGGGGGACGAGCGCCGCGTGCTTGGGATCACCCGTGCGCTGCTGTCGGCGCTTGAGTATGCCCACGGCCGCGGCGTGGTCCATCGCGACGTCAAGGCCGAGAACGTGCTGTTCGACGATGGCGAACGGCCGATGCTGGCCGATTTCGGCATCGCCCTGCGCCGCGGATTCGGTCCGCGCGTGACCTCGGCGGGCATGGCCGTGGGCAGCACCGCGTACATGGCCCCCGAACAGGCGCGCGGGGAGACGGTGGATGGACGCGCCGACCTCTACAGCCTGGCCGTGCTGCTGTGGGAGATGCTGACCGGCGATCTGCCGTTCAAGGCCGGCGATGCGCTGACGATGGCGGTGATGCACGCGCAGGACCCGATTCCCCGACTGCCGGCGGAACTGCGTCACTGGCAGCGCTTCATGAACCGTGCGCTCGCCAAGCAGGCTGCGGCGCGGTTCCAGAACGTGGCGGAAATGCGCGAGGCCATCGACAAGGTGGAAGGCCGTCGTCCGCTGCCAGGCCTGGTGCCGATGCGACGCGGCCTGGCGGGTCTCCGCCGCAGGCCGCGGGCGGTTGCCATTGCCGCCGCGCTGCTTGCGGTGGTGGGGGCAGGCGCGTGGCTGCTGGCCGGAGATCGCGCCGAGGGGGACGGTTTTTTCCGCGCCTCGCTGGCACCCGGCGAGGCCGCCGGTCCGCCGGCGAACGGCGTCGATGTCGCCGACGCGATGTTACGGCCCCTGCCCGAGGCGCCCCTGCAGACGTCGCTGGAAAACGCCCGTCGCCAGATGGCCGCCCGCAACCTCACCGAACCCGAGGGCAACAACGCCTACGCCAGCGTGCTCAGCGCCTGGCGCGTGGAGCCCGACAACCCCAACGTCCAGACCGCCATTGCCGGGCTGACCGATGCATTCGCCGGGGAGTTGACCTCGCACCTGCGGGCCGGGCGGGACGACCGGGCGCGCGAGTACCTCGGTCACGCCACGCAGCTGGCCACCACGACGCGCACCACCGACTCGGACGCGCTCGGTCGCATGCGCGAAGGCATCGGACAGGCGCTTGCAGCCCGTGCCGACGCCGCCGTCGCCGATCACGACGCCGCCGCTGTCCAGCGCCTGGCCGCGCTGGGGGTGGAGTTGGGCCTGTCCAAAGCGCAGGCCGACGCCCTGCGCGCGCGCGCCGATGCGATTCCCCGGCGTGGCCAGGCGGTGGCGGGCGACCCGCTGGGGGCGGTCATCATCGATGACTCGGCCGCACTTGCGCGGCGGCCGGTGTCGCGCGCGCTGTACGCACGCTTCATCGAATCCACCGGACGCGAGGCTTCCCTGTGCCGGGAGCGCGTATCCCTGCTGCGGGTGATCGACCCCCGCAGCTGGCGTGAACCGGGCTTCGCACAGGGCAACAACGACCCGGTGGTCTGTGTATCGGTCGCCGATGCAGAAGCCTTCGCGGGCTGGTACAGCCGCCAGAGCGGGCACCGCTACCGGCTGCCCAGCAGCGCCGAAGCCCGACAGCTGGCCAGCCAGGTCGGCAGCCGGCCGCTTTCCCTCTGGGTGCGCGACTGCGGCACCGACTGCCAACAGCGCCAGGTGCTCGGCGGCTCGTGGCGCGACGGCAAGGGCCAGCGCGCGCTGGCCGCCTCGCGTGGCTACGACGACGTCGGCTTCCGGCTGCTGCGCGAGCTCTGACCCCGGCCTCGCGCCGGGGCGCCCCTACAATGCGCGCCATGTCGCATCCCACAGCCCTGCCCCGCGCCAGCTTCAAGGCCACCCTCCTCACCGGCCTGCTCACCCTGCTGCCGATCTGGTTGACCTGGGTGGTGGTGAAGTTCGTCTTCGTGCTGCTGTCGGACATCAGCCGGCCCATCACCGGCCCGGTACTGCAGAGCCTGGCCAAGGCCAACCCCACCGCCTGGGGCTGGCTGGTGCAGCCCTGGGTCGACCACGGCATCGCACTGGTCGCCACCGTGCTGGTGATCCTGCTGTCGGGCGTCATGACCCGTCGCGTGTTTGGCCAGCGCATGCTGCGATGGCTCGAATCGCTGATCCGGCGCATTCCATTCGCCAGCACCATCTACGGAAGCGCACGGCAGTTGCTGGACATCCTCCAGACCAAGCCCGATGGCACCCAGCGCGTGGTGCTGGTGGACTTCCCGCACACCGAGATGAAGTCGATCGGCTTCGTCACCCGGGTATTGAAGGAGCAGGGCACCGGCCGGGAGCTGGCCGCGGTGTACGTGCCCACCACGCCCAATCCCACGTCGGGTTACCTGGAGATCGTGCCGGTGGAGAAACTCACCCCCACCGACTGGAGCGTGGACCAGGCGATGAGCTTCATCATCTCCGGCGGCGCGGTTTCCCCCGAGACGATCCCGTTCTCCCCTCCCCGGCACGACGCACCAGCCTGAACCCGTCGCGGCCGGCGGAAGACGCGCAACCGTTGCTCCGCGGTTTCACGCAGCCGGCCACCCCTGCGGTGACCTTCGGCCCATGCCGGCGCCATCTCGCCGGGCGAGGCTCGGGGGCTATGCTGCGGGACGGTCCTGTCCGGCCCGATGCCCCGACCCGAACTGGAGAACGCGATGAAGCCCGTTGCCCTGCACCGCTCCCTGCTTGCCCTGGCCCTGTCGACCGCCCTGCTGGGCTGCGCAAGCACCGCGCAATCGCCCACGTCCGCGTCCATCGACCCAGCGGGCGCCGCAGCGCTTGCCGAAACCAAGGCCGAGCGCCTTGATGCCCTCTACGCCCAGTACTGGGAAGAACTGCTGGAACTCAATCCGCTGGCCGCCACGTACCAGGGCGACAGCCGCTACAACGACCGCCTGCCCGACTTCCTGTCGGCCGGGTACCGCGAGCAATCGCGCGCGTTCACCCAGCGCTGGCTCGACACCGTGCGCGCGATTGGGCCGGAGGGACTGCGAGGGCAGGACCTGCTGAGCTACCAGATCTTCGTGCGTGACGCGGAGAACGAGCTGGCGGGCGAGCGCTTCCCCGGTTGGCAGCAACCCATCAACCAGTTCTACAACTTCGCCTCCACCGCCGTGCAGCTGGGTTCGGGCACCGGCGCGCAGCCGTTCAAGACCGTCGAGGACTACGACAACTGGCGCAAGCGTGCCTCGCGCATCCCGGCGCTGTTCGACACCGCCATCGCCAACAGCCGCACCGGCATGGAAAGCGGCATCGTCCAACCTCGTGCGCTGATGGAGAAGGTCATCCCGCAGCTTGACGCGCTGATCAAGGACGACGCCGAGCAGACCCTGTTCTGGCGCCCGGTGGAGACCATGCCCGACACGTTCCCGGCCGCCGAGCGCGCACGTATCACGGCCGAGTACCGGACCATGATCGAGGACGAGCTGATGCCGGCCTACCGGGAGATGCGTGCGTTCGTCGCCAACGAATACATGCCCCGCACCCGTGACAGCGCCGGCCTGGGCGCGCTGCCCGGCGGGGCCGAGTGGTACGCCTACAACGCGCGCAACTCCACCACCACCGACCTGACGCCCGACCAGATCCACCGGATCGGCCTGGACGAGGTCACCCGCATCCACGGAGAAATCCGCAAGGTGATGGCCGAGGTCGGCTTCCAGGGCGACATGCAGGCGTTCTTCGAGTTCATGAAGAACGACCCGCGCTTCCAGTTCGAGAGCGAAGAGGCGCTGCTGACCTACTACCGGTCGCTGGAGGACAAGGTCAACGTGCATGTGCCCAAGTTGTTCTCGCTCACGCCCAAGGCGGCGTTCGAGATCCGTCCGGTCGAGCCGTTCCGCGCCCAGTCCGCGGCCGGCGGCTCCTACATGCGACCCAGCGAGGACGGGAGCCGCCCGGGCATCTTCTACGTCAACACCTATGACCTGCCCTCCCGGCAAACCTGGGATGCCGAGGACCTGTTCCTGCACGAGGCGATCCCCGGCCATCACTTCCAACTGGCGTTGCAGCAGGAGTTGACCGGCCTTCCGGCATTCCGCAGGTTCGGCGGCGAAACCGCCTTCACCGAAGGCTGGGGTCTGTACGCGGAGTCGCTCGGCAAGGACCTGGGCCTGTACTCCGACCCGTACAACTACTTCGGCTACCTCCAGAACGAACTGTGGCGTGCGATCCGCCTGGTGGTGGACACCGGCCTGCACAGCAAGGGCTGGACCCGCGAGCAGGTGATCGCTTACATGCTGGAGAACTCGGCCACCGCGGAAACGCCTGCCATCTCCGAGACCGAGCGCTACATGGCCATTCCCGGCCAGGCACTGGCCTACAAGATCGGCGAGCTGAAGATCAAGGAACTGCGGGCGAAGGCCGAGGCCGAGCTGGGCGCGGGCTTCGATATCCGCGAGTTCCATGCCGAAGTGCTCAAGGACGGCTCGGTGCCGCTGGACGTGCTGGAAGGCAAGATCAACCGCTGGATCGCGGCGCGCAAGGGCTGACCCGCAAGCCAGGCGAACACCGGTCCGCCAGGGCGCTGGAGGCCGTCGCCGCGCGTAGCACCAGGCCCAGGGAACAAAAAAGGGGCCGGCATCGCTGCCGGCCCTTCGTTACATCAAGTCCGCAGGTGCGTCAGGCACCCACGTCCCGGCGCGCACTGCTGCGGCCGGCGCCGCCACGGTGCTGCTTCGGGCCCGCGTGCGCATGGCGCGCGGCAGGCTTGCCGTGCGGGCGGTGCGCCGGCTTGCGCGGCCCATTGTTGCGGCCACCCGGGCTGCGCGGGTTGGGAATGGCGATATCCAGCCGGATCGGGCGGCTGGGCGCATACCCGTCAACCGTCACCATCTCGATGTCGTCCTTGAGGATGCGCTGGATCTGCCGCAGCAGGCCGCCCTCGTCGGGCGAAACCAGCGAGATCGCCTCGCCCGTCGCGCCATTGCGACCGGTGCGGCCGATGCGGTGCACGTAGTCCTCGGCCACCATCGGCAGGTCGAAGTTGATCACCAGCGGCAGGTCGGGGATGTCCAGGCCGCGCGCGGCGACGTCGGTCGCCACCAGCACCCGCACGCGGTTGGCCTTGAACGCATTGAGCGCCTTCTGCCGTGCCGCCTGGCTCTTGTTGCCGTGGATCGCGACCGCCTTCAGGCCTGCCTTCTCCAACTGCTCGGACAAGCGGTTGCAGCCGTGCTTGGTACGGCCGAACACGATGACCTGGTCGTTCGGCCGCGAAGCCAGGATATCGACCAGCAGGTCACGCTTGCGACCCGAGTCCACCGGGTGCGCGCGGTGCGCAATGGTCTCGATGATGGTGTTGTTGGCCGCCACCTGCACCTGCTGCGGGTTGCGCATGAACTCCAGCGCGAGTGCCTTGAGCTGTGCCTCGAAGGTGGCCGAGAACAGCAGCGTCTGGCGATCGCGCGGCAGGCGGGCCAGGATGCGCTTGATCGCCGGCAGGAAGCCCATGTCGAGCATGCGGTCGGCCTCGTCCATGACCAGGATCTCGATCCCGTCGAGCTTGGCGGTGCCGCGCTCGATGTGGTCGATCAACCGGCCGGGGGTGGCCACCAGGATGTCCACGCCCCGGCGCAGTGCATCGACCTGCGGGCCCATGCCGGCACCGCCGAAGATGGTGGTGGTGCCCAGGCGCAGGTGCTTGCCGTAGCTGCGGATGCTGTCATTGACCTGCACGGCCAGCTCGCGGGTCGGGACCAGGATCAACGCGCGCGGCTTGCGCGGACCGTTGACGCCGGTCTGCTTGGACAGCAGGTTGAGCAGCGGCAGGCCGAACGCGGCGGTCTTGCCGGTGCCGGTCTGGGCGCCGCCCAGCAGGTCGTGGCCGGCCATCACCAGGGGAATGGCCTGGGTCTGGATGGGGGTGGGCGTGTCGTAGCCCTGTTCGGACAACGCGCGCAGCAACGCGGGCGAAAGCCCGAGGGATTCAAAAGACATGTGTTGGAACTCCAGGTGTGCGATCCGCGAGCCAATGTCGCGGAGTAACCCGGAGCGTTCCCTAAACCGCGCTGCGAGTAATCAGGTTTTAAACGGTACCGGATGCTCCGGGACCGTGTCGGCGCTACGAAAGACGTGCGGGATAAATAGTCGCGTCGGGGTCATTGCGACCGGCGAGGCGACAGGCAACCTGGGAAACGTACCCCTTGCGGGGAGGCAGCCGTGCGCTGAACGGAGGGAATCGTACGCTACCGCCCGTTCCGGCGCCAGCCCGGTACGCCCCGCTCGTTCAGCCGCTGCCCTGCGGCGCGGCCTGTTCGGCTGCAGGGATCGCGCCCTCGTCCAGGCCACCCCAGGCCGAACGCATCTCGTCCAGCACCGCGATCGCGTGGGCGACGGCATCGCGCTCGTCCGCCGACAGCCCCGGGTGCCATACGTCGAAAATGAGCACGGTCCGGTCCTGTCGCGAGCGGTTGGCGGCGGTGTGCAGGAAGGAATCGTCGAAGATGAGGAAGTCGTCCAGTGTCCAGGTCCGGGTGACGCCGCCCACCGTGATCGAGCAGCCGGCAGTCGGCAGCTCGATGGCCATGTGCACTGTCAGCTTGATGTTCGACAGGCCGTAATGCGGGGGCAGCTCCACGCCCGGCCGCAGCCGCGAGATGAAGCACTCGGGCGCGTGCGGCGGACATTGCGCAAGCGGCACCTGGTCCAGGAAGGCCCGCGTCCGCGGCAGGCGCTGCATCAGCGCCGAATTCCATCGCCCACCCTGCAGCAGGTGTGTGGCCAGCCAGTCGGAGCTGCCGGCCAGCCCTCGCCACAGGGGGTCGCGGGCGGCCTCCACCTGCACATAGGGCGAGAAGTTCCGCTCCGCGGCCACCACCCCGAGCAGCTCTTCCCGCAGCCCCGGCATGCCTTCCCGCACGCCCGCCAGGTCCGGCACCTGCGAGGTTGCGAACCAGGGCACGGGCTCCAGGGCCGCGTAATACAGGAAAGCAGGCTTCTGCTGTCCCGAGCGAAAGGTCTCGGTGCGCCGACCGAAGTAGCTCTCCACCCAGCGCTGGAACGCGGGATGGGTGGAGATGCCGCGCAGATAGGCGTAGGCGGCGCCAGCCAGTTGGACTTCGCTGCGGGCAGGCGCCTGCCCGGCTGCCCGTCGGTCCGCGCGCAGGCGACGACAGGCGTCATGAACCTCATTGCGGTCCGCCGCCGCTTCGATGCGGCCAAGGAAATCGAGTTCTGCGCTGCTGGCCACGGGCCGCCCCTGCTGCATGACAGTGCGCAGTCTCCCATGGCGGCAGCGCGCGACGGATGCCTCTGTCGTCAACCGGGTGCCGACTATGACCTTCGACACCCCCACCGGCCCGGGTTCGGGTCCAAGATGGTGGGCAGCCCCGTTTCCGGGGCCACCCTTCCCATGCCTGCAAGGCCGGAGCAACTGTGAACCTGAAGAACCCCAAGATCCTCCTGTTGTCGCTGGCCATCGCCGGCGTGCTTGCCGGCTGCAACCGCCAGGACGCCGACACCCCGGCCACCGGCAGCACCGACACCGCCGCCGAAACCGCCCGCTTCACCGTGGACGAGACCAACCTGCCGCCGGTGAACCGCTTTACCCAGGCCGACCTGGATCCGGCCGTCGACGCCTGCACCGACTTTGGCGGGCACGTCAACGGCAAGTGGCTGGCGGCCAACGACATCCCGGGCGACCGTACTTCGTGGGGCGCATTCGAGATGCTGGACGAACGCTCCAAGGCCGTGCAGCGCCAGCTGGCCGAACAGGCGGCCGCGCTTGATGACGCCAATGGCGTGGAGAAGATCGTCGGCGACCTGTGGGCCACCGGCATGGACGCCGAGGCGATCAACGCCGCCGGCATCACCCCGATCAAGGACCGGCTGGACGCCATCGCCGCCCTCGACAGCAGTGAAGCCGTCGCCGAGCACCTGCGCACCACGGCCGCCAAGGGCCAGAACGTCCTGTTCGGCTTCGGCCCGGAAGCGGACTTCAAGGATTCCGCGAACAACATCGCCTACGCCATGCAGGCCGGGCTCGGCCTGCCGGACAAGACCTACTACTTCGACGCCGACAAGGCCGACAAGCTGGCCGCCTACGAGCAGCACGTCGCCAATGTGCTGGAGCTCTCCGGCGTGCCCGCGGCGGACGCCGCCACGCAGGCCGAACAGGTGGTCGCATTCGAGAAGCGCCTGGCCGGCGTGTCCAAGTCGCAGGAGGAGATGTCGCGCGACGTCTCGCTGTACTACAACCCGGTCACCCCGGCAGAGGCCGACGCACTGACCCCGAACTTCAGCTGGACCCGCTTCTTCGACTCGCAGGGCGTTGCCGCACCGGCCATGTTCTCGCTGGCGATGCCGGCCTTCCACGCTGAAGTCAGCGAGATGCTGGAGGACGTACCGGTCGAGCAGTGGCAAAGCTACCTGCGCTTCCACACGGTCGACGGCGCATCGCCGTACCTCTCCGACGAGTTCGTGCAGGCCAACTACGAGTTCTACGGCAAGACCATGCGCGGGCAGGAAGAACTCAAGGAGCGCGGCAAGCGCGTGCTCGACACCATCGAAAGCCAGGCCGGCGAAGCACTGGGCCAGCTCTACGTGGACGTGGCGTTCCCGGCCGATTCCAAGGCCAAGATGCAGGAGCTGGTGGACAACCTCAGCGCCGCCCTGAAGCCGCGCATCGAAAACCTGGAGTGGATGGGCGAGGAAACCAAGGCCAAGGCGATCGCCAAGTGGGAGACCTTCACCCCGAAGATCGGCTACCCGGACAAGTGGCGTGAATGGACCGGCCTGGCCACCGACCGCGACAGCTACATCGAGAACGTCCTGGCCGCGCAGGAGTTCAACTACAAGTGGCAGCTGTCCAAGATCGGCAAGCCGGTGGACAAGACCGAGTGGGGCATGAGCCCGCAGACGGTCAATGCCTACTACAACCCGCTGCAGAACGAGATCGTGTTCCCGGCCGCGATCCTGCAGCCGCCGTTCTTCGACCCCAACGCCGACGCACCACTCAACTATGGCGGCATCGGCGCGGTGATCGGCCACGAAATGATCCACGGCTACGACGACCAGGGCAGCCGCTTCGGGCCCACCGGCAACTTCGAGAACTGGTGGACCGAATCCGATGCGACCGGCTTCAGTGGCCTCACCGGCAAGCTGGAAAAGCAGTTCAACGCCTACGAGGCCAAGCCCGGCAAGATGGTGAACGGCCGGCTGACGCTGGGTGAGAACATCGCCGACCTGGGTGGCCTTGCGGTGGCGTACGACGCGATGAAGAAGGCCACCGACGGCAGCGCCGACCCGATGACCGAAGGCATGACCCGCGATCAGCGCTTCTTCGCCAACTGGGCAACGGTGTGGCGCCGCAACTTCACCGACAAGGAGCTGGACGTGCGCCTGGCCACCGACTCGCACGCACCGGCGAACTTCCGCGCGATGGGCGCGCCGAGCAACCTGCCGGCCTTCGCCGCGGCATACGAGTGCAAGGCCGGCGACGCGATGGTGCGTGGCGGCGACGACCAGGTCGTGATCTGGTAACGGTGGATCGATGACCTGCCCGGAGTGATCCGGGCCCCCGAAGGCCCGGCATCCCCGGGCCTTCGTTGTTTGCGTGCCCGAACCCGCATTCGGGTCGCCGCCGGGCCGTTCATGGCCGGGCGATTCCCGCTTGATAGACTCCGGCGGTCATCCAGATGGAATACGCGATGCCCCGCCACGCCCTGCGCCCGCTCGCCCTCGCCCTTGCCCTCACCCTGGCCTCGACCGTCGCCGGGCCCGCCGCCCACGCACAGTCGGTCGAACCGCCAGCGGCATGCACCGATTTCCACGGTCACGCCAACGCCAGCTGGTTGCAGAACAACCCGCTGCCCGCCGGTGCCGACTCGATCTCCGCGCTCGGCCAGCTGACCGACCGCGCCCGCCACCAGCAGGTCGAGTTGCTCAATGCAGCGATGCAGTCGCCGCAGGGCAACGTCCAGCAACTTCTGGGCGACTTCTGGGCCAGCGGCGTGGACCTGGCGTCGGTGGAACGCGACGGCGCCCAGCCTATCGCCCCGCTGCTGCAGCGGATCAATGCGATCCGCCGCCACCGCGACATCGCGCCGGCCATTGCCGCGTTGCACCAGGTCGGCATCCCGGTGGCGTTCAACTTCAGCGCCGACGTCGACCTGCGTGACCTCAAGCGCCACATCGGCTACTTCAGCCAGGGCGGTCTGGGCCTGCCCGACCCGGCGTACTACATCCGCACCGACGCGCCCACCCGTGACCTGCTCGGCCAGTACACGTCATACGTGCAGAAGATCCTCGCGCTGACCGGCACGCCGGAGAAGGACGTGGCTGCGCAGGCCCAGATGGTGGTGGACCTGGAAACCCGGATCGCGAACGTGACCCGCCCGCTGGCGCAGCTTCGCGACCCGCTCAGCAACTTCGCGCCGGTCGCCACCGCAGACCTCGACAAGGCCTACCCGAACCTCAAGCTGGGCGAGTTCCTCAATACCCAGTCTGTCAGCGACGACACCGTGTCGGTCGCCAATCCCGAGCTGTTCGCCCACGTCGACACACTGGTGCGCGAACTCAAGCCCGAGCAGTGGAAGGCCTACCTGCGCTGGCGCGTGGGCGATTCGATGGCCCCCTACATGGCCCGCGCCTGGCGCGATGCGAGCTTCGACTTCCGCGGTCGCGTTCTGGAAGGCCGTACCGCCCCACTCCCTCGCCAGCAGATGGTGCTGGATGCAATCAACCATGCCGCGGGGCCGATGCTGGGCCGCGAGTACGCCAACCGCTACCTGCCCGCCGAATCCAAGTCGCGGGCGCAAGAGATCGCCACCGCGGTGCGCAACGCCCTGGGCACCGCGCTCGACCGCGACACCCGGCTGGGCCCGCAGGCCAAGGCCGAAGCAAAGGCCAAGCTGGCGGCGATGAAGATCGAGGTCGGTACGCCATCGCGCGACCTGGACTACACGATCCAGCCGATGGGCCGTGGCAGCTTCGGCGGCAACATGCTCATTGCCTCCACCTGGCACCGCGCGCAGGAGATGCGGCGGATCGGCGCGGACAACGCCGACCGGCGCTGGAACGTGCTGCCGCAGGAACCGGCACTGGCGTACGACATCGCCCAGAACCGCCTGGTGGTCACCGCGGCGATACTCCAGGCGCCAGTGCTGGACATGACCCGTGACACCGCATCGCAGTTCGGCAGCTTCGGCGCGCTGGTCGGCCACGAGATCAGCCACGGGTTCGACGTCCGCGGCCGCCTGGTGGACGCGCGCGAACAATTGCGCGACTGGTGGACGCCGGCGGACGTCAGCGCCTGGGACACGCTGGGCAACCGGGTGATCACCCAGTACGGCGCGCTGGAAAACCCGGTGATCGAGGGCATCCGGTTGAACGGGGCGCAGAGCCGCGACGAGAACATCGCCGACCTGGCGGGCGTGGAGCTGGCGTGGGCCGCTTACACGGCGGCGCGTCCCGATGCACCCAAGGAGGGCCGAGAGGACTTCTTCGAGGGATGGGCCTCGATCTGGGCCGAGCACGTCAGCCCGGCCGAAGCGACCCGCCGCGCCGCCAGTTCCGTGCATGCCCCCGGCAAGTGGCGGACCAATGCGCCGTTGATGAACCACGCGGCCTTCGCCGAGACCTTCGGCTGCAAGGCAAGCGACCCGATGCAGCTGGCCGACGGGCAGCGCGTGGTGCTCTGGCCCTGAGTCGCGCCCACCGGCCCGGCATCAATGAGAACGGCGCGGACTCCCGCGCCGTTTTTCATTTGGACGGGCGGGTGAGCGTCACCGGACGACGGGCCTTCGCGTGGGGGTTGCAAGCCGCCATTCCGGGTGAGGCCATCGGACTGCAGGAGGCGGACCCGGCGATGGCCGGCCCCGGTCAGCGCACGATGCGTGGACGCGGCGGCTTACGCCTGCCGAAGGGCGGATGGCCGCGCCAGTAGCGGATCAGCAACCAGCCGAACAGCATGCCCCCCAGGTGGGCGAAGTGGGCAACGCCCGGCTGCAGGCCGGTAAACCCGAGCAGCAGCGCAATCGCGCCGTAGACGATCACCAGCGTGCGCGCCTTCATCGGAATCGGGGGGATCAGCAGCATCACCCGCTGGTGTGGGAACAGCATGCCGTAGGCCAGCAGCAGGCCGAAGACGCCACCCGACGCGCCCAACGTCGGATACGCGGGCCCACCCTGCGACAGTGTCCAGGCGCCTACCGCGAGCTGGCACACCGCGGCGCCCACCACGCAGACGAAGTAGAACGTCAGGAAGCGCTTGGGCCCCCAGGTGTGTTCCACCGGGGCGCCAAACATCAGCAGCGCCAGCATGTTGAACAGCAGGTGCGCGATATCGCCATGCAGGAAGGCATAGGTGACCAGTTGCCACGGCATGAAACCGTCGCCCAGCGGCCACAGCATCAGGGGGCCCAGCGCGGTCCGCTCCAGGACCAGCTGCAACAGGAATGCGACGCCGTTGGCGATCAACAGGGCCCGCGTAACGGGCGGAAGATTGGAGAACATTTCAACTCCCGGGGGATGCGACATGGTAGCGGCAGGCACCCGCCACCGCTTCACCTGACCGCAGCCTGCCCTGCCCTACCGGGCTCGCGGCGCCCCCCAAATCTGCGCGTCCACGCTGGCGGCCGCGGGCTGGCCGCGCACCCGTCCGTTCTCGATGCGCACGCCTTCGGCCCGCAGGCGCCGGCACTGCTCGCGGTAGCCGTCCGAGCCCTCTGGGAGGGCGATGCGGCCGTCGGAACGCAGCACGCGATGCCATGGCAGCCCAGGGTCTTCGTTGAGCGACAGCAAACGCGCCACCCAGCGGGCGCGACCGTCCAGACCGGCCCTGCGTGCGACCTCCCCGTAGCCCGCCACCTGGCCTGGCGGTATGGCTCGCACGGCCTCTAGGACACGCTCCCGGGCGCATGGGCAGGGGCGCGCATCGCTGGAGTCGTGGGTGGGGGCCATGCCGGTTAGGATACGGGCCTGCCCCCAGTGGAGCCGCCCGTGCGCAATTTCGAATCCATCCGCAGGCACATCAAGTCCGCCGGCTTCCAGATCCGCATGCAGGAGGACGAGGTGCTCTGCATCGAGCTATCCCTCGAGAAGGGCACGCGGCACCAGGCGATCTTCCTGTCGGAGCTTGACGACGACGACGGCCGGCCCTACCTGCGCGTCAGCACTGCCGTCGCCCCCACCACCGGGCTGGATGCGCGCCGCTCGCTGGTCTTCAACTGGCAGAGCCGGGTGGGCTACCTGGCCATCGGCGACATGGACGGCGTGCCCTACCTGCAACTGTGCGAGAACCGCCCCTACGACGGTCTTGACGGCGCGGAGATCGACCGGCTGGTGCTGGAGATCGGCGGGCTGGGCGATCGCATGGAGCGGATGCTGTCGGCGGGCGGCGACCTGCTCTGACCGCCGCGGGCGGCGCGGGCAGGACAACTAAAAAAGGCCGCCCCGCGAGGGACGGCCTTTTCGATGTCTGGTGGGCGGTACAGGGTTCGAACCTGTGACCCCTACCATGTCAAGGTAGTGCTCTACCGCTGAGCTAACCGCCCATCCGCCGGCAGACATACCCGGCGAAGGGCGCGAAGTGTAGCCCGCGCGCGGGCGGCCGGCAACTGCCTGCCAGCCCGCGTCAGGCCTGCGGCGGGATGCGCAGGACCTGGCCGGGATAGATCTTGTCCGGGTCGCTGAGCATCGGCTTGTTGGCCTCGAAGATGCGGTTGTACTGGCCGGCGTCGCCGTAGACCTTCTTGGATATGCCCGACAGCGTGTCGCCGGATTCGACCGTATAGGTCTTGCTGGTCCATTCGCCGCCCGGGCTGCCGGCCGACGCGTGGGACTGCCCGGCCGAGCCGCCCGCGTATCCGACGTTCGAACCCGGCGCGCCGATGCTCAGGCGGTCGTCGACCCGGCCAACGCCCTCGACGTTGCCGACGATGAGCACGGCCTTCTCGCGGGTGTCCTGGTCGCGCACGGTGCCTTCCATCACCACGGTGTCGCCCTCGAACCGGAACCGGATCCCGTCGGGGTCGATGCCGTGCTCACGCAGGTGGGTGCTGAGCGGCTTGGTGGAATCGGTGGCGCTACGGTCGTGGTCACGGCCGAAGATGCGGGCGCCCGCATCCTTGATGAAGTCGAACATACCCATGGGGCGTCTCCGTTGTGGGGGAACCGCGACCCTCGCACCCGGGCCGTGACGGGGCGGTCATCCCTGCCCGCCCGCGCCGCCCTCAGTGCAATGCGATGTCCTTGATCTGCCGGATCTGGTCGCGTACCGCGGCGGCCTCCTCGAACTCCAGGTCACGCGCGTGCTTGTACATCTGCTGCTCCAGCGCCTTGATGCGGACGGCGGCCTCGGCGGGTGCCAGCGTCGCGTAGTCGACCGCCGGCTCGGCGGCCTTGCGGCCCTTGCCGCGGCCCTTGCCCTTTGCCGAGTCGGGGTCGGCCCGTGCGCCTTCCATGATGTCCACCACCGGCCGGATGACCGAGCGCGGGGTGATCCCGTGTTCAATGTTGTATTCGACCTGCTTGGCGCGGCGTCTGTCGGTTTCGTCGATCGCCTTGCGCATCGAGTTGGTGACCCGGTCCGCATACAGGATCGCCTTGCCACGCACGTTGCGGGCGGCGCGGCCGATGGTCTGGATCAGCGACCCGCCCGAGCGCAGGAAACCTTCCTTGTCGGCGTCCAGGATGGCCACCAGCGAGACCTCCGGCATGTCCAGGCCTTCCCGCAGCAGGTTGATGCCCACCAGTACGTCGAATTTTCCCAGTCGCAGGTCGCGGATGATCTCCACGCGCTCCACGGTGTCGATGTCGCTGTGCAGGTAGCGCACCCTGACCCCGTGCTCGCCCAGGTACTCGGTCAGGTTCTCGGACATCCGCTTGGTCAGGGTGGTGATCAGCACGCGGTCGCCCATGGCAACGCGCTCGGTGATCTCGCCCAAGACGTCATCGACCTGCGTCGCAACGGGACGGATCTCGACCACCGGGTCGATCAGGCCGGTCGGCCGCACGACCAGTTCGACCACCTCGCCCTCGGACTTGTCGAGCTCGTAGGGGCCCGGCGTCGCGGAGACGAATATCGCCCGGGGCGAGCGACCCTCCCACTCCTCGAACTTGAGCGGCCGGTTGTCCAGCGCCGAGGGCAGCCGGAAGCCGAATTCGACCAGCGTTTCCTTCCGCGAGCGGTCGCCCTTGTACATCGCGCCAATCTGCGGAACGGTCACGTGCGACTCGTCGCAGACCAGCAGCGCATCGGGCGGCAGGTAGTCGAACAGGCAGGGCGGCGGCTCGCCGGGCATGTGCCCGGTCAGGTGGCGGCTGTAGTTCTCCACGCCATTGCAGTACCCCACCTCGGCCAGCATCTCCAGGTCGAACTGGGTGCGTTGCGCCAACCGCTGCGCTTCGACCAGCTTGTTGGCCGAGTACAGCTGCTCCAGCCGCATCTTCAACTCGTCCTTTATCGCATCCACGGCATCAAGCACCGTGCGGCGCGTGGTCACGTAGTGCGACTTGGGGTAGATGGTGTAGCGCTGCAGCTTTCGCAGCGCCTCTCCCGTGAGCGGGTCGAAGGCGGTGACCGACTCGATCTCGCCATCGAACAGCTCGATCCGGATCGCCTCGTCGTCGCTTTCGGCCGGGTGCACGTCGATCACCTCGCCCCGCACGCGATAGGTGCCGCGCCGCAACTCGGTGTCGTTGCGGCTGTACTGCATCTCGGTCAGGCGACGGATCAGCTCGCGCTGGTCGATGCGCTCGCCGCGCACCATGTGCAGCACCATCCGGAAGTACTCGTTCGGGTCTCCCAGCCCGTAGATCGCCGACACGGTGCACACGATGATGGCGTCGCGGCGCTCGAGCAGTGCCTTGGTGGCGGACAGGCGCATTTGTTCGATGTGTTCGTTCACCGAGCTGTCCTTCTCGATGAACGTATCGCTCGAAGGCACGTATGCCTCGGGCTGGTAGTAGTCGTAGTAGCTGACGAAGTACTCGACCGCGTTGTTCGGGAAGAACGACTTGAACTCGCCGTACAACTGGGCGGCCAGGGTCTTGTTGGGCGCCATCACCAGCGTCGGCTTCTGCACGTGTTCGATGACGTTGGCAATGGTGTAGGTCTTGCCCGAACCGGTCACGCCCAGCAGTGTCTGGTGGGCCAGCCCGCCCTCGAACCCTTTCACCAGCCGCTCGATCGCGGCCGGCTGGTCGCCGGCGGGCTGGTAGGGGGAGACGAGCTGGAACCGCCCTTCTTCCACTACGGGTCTGCCGGGCTGGGGCGGGGTGCTGTCGTTCATGGGCATCGGCCTGGGTGGACAGAGCAGTGTAGCGAGGCCGGATAGATGGGGCCGCGCGCGGACTTTCCCTACCCCTCCGGCCCCCAGCCCCCGATATCGCCTTGGCATCGATTGACGCACCCTGCGCGTCGTTCCATGACAGGGATGTCGCATGAAGTGCCGCAGGGGATTCACGTTGATAGAAGCGCTGATCGCCCTCGGGCTGGCCTGCGTGCTGCTGGCCGTCGCCGTCCCCGCGATGAGCCACGCGGTCTCCGCCGCGCATGCCGGGAAGGCCCGGAGCCTGATCGCCACCACCCTGCTGGACGCCATGCGCAACGCAACGGTGGGTGGCGCGGAGGTCGTGACCTGCCCCTCGCTCGACGGGCTCTCGTGCACGGGGGACCCGGATTGGAGCGTAGGCTGGATGTCGTTCGCGGACATAGACGGGAGCCGCCAGCGCGGGCCCCACGAGCCACTCATTCGCAGGGAGGCCGCACTGGAGGGCGGGGTCAGGCTGCGGTCCACCCGTGGCCGTGCTCGCCTGGTCTTCCAGCCGGGGGGCAGCACGGCGGGGTCCAACGTGACCTTCACCCTGTGCGACAAGCGAGGCCCGAGGAAAGCGATCACGCTGGTCATGGCCAATACCGGACACCTGCGCAGCGGGCGCCCAACCGCCGCAGCCGCAGATCAGTGCGCCTATCAATAGCGACGCGCTGGCCGCGAGGCGGCGGCCTGCTTGACCCTGCCCGGGGCCACCCTTACGATATGCGCCCCCGCCCGAATAGCTCAGCCGGTTAGAGCACTTGACTGTTAATCAGGGGGTCGTTGGTTCGAGTCCAACTTCGGGCGCCAGTATTCAAGAACAAGAAAGGGCCGCGGATTCCGCGGCCCTTTTTTCTTGATGGCGCCGGGTGCAGTCGGTCCACCCGTGGCGCACTGTTACCAGCAGTAGTCGGCGTCCGCGGTCCCGCCATCGATCCCCTTGGTGCCCTGAGCGTCGAGGGTAAGCGTCCCGCACTTTCCATCCTTGGATGCCTGGCCGCCCTGGGGAACGGCTTCCAGGGAGAAAGCGGTGGCCGTTGGTACCGCCGTGAACGCCACCGTGTAATGGTCCGGTGAGATGTCGGGGCCGCAGGCCGGGGGGTCGGGCGCCCCCACGTAAGTCAGGTTGATCGTGTAGTAGCGCTCCATCGCCTGGGCACGTTCCATCAGGCAGGCGGCCGCCGCTGAGCGCCTCGACTTGGTCACCGAGGCGTCGTAACTGGCGACTGCAAGACCTGCAAGGATCGCGATGATTGCCACCGTGATCATCAGCTCGATCATGGTGAAACCCCGGACGTGCCGCCGGTGCGGCGCCTGGGTGTGGAGGCGGTCTGGCTTCATTGGGTTGGTCATGGTCAATCCGTCACGAGTTCACGCCAGGACACGCGGCCCGACGCAGCTGGGTTGTTGACGCCTACCGAACCGGTGTTACCGCCGGAACCGCCCACGCCAATGATCTTCTCGATGAGCAGGCCGTCGGTGGGCATGCCCACTCCGGTGTTAACGGAGCCAACTGCGTTGCCACCTACCTCGTCGTCGGTGTATTGGCCATCCCCGTCCACATCGAAGAAGTGGTCCGGGACGCTGCCACCGGTGAAAGCGTTCAAGGCATTCAGGAAGCCCTCACCACCAGGGAGGCACGGATTGGCATCGGGAATGATGCTGGAGAACAGCAGCACATTCGCTACCACTGCCGGATCGCCGATGATGCGCTCCCCCTGCGCAGTGCCGGGTGCCGGGGGGGCGAAGTCGATGTACCAGCCGTCCTTGTCCGCCGGCATCTGCACGCTGGAAGACTCGAATGACCGGACCGTCCGACCTGCGATGGTCCCCACCGCCGATGTCGTGCGCTCGACCAGGGAAGTGTCGCGATCAGCGACCCGATCCCCGTCATCGATGATGCCGTACATGCTCTGGACCGAACGATCGGCCGGGTCACCAGGCTCGATCATCTTGCCGGTGCCGAAGAACACCCACTGCTTGTAGGTCGCCGGGTCGATGCCGATCGTCACGCCACCGGTGATCGGCTGGCGCTTGTTGTCATCGTCGGTGGCAATGAACAGCGGGCGGGGATTGGTCTTGGTTCCCAGCGCAACCCCCCAGCTATTGCTGTTGGTCGCGGTCAGGTCGAACTTCCAGAGGTTGCCCTGGAGGTCGCCGGCGTAGACGTAATCGACCGTGCCGCTGGCGTCCTGGTCCCAGCCGCGGGGTGCGGAAAGGCCGTTGTTGAGGCTTCCACCGGTGGGAATGCGAGCTATGACGGAGCCGTCGGCGAGGTCCAGGACCAGCAATACCGCCTGATCGCTGTCGCTGTTGAAGCCGTTGCCGATCACCACACCCGTGCGTCCGTTATTCAGTTTCGCGATGAAGGGCTCGCCGGTTACGTGGCCGAGGTCCGCGATGTTGCTGACGTCCCACTCGACGTCCGCGTTGCCAAAGGAGTCCGGGTCGGTCACATCCAGCGCATAGACACCCCGACCGCCACGTCCCAGCGTTCCCACCAGGATGTTCTTGCCGGGCGTCTGGCGCTTGTTGGAAACGACGATCGGACCGTCGACGAAGTAATAGTGGGGATATGACGGTTGGCTCAGGGTCCGCAGACGGGCCATGTCGAGCGAGCCCGGTACGTAGGCGAACCTCTCAGCCCCGGTGTCGGCGTCGATCGCGTGGAGCATGCCGTCATTGGCACCCACGAAGATCGTGTTGCTGTCGGCCGAGTACACCGGGGAGCTGTGGATGATGTCTCCCAGCAGGCTGTTGCGGTTTCGGAAGACGCCGCCATCGAAGCGCTGCTCGCCGGAGCGTTGGCCCTTGAGGTAGTTCGCGACCGCAGCTCCGGTATTGCTGCCGTACGCCAGCGCCGTCTGCTGCGCGGTGGTGGGGAAACTCGCTCCCGAGGTGCCGTTGTGGGTAAAGACGTCACGGGTCGTGTAACCCGGGATCCCGTCGGATGCTTCCCATAGCGGCGGGTTTTCGTTGATGCCCCCGCTCGTGACCGCGAACGCCTGGAGTTCACCCGTCCATTGCCCACCGATGTAGCGAGCCTGGAACAGCTTCGTGTTCGTGCTCAGCGTCGTGCTGTTGGCAGCCACGTTCGAGCTCGACGAAGTACGCTCCGAGATCTTCGCCAGGGCCTCTTCCAGTCCCGAGGCGAAGGCGGCAGGATCGGTCGCCGCAACGAACTCGCCCCGGCCGTTGACCGCGGCATGCCAGAGATCGTCGATGCGCTCCTGGTTCTCGGCGTCCATGGGATTGGGCCAGTTGATGTCTCCGGCCAGCAGTCGCGGAAGATCGGTATCGGGGTCCAGCGTGCCGCGGAGCCCGATCGAAATCCCGAAGGTCACCATGTGCTGCCAGAACGCCGGGTTGGCGGATGAAACCGGGACGATGTTATCCATGTCCGGGCGAAGGTCCTGCTTCCAGAACCGCATGGCCATATCGGCCAGCGTGTTGCTATTGCTGTCCATGTACGGCGTGGATGGCGTGTACCGGTAGCTGGAGCCTTCGGGTTTTGAAATCAGCTCACCTTGCGTGTTGTCGGAGTTTCCCGAGTCGGTGGCGCCGGAAAAGTTGTTCCAGTAGCCGTCCGACGTCAGGATCGAGAAGTTCTGGCGGCAGGCATACTGATTGCCATCGCCATCCGTGAGCCCGCCGTACGGGCCGCCAGAACTGCCATCTGAGAAATATTGGCCCGCCCTCTGGAGAGCCCCATGCAAGGGGGTGTTACCGCTACCCTCTGCGTTGAAAAGCCGGGCGTACCATGTGCTCTTGTTGGTGCCGGTAAAGACGCCGTTGCTGGAATCAACCGGGATATTGAATTCTTCACGGTTCCAGATGCTGTCGTAACCAACACGGTATTTGCCGCCGTCCAGGCGTGCGAATGCATCCGCCGAGCCGCCCTTGGCCACCTTCATGCGCGTGCTGTGATAGGACTGCCAGATGGCGAAGTTCCGACGCTCGTCAGCCGGCGAGCGACCCGTAGGGGTGGCATCGCTGCAATTGCCCCAGCCTGTTCCCACGCGATCGCATCGGCGGACCCGCAGGTCCTGCAGGATCTGGTAGCGGAAGAAGTTCGCCGCATTGTTGAGGTAGGTGGAGTCCGTGCGGCTCATGTCCCGCGGCACGTAGAACGTCTGCACGCCGCCACATACCTGGAACCACTGTCCGTTCTGCCTCGACCACTGGCAACTGCCAGTGTCGGAGAGGTTGATGGTCCCCCCACCCACCTTGCTGAAATCCGCGTACGCGGCGTCGTAGGACATGCCACCGGTCATCCGGGTCCCATCCGCCGTCGTCCAGGCCTGATAGGTGATGCGGGGATCGTAGTAGATCGCGTTGAACGCAAACGACCGGTTCTGGATCGTATTGGCCAAGCCACCGCTGTCGCGGTTGCCATTCTGCGGCATCCGTTCCCAGGTCATGGAGCCGGAATCGTCGAGGATGAACCGGATATTGGGCAGCACTCCGTTGCCGGACTGCGGCGGCACATTGTCGACGGTCAGAGCGGCCTGGACCGGCAGGGCAAGCAGCGTCGCAAAGAAGGCGAGCGTCACCCCGTTGAGCAGGTGCGGCAGCTTGCGACGGCTGGGAGATTTCACTGCGGGGGATTTCATGTCGGCCTCCATCAAGAGCCGGCGAGATTGGATTGCAGCACGACCTGGGCGCGGTCGGCGGCGGTGCTACGGGCCGAAACCCGGTAACGGGGCTTCAGGCAACTCGGGTGCTGCGGGATTTCACTGTCGCAACGCGGCCAGCTGGGGGCTTCGCCCATGTATTCGATGAAGAACTCGGGCTGGATCGCCACGTCGCCGACATCCACAAGGGCGCCACCCCAGTGCGCGCCGTTGCGGTCGGCGCGCGGCACGTAACCGGCCTCCAACTCCGCTTGGGTCGGCTGGTCACAGAGGTTGCCGTTGCAGCCTCCGGACCCGATGACCGGAAAACCGGCGCGACCATTGGCCAGGATGGCCGCCTCGCCCTCCCGGAGGGCGGCTTCCGCAGCCTGGAACGCCAGGCTCCGATCAAGCAGGTTGGCACTCATGCGCTCTTCCATCAGCGTGCCGCGCAGGCTGGCCAGACCCAGCAGGGTCATCACCAACAGCAGGATCAGGACCACCATGAGGGCGGCGCCGGATTGCTTCTTCGGGGCGCGGATCATGCGGATGTTCATGCGTTCCTGTTCCTGAGGGTCGCGATGTGGACCAGCTGCCGGCCGATCACTTCGCCGTTCAGTCCGACGCGGTCTTCACCTTCCAGCTCGAGTTCGATCCGTGCGGCAAGCACCTCGCCCCAACGCGTGCCCACCGCACCGGCGGCGACATACGTTGCTGCCCCGGGGAGCAGGTAACTGATCTGCATGTCCTCGACGCCGTCGGTGATCTCTTCCGGGGGCCCCATCACGCCCCTCCGCAGGACGCTGCGATAGAGCGAGTTCCCACCGGCCGGGTTCTCGCCGATGAACCAGCGAACCGCCTTGAGCCGGACCATCTGCGAGTTCTCACCGTACTCGTAGTTGTTGCACAGGTTGGTGGGGCTGCCCGTGCAAGCGCACTTCACCGGCACTCCGAGCGCCTTGGTGCAGTTGCCAACGGTCCCGGTGCCGGTGTTATGGACGACGGTCGCATTCGTCGCGCTGGGCCCCGTCATCTGGAAGATCGTGGCCTGACGGTTGTCGCAGACCAGCAGCACCTCGTCGACCACAAGGTCGTGGTCTGGCGTATTGAGGTGGAACGCGGCGGCCGTGGGGTTGTGGCTCGCGACGGTGACACCCCGGCCTTCGCCGGACATCAGCTCGACCGCGTCGGTGCCTGCCACCCGATTGCCCGGCTCCTCCAGTGCAAACGCGCCCTCGACTCCGCGGATCCCGTCGCCGAAGTTGGTGAACCAGGTGCTCGTGGGGTTCTCCAGCACGTTCGCAATGGGCAGGCGACTTGAGCAGGGGTTTCCACCGGCTTCGCGCAGGTCGCGCGCCATCAGCTCGAACGCGACGCGGGCGTTCTCCTGGACGCGCCCCAGGCTCTCGGTGGCGGTATAGGTCTGGCGGTTGGACATGAAAACGCCGATGGCCGCGCCGACTACCAGCAGGCCCAGCACGAGCGCCACCATCAGTTCGACGAGACCCAGGCCGCTCTGGTAGGTGTTGCGATTGGTCGATTTGCGTGTCATGTCAGATCCGGGTCTGGGTTTCTACGGCTTGCTCGGTATCGCCGGTGGCGCCCTGGGGCCCCGCACGGCTGTCGTCCCACTGCACCGTCACGGTGCAGTTGCCCGCGTTGCAGACGACTTCGCCACAAGCGGTGCTGCCCATGGTGTCCTGCAGGTCGCGGATCCAAATGGCCTGGTCGTTGGCCACCAGGCTGCCGCCTCCACCCGGAGGGGCGCAGGTCATGCCCATGTTGTAGCCGCCCGCCAGGGCGACCACGCGGTTGGCACGCATGGCATCGATGATGCTGTAGCTCTGCACCACCGCCTGGCTCCGCTCCAGGGAACTCTGGCTGTTACGCAGCGCCGTTGCCTGCATTGCGGCGATGCCGAGCAGGCCGATCGCCATGATCAGCACGGCTACCAGCACCTCGATCAGGCCCGCCCCGCGGATGGACGCCCGGGAGACGTTGATGCTGCGCTGACGCGAATGAATTGTGTTGCCCATCTTCAATTGTCCGTTCATGGAGCGACGCACGCGCCGCCGGCGTCGCTGCGTCGGCTGTTGATGCGGCTACCGAATGCCAGCTCCACCAGGCGCTCGTTCTGGGGCGGCTGGGTCGTGGGCAGGCAAACGCTGACCAGCGCATCCAGCAGCGCACCATCGGCGGCCCGCGCCATGCCATCGGCGCGGAACTCGATGCGGTTGCCGTTGCCGGTGATCGTGTCGGCGGCCCGCACCTGCACCGGCTGTTCGACAACGCTCACGCGCAATACCTGGTCGTACGTGCCATCTCGGTTGGAGTCGGCGATGGTGATCCACTGGCCCCACTCGTCACCGTCGGTGCAGGTGGCGCCATCATCGCTCTCGCAAACAGCTACGCGCAGGTTGCGACGCAGCGATTCCATCTTGGCCAGCTGCAGGGAGGCGACCATCTCGTTGGAGTTGGCGGTCAGCCGGTTGCCGTTGATGAGCCCCGTGAAGCTGGGAACCGCCAAGGCGATCATGATCGCGAGCACCGCGATCGCGACCAGCAGCTCGATCAGGGTGAAGCCTGAGGTCGCGCGCGCGGAACGTCGCTGGGCGTCCGGGTGGACTACTATTGCCACGTGCTGCATTGACCCCTCCCATGGTTTGGCCTGACTACCGTACGGCTCCCTACCCCTGTGATCCAGCAATGCCCGATGGACGGCCGGTATGCCGGCGCGGGCGGTGGCGAGACCGCACCTTTGCGAATGCGGCATCATGGAGCGCCGCGCAGCGGATTCCGCCATGGCAGCCCCCATCGCGCCCCGATCCCACCCCCTGGATGGCCTGTGGCAGGCGCCTACCCTGATCTGGGTGGTCCTGGGCGGCCTGGGCCTGGCGACGGTACTGGCGCTCGCGCCGGGCGTCACCGCTGACCGGGCGGTGTATTTCGGGTTGGCGGCAATGGCCATCGAATGGATCGCCCTGCTCACCCTGGGCTCGCTTTACCTGTTGCGCCACGGCCTGTCGCACACGCGCGCGTTGCGGGTCGCCTACCTCGCACTGGCGCTGTTGGTGCTCAACACATGGCTGGTCTGCGCGCTGGCATGGTGGCTGATGGGCGAGGCCTGGTCCCTGACGCCCGGAGGATGGGCAAGCCTGGTCGCGCGCCTGACCGGCATCATCCTGGTGGTCGGGACGCTCGGCCTGGGTGCGTTCCAGAACCACTGGCGCGCCCGGCAGCTGGCGGTCAGGGCCAAGCAGGCGGAGCTGGAGGCGCTGCAGGCACGAATCCGGCCGCACTTCCTGTTCAACACGCTCAATACGGGGGCCGCGCTGGTGCACCAGCGCCCCGGGGACGCCGAGCGATTGTTGGTTGACCTGGCCGACCTGTTTCGCGCGGCCCTGGGCGGTCCGCGGGAAATACCCCTGGCCGATGAGCTGGCCCTGGCGCGCCGCTACCTCGAGATCGAAGCGTTGCGGTTCGGCGACCGGCTGCGGGTGCGGTGGCTGCTGCCGGACTCCCTCCCCGATGTGGCCGTGCCCGCCCTGTCGATCCAGCCACTGGTCGAGAACGCCATCCGCCATGGCGTCGAGCGCGTGCCGGGCGGTGGCGAGGTGGCGGTATCGGTGATCGACGACGGTGACGGTGTGGTCGTGACCGTCACCAATCCCCTGCCGGGCCCCACGGGGTCTGCCGCCGTGCGGGAAGGGCACCACGTCGGGCTGCGGTCCTCGCGTGCGCGCATCGAAGCGTTGACCGATGGCCGTGGACGGCTCACCACCCGCGAGGTCGACGGGCGCTACGAGGCCACCGTGCGCATCCCACGCCACCCGTCCACTTAGTCCGCCGGCTCGGCGCCAGTGCGCCCTCGGGCATGGGGCCCGGTGTCAGGCCACGACCCGGTAGCAGGGCTGGTATTGCCCGGCGATCTTCATCCGGCGCTGTTCGACGAATGCGCGCAGCAGTGCGTCCAGGGACTGCATCATGTCGGGATCGCCGTGGATCTCGAACGGCCCGTGCGCCTCGATCCGGCGCATGCCGTCCTCCTTTACGTTGCCGGCGACGATCCCCGAAAACGCGCGGCGCAGGTCCGCGGCCAGTTCCGACGGTTTGCGGCCGTGGTGCAGGTCCAGTGCCGCCATCGCCTCGTGGCTGGGCACGAACGGCTGCTGGAACTCCAGCGGGATGTCGATCGACCAGTTGAAGAAGAACGAGTCGCGCTGTGTCAGCCGGTGCTCGCGAACCTTGCGGATCCCGGCGGCCATCCGGCGCGCCGCGGCCGGCGGGTCGCCGATGATGATCTCGTAGCGCGAGGTCGCCGCCTCGCCCAGCGTCAGCCGCAGGAAGCGGTCGATCTGCTCGAAGTACGGCGCCGAGCTGCTGGGGCCGGTCAGGATCAGCGGGAACGGAACCGTCGCATTCTCCTCGCGCAGCAGGATGCCCAGCAGGTAGAGGATCTCTTCGGCGGTGCCGACGCCACCGGGGAACACGATGATGCCGTGTCCGATGCGGACGAAGGCCTCAAGGCGCTTTTCGATGTCCGGCATGATCACCAGGTGGTTGACGATCGGGTTGGGCGACTCGGCGGCGATGATTCCCGGCTCGGTCACGCCCACGTAGCGACCCCGCCGGACCCGCTGCTTGGCATGGGCGATGGTCGCACCCTTCATCGGCCCCTTCATGGCGCCGGGACCGCAGCCGGTGCAGATGTCCAGCGCGCGCAGGCCCAACTGGTAACCCACTTCCTTGGTGTACATGTACTCGTCGCGGTTGATCGAGTGCCCGCCCCAGCACACCACAAGGTTGGGATCGGCCGGTTGCAGCACGCGGGCGTTGCGCAGCAGGTCGAACACCGCGTCGGTGATGCCCGCGCTGGTGGACAGGTCCCGCCCCCCCGCATCACCGTCTAGTTCGATCGCCGTGTACGCCAGGTCCCGCACCACCGCGAACAGCAGTTCAGCCACGCCGCGGATGATCTCGCCGTCAACGAAGGCGGTGCCCGGAGCGTTCTTCAGGTCGATGCGAAGGCCCCGGTCCTGCTGTTCGACCTGCACATCGAAATCCGGATACAGCTCCTGCGCCGCGCGCGGGTCGTCGGACGTGCTGCCGCTGGTCAGCACCGCGAGCGCGCATCGGCGAAGCAGGTCGTGCATTCCCGTGGAAACATCGCGCAGGCGCGCAACCTCGTCGCGGGACAGGACATCCAGGCCACCCCGCGGGTAGATCCTGGCATTGACGGTGGGGAGGCGCGACGTGACGGCTGCTGACATCCGGTTTTCTCGTTGTTCTTTCGTTTCGGAGCCGGTGACTCTAACCACCGGCGTACACAAAGGAAAACGGCCGGGGTTTCCCCCGGCCGTTGCCCTGCCCCACGGGCGGAAGTGGATCAGAACTCGTAGCGGAAGGTCGCAAGGATCGACCAGCGCGAGACTACGCGCGGTACGCGGCCTTCGTACGTCCGCAGGTTCTGCCACTCGGGATTGCCGTCACGATTGACCAGCTGGTACACGTACCCGCCGTCTTCGGTGATCCCACCCAGGCGCGCCAGGTAACGGCTGTCGAAGCCACCGATCTCCTCGGTGATGCCCCAGTCGCTGTTGAGCATGTTCAGGAAGTTGTAGATGTCCAGGCGGACGATCGACTTGTGGTCCCTGAAGAAGCCCGGCAGTTCCTGCTGGATGCCCAGGTCGACCTGGTTCACCCACGGCAGGCGCGTTTCGTTGCGACCGGCGATCTTGCCCCGGTTAGCCTGCAGGTACGGGTTGCGCGAGATGAACTCGTGGAACGCCGCGATCTGGTCGGGCGTGGCGGTCCCGTAGCTCACGTTCGGGTCGTTGACCATCGGGATGTACGCCGGATCCTGGAAGATGCCGTCGCCGTTGACGTCGCCATTCAAGAGCCAGGTGTACGGCAGGCCGTCGCGCCCGGTGTAGAAGGCGCTGATGCTGGTCTTGTAGTCACCGAAGAACGCATGCTCCCAGCCCAGCGAAGCCTTCAGCGAATTGCGGATCTCGCGGCTGGCGGTCGTGGCAATCTCCTGGTTCGGGTTCACGCGCGACACGAACTGGTAGCTCGACCACGCCTGCGAGCTGGCATCGGAGCCGACTTCCTTCGCGCGGGTGTAGGTGTAGCTCAAGTTGCCGTACCAGCCGTCCGCCATCGGCTTGTCGAGCGAGAACGTCACCGAGGTGGAGCCGCCCTTGTCGGTGTTGGTCAGTACGGTCGAGTTGGTGGTGTAGTCGGGGTTGGCGCCGCAGTTGGCGTTGCTGCGTGACGTGTTGCCCAGGTCACACCAGTAGCTGTTGCGACCGTCCGCCAGCGTGCCCTGCGCCTGGCCGATGTTGATCGCATTGTAGAACGCCGCATCGCGTGCCTGGATGCTGGTCAGTTCGGCCGAACCGATCAGCCCGTACCACGGCAGTTCGGCGTCGTAACCCAGGGTCGCCTTGACCACGGTCGGCAGCTTGAAGTCAGGGTCGATGGTGTCGATCTGGCGCAGTGCCGAGCCACTAGCCGGGACGTTCTGGTCGTACGGGTCCGGGCTGAAGGGGACGGTACCCGGGTCAAAGGACCGGTAGGACAGCGACGTCACGCCGCCATTGTTCTGGTACGGGTTGGCCAGCCACACGAACGGCGGCACGCTCTGGAACGCGCCGATGCCGCCGCGAAGCTGCGAGTAGCGCGGCGTGTCGAACATGTAGTTGAACGAGAAGCGCGGCAGGATGACCTTGTTGTCCGAGCCCAGCTTGTAGTCGTTGCGGTAGCCGAACGCTTCCTCGAAACCGGGGCTCAGCTCCGGCGCCTTGTCGGCCTTGGGGATGTTGACGCGCACGCCATAGGCAATCGACAGGTTGGGGCTGACCTGCCAGGTGTCCTGCAGGAACGGGCTGAACTGGCTGTAGACCAGCGCAGCGGCGGTGTCGTTGACGCCGAAGCCCGGTGCCGGTGCACGCAGGTTGTAGACGTCGTAGTTGCCGGCGGCGAAATCCTCGAGGCTTTCGAACACGTAGGAACCGTGCAGGTCGCGGCCGTAGAGGTTGAACACGTCGTGGCGCATGTAGTCGAAGCCGCCCTTGATCGTGTGGTCACCCGCGTAATAGGTGCCGAACACGTTGGCCGTCAGGCGGTCGGTGTTGATCTGGTTCTCGTGGCGGTTGTTGTCCTCGCCCAGGAAGATGGAGCCGCCGTTGGCGACCTCGATCTCGACTTCCGGCTGGTCGATCTCGTTGCCGTTGACCTGGTCGAACTTCTGCTGGCTCAGCTTGATCTCGGTGGAGAAGTTCTCCGACCAGTCGCTGAACAGCTGCAGCGAGGTGTTCTTGGTGATGTTGTCGATGTTGTACCAGTGGCTGCTGAGCACCACGTTGAAGGGCCGGTCGTCGTAGGGCGACGGGCGGAACTCTTCGGTCTGCTGGTAGGTGAGGCTGGCGCGCTGGTAGTCGGTGATGTTCCAGTCCAGCTTGCCCAGGTAGCGCTTGTTGTTGAGGTTGACGCCCGACAGGCCGTAGATGCCCGGCTGCAGCCCCAGGTCCTCGGCGATCGAGATCGCGCGCTGCACGTCGTCGGCGGTGACGTCGCCGTTGGCGATGCCGTCGGAGCTGCCGGCGCCGCCGAAGTTCTTGATCTCCTGCTCCTCGTATGAGGCGAAGAAGAACAGCCGATCCTTCAGCAGCGGGCCGCCGACCGTGGCACCGATCGTGGTGTCGGTGTCAAAGCCGGTGTAGTCCTCGCCGTCGAGCTTGCCCATCAGGCTGTCGGCGTCGCGCAGCGCGTAATAGACCGAGCCGTGGAACTCGTTCGTGCCCGACTTGGTGACCGCATTGACCGTCGCGCCCACCGTATCGGAGGCCACGTCGTAGTCGGCGACCTTGAGGTCGTAGGCATCGATGGTGTCGATCGAGATCGGGGTGCCGATGTAGGGCAGGCCGTTGGCGTTGAGGCCGAACGGGTCACCCTGCGACATGCCGTCGACCGAGATGTTGTTGTAGCGGTTGTTGACGCCGGCAACCGAGATCGAACCGTTGCCCGGGTCGATCACCTGGATGCGCGGATCGAGGCGCGCGACGTCGTCCAGCGAGCGGTTGCCCTGCGGCGTCAGTTCCAGCTCGCGGCCGCTGACCGCGGTGCCCACGCCCTTGTTGTCGGAGCTGAAGACATCCAGCCCGGCGGTGCCCACCACGGCAATCGTATCCAGCGTCGTCACGTCACCGGCCAGGTCGGCGTTGACGGTGTTGACCTGGTTGAGGTTGAGGTAGACGCCTTCCTGGGTGTCGGTCCCGGCGCCGGACTGCACGGTGACCGTGTACGGACCACCCACGCGCAGGCCGCGGGCGTTGTAGCGGCCGTCTTCGCCAGTGACCGCGCGGCTTACAGTGCCGGACTCGACGTGGACGATGGTGACTTCGGCACCGGCCACGGGCTCGCCGCCGGCGCCGACGACGCGGCCGCCGATACCGGCGGAGGTGCTCTGTGCGAACGCGGGCGCGGTAGCAAGGGCGGCGAGCAAGCCAAGCGTGAGCCGGGAGAGCCGGACGCGGTTCGGATGGGTCATTACAGTGGCCTCGATGACGTGATAACGGCCGGGCGACGGCACGCAACAGGTGCGCCCGTCGTCCGAACGATGGAAAAAACGAGTGGATGGTGCTGGTGTAGCCCCCACCCTGGCGCGGCTCCGTCCCCGCCGGGGTTAACGACAGTTTAACAGGCTAGTGGGAATACATGACAGGCCGATGACAGCAGTCATGGTATGGACCCGCTACCGCGGCACCCGCGCCGTCCGGCAAGCCCCCCGGGCCGGCCCCGCACCCGGCGGGCCAGTGGGCCTCAGGGCGGGGCGAACTGCAGATAGGTGCCGAGACCGTCCAGGAACATCTGGACCGAGATGGCGACCAGCAGCATGCCCATCAGGCGCTCCACCGCGGTCAGCACGCGCCGGCCCAGGATCCGATACAGCAGCGGGGCGGCAAACAGGATCGCGGCCGTGGCGCCCCACGCCATCATCAGGGCAATGCTCCAATCGACCAGGCGACCCGGATCCTCGCTGCCCATCAGCATCACCGCGGCCATGCCCGATGGCCCGGCCACCAGGGGGATCGCCATCGGGACGATGAACGGCTCACCGTCGGGCAGTTCGCCCATCAGGCCCTCCGGCGGCGGGAAAATCATCCGGATGCCGATCAGAAACAGCACGATTCCCCCGGCGATCGAAACCGATTCCTGCCGCAGGTGCATGACCTCCAGCGCGTACTTGCCGCCCCACAGGAACAGCATCAGCACGCCCAGCGCGATGAGCAGTTCGCGAGCGAGCACGATGCGCTGTCGCTCGGGCGGCAGGGTACGCAGCAGGCTCAGGAAAACCGGGACGTTGCCCAGCGGGTCCAGGATGATGAATAGCAGCAGTGCCGCGGAGATGATGTCGGTCACGGCGCGGGACTCCAGACTTCCCCGCGGTGCACGGCCCCGGCGCCGGACAGCAACGTGACGCAGGCCGGCGCGTAGTCGGCGGCATCGCGTGCGCGCCGGTCGTGCTCATCGACGTATGCGCGCGAACGCAGGTGCGTCCGCATGGGCCCCGGGCGCAGCCCGGCGACGCGCACCGGGCCATTGTGCAACTCGGCATGCAGCATCCCCAGCAATGCCTCCAGGCCATGCTGCGCGATCCCGTATCCGCCCCAGTAGGCCCCACCGACCCGGCCCGGGTCATCCACGACGAAGACCACCGATGCATCCCGGGCCTGCGAGAGCAGCGGCAGGCACGCCTGGGTCAGCCACCAGCGCGCGGTCAGGTTGACGTGGATGGCACGTGCGAACGCCGCCGGGTCGGTCTGCGCCAGCGGCGTGAGGCCCGGGAACTCCGCGGCGCAATGGAGCACCCCATCGAGTCGACCGAACTCGGCCTGCACGGTCCCGGCGAGCCGCACATAGTCGTCAGGCGCGGCACCTTCGAGGTCGAGCGGGTAGATCGCGGGCTCCGGGCCGGCCGCGGCCACCGCATCGTAGAGCCGTTTCAGCTTCGGCACCTTGCGACCCAGCAGGACGACAGTGGCGCCCGCGGACGCACACGCAACGGCGGCAGCGCCGCCCAGCCCGCCATGGGCTCCGGCGACCAGCACCACGCGGCCGTCCAGCGACCGCGCCCCCACTTCGGACTCCTGCGGTGCCGCGGCCATTACCTGGCCTGGATCTCGCTGACCATCCGGGCAAGCTCACCGGACTCGAACAGTTCCTGGGTGATGTCGGAACCACCGATCAACTCGCCGTTGATGAACAGCTGGGGGTAGGTCGGCCAATTCGAGAAGCGCGGCAGGTTGGCGCGGATCTCGGGCTCTTCGAGCACGTTGACGGTGTGCATCTGGGTGGCCCCGGCGTCGCGGAGCACCTGCACTGCACGGCTGGAGAAGCCGCACATCGGAAACTGTGCCGTGCCCTTCATGAAAAGCACCACCGGATGGCTGTCGACCTCAGCCTGGATCCGTTCGAGCACGGACATCGGAACACTCCTGCAATGGACCGTTGCCCGGCATTGACGGCCCGGCAACGAGGCGTGGGATTAGAATGCGGCATTGTAATCCTTCGCATCCCCGAGGTTGCCGGCCCTCGCCTTCGACCCGGGGTTTCGCGCCCCCCAAGCCAGCTTCCGACGTGCAAGCGTCCACCCCCAAAAGGAGCCCGCCACATGGCCATCGAACTGCCCCCCCTGCCGTACGAGCGCACCGCCCTGGAGCCGCACATCTCCGGCGAGACGCTGGACTACCACTACGGCAAGCACCACAAGGCGTACGTCGACAACCTCAACAAGATGATCGAGGGCACCGAGTTCGCCGACATGCCTCTGGAAGACATCGTGCGCAAGGCGCAGGGCGGCATGTTCAACAACGCCGCGCAGGTCTGGAACCACACGTTCTACTGGAACTGCCTGTCGCCCAACGGCGGCGGCGAGCCCACCGGCAAGGTCGCCGAAGCGATCGACAAGGCGTTCGGAGACTTCGCGTCCTTCAAGGACGAGTTCACCAAACTGTCGGTTGGAACCTTCGGGTCGGGCTGGGGCTGGCTGGTGCAGCGTCCCGACGGTGCGCTGGCTCTCATGAGCACCTCCAATGCCAACACCCCGCTGACCGGCGAGGACACGGCGCTGCTGACCTGCGACGTCTGGGAGCACGCCTACTACATCGATTACCGCAACGCGCGCCCGAAGTACCTCGAGGGCTTCTGGAACCTGGTGAACTGGGATTTCGTTGCGGCCAACCTCAAGTAACGCAGCGAACCACGCGCAAGACGACGGCCGGGTTTCCCGGCCGTTTTGTTTTTTACGATTTGGGCCGTGCGCCGCACGTCCATCAGGGACACGCGGCGATAAGGGGCTCAGCCGCCGCGCAACCGGTCCACCGCTGGCGCAACCTGTGTACCCCGTTCCAGCCTGTCCCCGAGCCGCACGAGGGCCTCGGCCAGGGTGTCGGGAGAATCCGATCGCACGGTTGCGTGGCCTACCTTGCGCCCAGCACGTGGTGACTTGCCGTAGTCATGCCAATGTCCGCCGTCCTCGGCCAGCACCGGCCCGGCATCGGGCAACCCACCAACCCAGTTGAGCATGCACGCGTGCCCCAGGTTGGAGGTACCACCCAGAGGCACCCCGAGTACCGCCCGCAGGTGGTTCTGGAACTGGCTGGTCTCGGCACCTTCGACGGTCCAGTGCCCTGAGTTATGGACGCGCGGCGCCAGCTCGTTGGCCAGCAGCTCGCCGCCGTGGCAGAACAGCTCCAGCGCGAAGACGCCGACATAGTCGAGAGCCTCGGCCAACCGTCGTGCATGGTCGAATGCCGCATCCTGCAGGCGCGTGTCGACCCGGGCCGGCGCAAGGCTGACCGAGAGCACGCCATCGACGTGCCAGTTTTCCGTCAGCGACCAGGTCTTGAACTCGCCCTCGCGGCCACGCACCGCCACTACCGACAGCTCGCGATCGAACGCGACGAATGCTTCCAGGATCAGCCCGACGCTATCGGCCTGTGCGCCAAGCGCGGTCCACGCCGCGTCCATGTCCTCGCGGGTCCGCAATCGGAACTGGCCCTTGCCGTCGTAGCCCAGGCGTCGGGTCTTGAGGATGCAGGGCAAGCCGATGACCTCGACGGCACGCTCCAGCGCGTCACGCGAATCGACCGCCTCGAAAGGCGGCACCGGGATGCCCAGCTCCTGGAACAGCGACTTCTCGGCCAACCGGTCCTGCGCCACGGCCAGCGCGCGCGGGCTGGGGAAGACCGGCACCCGCTCGGCCAGCCAACGCGCCGACTCGGCCGGTACGTTCTCGAAATCGAAGGTCACCACGTCCACTTTCGAGGCGAATTCCGAAAGTGCGCGTTCGTCCCGCCAGTCGCCCACGATCAACGGCGCGAACTGGCCGGCGCAGGCATCGACCACGGTGTCCATTACCAGGAATCGAAGCCCCAGCGGTGCGCCCGAGAGCGCCATCATGCGCGCCAGCTGGCCGCCACCCAGGATTCCAACCGTCGTCATCGCATCCTCCCCGTCCGCACCTTTCACCGCCGCGGGTCGTCGTTGTCGGCGACATCGCGGGTCTGGCGTTCGCGGAAGGCCGCCAGTGCAGACGCAACCTCCGGCAGGTAGGGCGCCAGCATCGCCGCAGCGAACAGCGCGGCGTTGGCAGCACCGGCATTGCCGATTGCGAATGTCGCAACGGGTATCCCTGCCGGCATCTGCACGATCGAGAGCAGCGAATCCATCCCGTTGAGCGCCTTGGACTGCACCGGTACGCCCAACACCGGCACCGCGGTCTTGGCTGCAAGCATGCCCGGCAGGTGCGCGGCGCCGCCGGCGCCCGCGATGATCGCGCGCAGGCCACGCGCGGATGCGCTGGAGGCATACTCGAAGAGGGCGTCCGGCGTACGGTGGGCGGACACCACACGAACCTCGTGGGGCACGCCAAGCGATGTCAGCCGGTCGGCGGCGTGCTGCATCGTGTCCCAGTCCGAACGCGAGCCCATTACGATGCCGACGAGCGGCGCGGGCGCTGTGTCTGTCATGGTTCGACCTTGCGGCAAAACGTTATTCTACCGGCCCGCATGGCATCCGGCAGCGCTGTCCTCGCCCGGCCAGCCGGCCGAGCCGCCCAGGCTGGGCCCTGCCATGCCACCTGATCCCCCGACCCGCGAGGCACCATGGACCGCAAGCTGCTTGACCTGCTCGTCTGTCCGACCACCCGGCAACCGCTGCAGCGACTGGACGCGACCGCTCTGGCGGCGCTGAATTCGGCGGCGGCGGCGGGCACCCTCCGCAAGGCCGACGGCACCCCCCAATCCGGGCCGGTGCGCGAGGCTCTGGCGACGCGCGACCACCGGCACGTCTACCGGCTGGACGACGGGATCCCGGTGCTACTGGCCGAGGAGGCGATCATTACCGTTGGCGTGGCCGGCTTCCCCGGGGCATGAGCAGCATGCCCGCGGCGCCGGACCCGGCGGACGTCGCGCAGGACGTCAGCCGCGCGCTCCAGGAAGACCTCGGAACCGGGGACGTCACCGCGGCACTGCTTCCCGATACCCCTGATACCGCCTACCTGCTGTGCAAAGAGGAGGCGGTGGTGGCCGGCCGGCCGTGGTTCGATGCGTGCCACCGCTCGCTCGACCCGGAGGTCGATATCCAATGGGCCGTGGGGGAAGGCGACCGGGTCGCTGCCGGCACGGTAATGGCCACACTGCGCGGCCGAACGCGCGCGCTGGTCAGCGCCGAGCGCGCATCGCTCAATTTCCTGCAGACATTGATGGCGACGGCTACTGAAACCGCCCGCCATGTCGCGGCCGTCCGCGGCACGGGCACGCGCATCCTGGACACCCGCAAGACGATTCCGGGACTTCGCCAAGCGCAGAAGTACGCGGTCCGGGTGGGCGGCGGCCACAACCATCGCATGGGCCTGTATGACCAGGTAATGCTCAAGGAGAACCACATCCGCGCGGCGGGCAGCCTACCGGCCGCCATCCACGCGGCGCGCAGGCTGCACCCCGGCCTGCCACTGATCGTGGAAGTGGAGGACTTGGCAGAACTCGCCCAGGCGCTGGCTACGGGCTGCGACCGGGTCCTGATCGACGATTTCACCGCACCGCTGCGGCGTGAAGCGGTCCGCATGGCGCGCTCAGCCCCCTACAGCGGTGCAATTCCGTTGGAAGCATCCGGTGGATTGACCCTGGAAGATCTACGGGCCGTGGCCGCGGACGGGGTGGACTTCATTTCCATCGGCGGGCTGACCAAGCACGTGCGCGCGATCGACCTGTCGCTGAAGCTGGGACGGCCGGCAATGGATGCCCCGGCCGCGCTCTAGGTCAGCAACCAGGCCAGCACGCCCACGCCGACGAGCACCAACACGCCGACCCAAACCGTGCGAGGCGCGGGCAAGGTACGCCGCTCTCCGTCCTCGCGGCCGGCTGCACGTACGCCACCCACCAGACGGAACCGCAGGGTATCGAAGGCGATCTCGTCCCCTGCCCCGACCAGGCCGCGCGACACCCGTCGACCATTGATGAAGCTGCCGTTGCTCGAACCCATGTCTTCCAGCAGCAGGCCATCGTCGGTGGGCATCAGGCGCGCGTGCATGCGCGAGAGCCCCGAGTCCTCGAAGGACAGCGTGCACTCGGGCGCGCGACCGATGGTCATCGCGCCGGTGACGGCAATGCTCCGCCCGAAGGCGCTGCCACCGACCCCGCGCAGTGCGTACTTGGGCATTGCAGGCCGCAGTGTCGTCGCCCCGAGGTCGTCATTGGCTGGCGTCATCACGGCCTCTGCCGCCCCGCGGGGCTCGGGCGCGGCGGCACCGATTCCGGCGAGGCGCGCGACCACGCCGCCCAGGTCCACGCTGTCGCCGGGGCGCAGGGAGATCAGGCCCTCGACCTGCTGGCCATTGACGCTGATGGGGGTGCCCTCCGGCACGTCGAGCATCACACCCTGCGCGGTGACATGCAGCCGACAGTGCTGGGGATTGACGCCGGGCCGGTCGATCACCACGTTGGCAGCGGGGTCCGACCCCACCCGGTTCACCCCAAGGCCCAACAAGACTTGTGGGTGTTCGCCACCCGGGAATACCAGTTTCATTGATCAACCCCCCTGAGGTGGTGGAGTGTGGCCGAGGATGCTTGCGGCGTCAGCACAGCGGCGTCACATTTAGAGGATGCCGACTCTAATCATTGTGATGATCGTGGCCGCCGCTGGCTTCAGCTACTGGAGCAGTGCGCGCGCCGCCGCCGAGCAGGCCGAGGTGCTGGGTCGGGAAGCCTGCCGGGCAGCAGGCGTGCAATGGCTCGACCAAACCGTCCATGCCACGGGTGTGCGGCTTGGGCGCGGCGAGTCCGGGCGGCTGGGCTGGGAGCGCAGCTTCCGCTTCGACTACTCCCGCGATGGCCAGGACCGCCACGTGGGCCGGATGGTGCTGCGGGAGGGGAGACTGGTTTCCTTCGCCGGACCCGTGACTCCGCAGGTAACGCGGCTGAGCTGAGTCCCCGCAACGGTGGCAGGCGCGACCAATGGCACCGGGCTGCCTGTTTCCCCCGGCGCGCGGCTTGGGCAACGGGTGCGCTCGATCCGTCATGCGCCGGTTTTTCTCCTGCGCCTGCAATTCCCGAGTCGATGCGGTCACGCTACTTGACGATGCGCAGGTGCCCGCTTCGACGCGGCGTCGGGGTGGAAGGATCATCGTCCCCGTCCTCCCCCGAAGCGGGCACGGCGCTCAGTTGCACGGGCGACTCGGCCGAGGCGGAGGTGCCAGCGCCCCCGGGATCGGCATCGGCATGCGTTTCACCGGCGGCGATGTCGTCGGGCAGTGCCATGCCCTGCCCCGTCTCGCGTGCGTAGATGGCCAGCACCGCACCAACCGGGACCGACACCGCGTGGCTTACCCCGCCGAAACGTGCACTGAAGCGGATCAGTTCGTTGTCCATCTCCAGGCGCGACACTGCGCGCTCGGCGATATTCAGGACGATCTTCCCTTCCTTGACCGCGTGAACCGGGACCTGGACACCCGAACGCGTCGCGTCGACCAGCACGTGCGGCGTCATGCCATTGTCTGCGATCCATTCGTACAGCGCCCGCAACAGGTACGGGCGGTGGCTGGTCATGGGTGTGGAGTCATCGCTCATGCCGTGCAGTCTAGAACACCGTCAGGAGGGCAGGTCGCGCAGCTTGCGCTCCTCGTCGGTCAGGCTGCGGGTGAAGCCCGGATTGCGGAAAATGCGATTGCCGTAGTCCTCGATCACCTTGCCGTCCTTGGGCAGGGGCACGCCCAGCGCCGGCAGGCGCCAGATGATGGGGGCCATGGCGCAGTCAGCCAGGCTCATCTCGGTGTTGAGGAAGAACTTGAACGCCTTGAACAGCGGCACCGAGGCAGTCAGCAGTTCCTTCAGGCGCTTGCGCCCGGCATCGGCCTGCGCCTTGTTGCCCAGCTGGATGGCCTGCACCTGCGGCACCCAGTCATGCTCGAGGCGAAGCATGCCCAACCGCAGGCGTGCGCGTGACAGCGGATCGACCGGCATCAGCGGCGGGTGCGGATAGCGTTCATCGAGGTATTCGCTGACGACGCTCGCCGCGTACAACACCAGATCGCGCTCCACCAGCGTCGGCACCGAGTGGTACGGGTTCAGGTCGATCAGGTCTTCGGGCGGGTTCTGCGGGTCGACGGGGATCAGGTCGTAGGTGACGCCCTTCGCCGCCAACACCAGGCGCACCCGGTGGCAGAGCACGCAGTCGGTTGAGGAAAACAGGGTCAGGGCATTACGCATACGTGGGCTCGCCGCCATCATCGACCTCTCCAGCCACCGGAATCCGCCGGTCGGCAAGACGCCGCCCACCCCGTGTGGACGGTCGTCGCGGCCTCGATCACGCCGTGCCCCCTGCCTGGGCCCATCGCGATTGCGAGGGACCCAACCGGATCGCGGCTACTTCACGTCGCGCCAGTACTCGGTCTTGAGCAGCCAGGCGAAGAACGTGAACACCACCAGGAACAGGATCACCCACACGCCCATTCCCTGGCGCTTGAGGGCGGCTGGTTCGCCGGCGTATTCGAGGAATGCAGTGATATCACGCGCTGCCTGGTCGAAGCCCGCTGCGTCCAGTTGACCGGCGCTCTTGACTTCCAGCCCCACCACCGGACGCTCACCGGTTGCCTCGTCGAGCTCGCCATAGACGGCATGCTGCAGGCCCTGCAGCTCCCACAAGGGGTTGGGCATCGACACGTTGGGGAACAGCTTGTTGTTCCAGCCCAGCGGCTGGTCTTCGTCGAGGTAGAAGGACTTCAGGTAGGTGTAGACCCAGTCCGGACCCCGAACCCGCGAGATCAGGCTGAGGTCCGGCGGCATCTTGCCGAACCAGGCGTTGCCCTGCTCCGTGGTCATGCTCACCTGCACCTGCTCGCCGAACTTGCCACCGGTGAAGTTGAGGTTGTCCATCACCTCGTCCTCCGTCAGCCCCAGGTCCTCGGCGATGCGCGAGTAACGCAGGTACTGCAGCGAATGGCATGCCGAGCAGTAGTTCATGTAAAGCTGCGCGCCGCGTTGCAGCGAAGCGCGATCACCAAGGTCGGTACCGGCAGCCTCGACATCGCCACCTGCAGCAGCCCAAGCACTGGCGGACACCAGCAATCCGGCCGCCACCGAGACCAGCCGGCCGATCCAACGGCGCTGGAAGGAAGTAGGCGTCTTGTTAGTCATGCATCGTCACCCGTTCCGGCACCGGCTTGGTCTTGTCGAGCTTGGTCCACAGCGGCATCGTGATGAAGAAAGCGAAGTAGAAGAAGGTCAGGACGCGGCCGATGACCGTCTCGACCGGATCGGTGCCGGGGCCGGCGCCGATCTTGCCCAGCCACACGAAGCACACCACAAGCAGGGTGAGCATCGCCCTGGTGATCCAGCCGCGGTAGCGCACCGACTTCACCTTCGCCCGGTCCAGCCAGGGCACAAGGAACAGGATCGCGATCGCGCCGAACATCACCATCACGCCACCCAGCTTGTCCGGCACCACGCGCAACATCGCGTAATACGGCGTGTAGTACCAGACCGGCTTGATCTGCGCGGGCGTCACCAGGCGGTTGGCCTCGGTGAAGTTATCGTGCTCGAGGAACCAGCCACCGAACGCCGGGGCGAAGAAGATGATGAACGCCGCCAGGATCAGGAAGAAGCCGATGTAAACCGTGTCCTTCACCGTGTAGTACGGGTGGAACGGAATGCCGTCTGCAGGCGCGGTCGGCGACCAGCGGTTGCCCTTCGGTCCCTTCTTGATCTCTACACCATCGGGGTTGTTCGAGCCCACCTCGTGCAACGCCCCCAGGTGCAGCACCACCAGCAGCAGCAGCACCAGCGGAAGTGCGATCACGTGCAGCGCGAAGAAGCGGTTGAGGGTGGCGTCGCCGGGCAGGTAGTCACCCATGATCCACTCGACCAGGCCGCCACCGATGACCGGGATCGCGCCAAACAGCGAGATGATCACCTTGGCGCCCCAGAACGACATCTGGCCCCAGGGCAGCACGTAGCCGAGGAACGCCTCGGCCATCAGCACCAGGTAGATCAGCATGCCCAGGATCCACACCAGCTCGCGCGGCTTCCGGTACGAGCCGTACATCAGGCCGCGGAACATGTGGATGTAGACGACCACGAAGAACAGCGATGCGCCGGTGGAGTGCATGTAGCGGATCAGCCAGCCCCACTGCACGTCGCGCATGATGTATTCGACCGAGGCGAAGGCTTCCGCCGCACTCGGCTTGTAGTGCATCGTCAGGAAGATGCCGGTGACGATCTGGTTGACCAGCGCCACCATCGACAGCACACCGAAGATGTACCAGATGTTGAAGTTCTTCGGCGCGTAGTACTCGGTCATGTGCTTGCGGTACATCGGCATCAAGGCCGGTGCGCGCTCGTTGACCCAGTTCATCGCGCCGTTGGCGCCGCGGGTAATGATGTTGGACATGGCTTAGGCGGCCCCTTGCGGATCGACGCCGATGACGATCGTGTTGTCGTCGGCGTAATGGTGCGGCGGCACGACCAGGTTGGTCGGCGCCGGCACGCCGGAATAGACGCGACCCGCCATGTCGAACTTCGACTTGTGGCACGGGCAGAAGTAGCCACCCTTCCACTGCGCGTCGAACGGCTGCGGCGCGATCTGCGCCACCATCTCGGGCGCGCAGCCCAGGTGGGTGCACAGTCCAACCAGTACCGACACCTCGGGCTTGATCGAGCGCAGTTCGTTCGCTGCGTAAGCGGGCTGCTGCTCGGGATTCTGCGAACCCGGGTCGCTCAGCTCACCTTCCAGAGTTGGCAACGCCTGCAGCACGGCCTGCGAACGGCGCACGATCCAGATCGGCTGCCCACGCCACTCCAGTACGATACGCTGGCCGACCTCCAGCGCGCTGATGTCGGCGGTGACCGGCGCACCGGCCAACTTGGCGCGCTCGCTGGGGTTCCACGACTTGATGAACGGCACCGCCACGAACCCGGCGCCCACGGCGCCGACCACCGCGGTGGTCGCGGTCAGGAACCGTCGACGCCCGTGGTTGACCGGCTCGTTGATCGGCTCGGGATGAGGATCGGTGATCCCTTGGTTGGCCATCCGGCACTCCGCAAAAATACTGTCTGGAATTCGAAGTCAGGACGCGGCGCCGGCCACTGGCGACGGCTCGCGGCCCAAAGACGGGAAGTGTAACGGAAGGGTGAACGGCAGGACAATCCGCCAGGCGCTTGGAACGGGGCGGACAGGCCTCAGCGGGCGACAACGGCGCCGCGGTAGCGATCGGCGAGGATCGCAACGCGCTGGACGTAGCGCTGGGTCTCGTCGAACGGCGGCACGCCCTTGTACTTGTCCACGTTGCCCTCGCCGGCGTTGTAGCCGGCCGCGGCGAGCGTCAGGTTGCCGTTGAACCGCTTGAGCAACCATGCCAGGTACTTCACCCCGCCGCGGATGTTCTGCGACGGTTCGAAGGCATTGCCCACGCCGAAGCGACGTGCGGTGGCGGGCATCAGCTGCATCAGGCCCTGCGCCCCGACCCGCGAGAGCGCGTTGGGATTGAATGCCGACTCGGCGTGGATGATCGCGCGTACCACCGCTTCATCGACGCCATGCTCGCGCGCGGCGGTCGAGATCTCGTCCTGGTAGGCCGCCATGTTGAGCCGCACGTTGTGGAAGCTCACACCGGGCTTGGCCGCGCAGGCGTAGCAGGTCTCGAAGAAACTGTACTTGATGGTGCGAACCGGACTGGCGCTGGCCACGCCCTTGGGCCGGGCACTCGAATAGTGGCGCACCCCGTCTTTGATGTAGGAGTACACCTGCCCCTGCACCAGTCGCGACCGTGCCTGCCCCGAAGACACCGGGGTCGTGGGCGCGGCGTTGGTCATGCTGGCGGACTGGGCGGGAGCCGAGGCCGACGCCGGTGAACCAGAAACCAGGCTCACTGGGGTGGCGCCCCCGGAGGCGGCACGCGCCGGCGGCTTGTACGTCACGGTCGAGTACTCGCTTACCGACTTGCAGGTGGCGCCACTTACCCGCTTGCTGACATAGCTGCGGGTGCCGTCGGCCGCCTCGCAGCGGTAGATCGTGCCGGACACTGCCGGCCCGGCGGCCAGCAGACAGGCGATCCCCAGTAGCGTGATCCGTCCCCTCATGTCTGTGAGTGTCGCGTGTTCGCCGGGGATTGCCAAGTACTTGATTCACAAAACAGGAGCCTGGCTTCAGGCGCCCCCGGCTTAGACTAGGCGGCCATCCCCGCTATCCGGCTCGGGTTCACCACCGCGCCCCGGACCTGCCCATGACCGAAAATACCCGTCCCCCTGCCCCGCGCGGCAAGCTGTTCATACAGACCCACGGCTGCCAGATGAACGAGTACGACTCGGCCAAGATGGCCGACGTCCTGGCGGCCAGCGACGGATTGGAGTTGACCACTAACGTCGAGGAAGCCGACGTAATCCTGGTAAATACCTGCTCGATACGCGAAAAAGCACAGGAAAAGGTGTTCAGCCAGCTGGGGCGCTGGAAGTCGCTCAAGCAGGGCGAAAGGCCTGTCCTGATCGGCGTGGGCGGTTGCGTGGCCAGCCAGGAGGGCGAGGCGATCATCCAGCGTGCGCCCTACGTGGACCTGGTATTCGGCCCACAGACCCTCCACCGGCTGCCGGCGCTCATCGCAGCCAAACGTGAGACGGGCCGTCCGCAGGTCGATATCAGCTTCCCGGAGATCGAAAAATTCGATCGCCTGCCCGAGCCCCGTGCCGAAGGCCCGAGCGCGTTCGTGTCGATCATGGAGGGCTGCAGCAAGTACTGCAGCTTCTGCGTGGTGCCCTACACCCGGGGAGAGGAAGTCAGTCGGCCGTTCGAGGACGTACTGGTTGAATGCGCGCAACTGGCGACCCAGGGCGTGCGCGAAATCAACCTGCTGGGGCAGAACGTCAACGCCTACCGGGGCCCCATGCAGGACACGGCCGGGGTGGACGACCCCGGCCCGGGGACCGGCTTCGCCGACCTGGGCCTGCTGATCCGCACCCTCGCCCAGATCGACGGCATCGACCGGATCCGCTTCACCACCTCGCACCCGCTTGAGTTTTCCGACTCTTTGGTGGAGGCCTACCGCGACGTACCCGAACTGGCCAACTACCTGCACCTGCCGGTGCAATCGGGTAGCGATCGGGTGCTGAGCGCGATGAAGCGCGGGTACACGGCACTGGAGTTCAAGCAGAAGGTGCGCAAGCTGCGCGCGGTGCGGCCGGATATCTCGATCAGCTCGGATTTCATCGTCGGCTTCCCGGGCGAGACCGAGGCGGATTTCGACAAGACGATGAAGCTGATCGAGGACGTCGGCTTCGACCAGTCGTTCTCCTTCATCTATTCGCGCCGCCCGGGCACACCCGCGTCCGATCTCCCCGACAGCGTGTCGGGCGAGGAGAAGCACGCACGCCTGTCGCGCCTGCAGGCCGCCATCAGCGACACCGCCCGGCGCATCAGCGAGTCGATGGTGGGCAGCACCCAGCGGGTGCTGGTCGAGGGACCCTCAAGGAAGGATCCCAACGAACTCACCGGCAAGACTGAAAACATGCGCTCGGTGAATTTCCCGGCGCCGGCGCGGCTGATCGGCCAGTTCGTCGATGTGCTCATCACCGAGGCGATGAGCAATTCGCTGCGCGGGCGCGTAGTGACCTCGGCCGGCATCGCCGCCTGATTACCCGTGCACGGCCCCACTCCCGCCACGGAGACGGTGCTGCGACGCGCGGCGCTCGGCCTGTGGTGGACGGCGCTGGGCCTGCTTGGACTCGTCCGCGTGGCGGCCAAGGCCGCAGCAGATCCAGACTGGACCCAGGATCCGGTGACGCTGGCGTGGCTGCTCGGCTCGATGGCGCTGGGTGCGGTCGGCGTCGTTTCGATCCGGCGCGCGCTGCGCCCCCCTCGCGGCAGCCGTTGATACATACCCCCGCCGGTATCAGTCCCGCGGACGCTCGTAGACGGGCCGCCCCTCGACGTAGGTCGCCTGCACCGTGAGCGACCGCAACCCCTCCGGGGCGATGGCCATGGGGTCCTCGGCGAGCAGAACGAAGTCCGCCCGCTTGCCCGCCTCCAGACTGCCCGTCTCGGTCTCGGCGAACCCCGCGTACGCCGCATCCAGGGTGAAACCGCGCAACGCCTCGAATGCGGTCAACTTCTCGTGCGGACGCCAGCCGCCCAGCGGTTGACCTCCGGCATCGGTCCTTGTCGCCGCTGCGAAAAGTCCCAGGCGCGGGTCCACCGATTCCACCGGGAAGTCCGAGCCCAGGGCCAACCGGGCGCCGTGGTCGCGCAGGGTGCGCCAGGCATAGCTGCCTACGATGCGCTCCGGACCCAGGCGGGCCTCGGCCCAGGGCATGTCGCTGGTGGCATGGGTGGGCTGCATCGATGCGATCACGTGCTGCCTGGCGAAGCGTGGCAGGTCCTCGGGCGACACCACCTGCGCGTGCTCGATACGCCAGCGATGCCCGTGGCCGCTGGAATCCCCCCACGTCCCCGCATAGGCATCCAGCACCAGCCGGTTGCCGCGGTCACCGATGGCATGGGTGGCGACCTGGACGTCGCAATCACGGGCGCGCTTCAACACCCCCTCCAGTGCGTCGGGCTGGATCAGCAGCAGGCCACGGTTGCCCGGGTCGTCGTGGTAATCGGCGTGGAGCGCGGCGCCGCGGCTTCCCAGCGCGCCGTCCACGTAGAGCTTCATCGCGCGCATCTGCAGGCGACCGGCCGGGTGGGAATACAACCCTTCCCTGCACAACCAGGCGAATGCCTCCTGGTCTCCGTCAGCGAGGGCATAGATCCGCAGGGGCAGCTCGCCACGATCGGCAAGGCGCTGGTACGCGCCGATCTGCGCCATTGACACGCCGGCATCGTGGACGCCGGTCAGGCCGTGCTCGACCGCGCTGCGCATGCCCAGCGCCAGGGCCCGCTCGGCAGTGTCCCCGTCCATGGGCGGGATCGCCGCTTCGACCAGGTCCATGGCGCTGTCGATGAAGACGCCGCTCGGCACGCCGCCCGCGTCGCGCTCGATGCGGCCACCATCGGGTTGCCACGCTCCGGCCAGGTCGCGCTCCACCTGTCGAAGCGCCGCGCTGTTTGCCCAGCCGGCATGACCGTCCACGCGGGTCAGCCAGACCGGACGGTCGGGGAAGGCCTCGTCAAGGTCGGCCACCGTGGGGAAAGCCTGGTCGGGCCAGTCGTTCTGGTCCCAGCCACGCCCCAGCAACCAGTCGCCATCCGATAGCACGGCTGCATGCTGGCGCAGGCGCTCCACGATTTCCGCGCGGCTGCGCGTGCCGTCCAGCCGCGCCCGCATCAGGCTCAGGCCGAGGTTGCCGATATGGCCGTGCGCGTCGATCAGGCCGGGGACGACAATCGAGTCGCCCGCATCGAGCCGCTTGGCGCCCGGGTACCGCGCATGCAGGTCGTTGACGCTGCCCAGGGCCACAATGCGCCCTTGCGCATCGAATGCCATGGCCTTTGCAAGCGGACGCGACGGATCCATCGTGTGGATGCGCGAGGCTTCCAGCACCGTCAGGTCCTGGGCCTGCAAGGGCCCTGCCACCAGGCATGCCGCCAACACGACCCCCTTCATGCTCCCGATCACCGCCATCGCCACGTCCCCTTGGTTGCAGTCCCGCAGGACTTTGCGAAAAAGCCTGCGGGGGCGCAAGCTCGCCCTTCCCCGTGCGTGTGGCGCCTAACGCCCGCGCCCCGACTGAAGACAGCCCCCGATGCCTTCGAGAACCACGTCCGAATTCACCCTTGACCCGCCTGAAGCAGAGCGCCTGGCCAACCTCTCGGGCCCCTTCGAAGGCCACCTGAGGCTGATCGAATTGCGCCTGGGAGTGGAAATCGCCAGCCGCGGCAACATCTTCCGGATCGTCGGGCCCGAAGCGGCGGTGGGCAAGGCCGAGACGCTGCTGCGTGACCTGTGGAACGACGCGGCCAACGAGACCCTGAGCGAGCCCGCCATCCACCTTCGGCTGGCCGAAGCCGACGCCGACCGCGTGGTCCAGGAGGACATCGAACCGCAGGAAGTCGCGATCCGGGTCAAGCGCGGCACTGTCCGCGGCCGCGGCAGCAACCAGGCCAAGTACCTGCACGCGATCGCCGTCGACGACATCAACTTCGGGATCGGACCGGCCGGTACCGGCAAGACGTTCCTGGCCGTGGCAAGCGCGGTGGAGGCACTCAACGATGGCCGCGTCCAGCGCCTGATCCTGGTGCGCCCGGCGGTGGAGGCGGGCGAGAAGCTGGGCTTCCTGCCCGGCGACCTCACCCAGAAGGTCGACCCGTACCTGCGGCCGCTGTACGACGCGCTGTACGAGATGCTGGGCGTGGAGAAGGTGGTGAAGCTGCTGGAGAAGAACGTCATCGAGATCGCGCCGCTGGCCTACATGCGCGGGCGCACGCTCAACGACGCCTTCGTGATCCTGGACGAGGCCCAGAACACCTCGATCGAGCAGATGAAGATGTTCCTGACCCGCATCGGGTTCGGCAGCACCGCCGTGGTGACCGGCGACCTGACCCAGATCGACCTGCCCAAGCACCAGAAGTCCGGGTTGAAGGACGCCCTGGACGTACTGCGTGGCGTGGACGGCATCAGTTTCACCTTCTTCGAGTCGCGCGACGTGGTCCGGCACCCGCTGGTGGCCCGGATCGTCAATGCGTATGACGCGCGCGATGCCAAGGATGCCGGCAGCGGGCCGGCCAGCTGAGGACTCAACGATGACCCACGATGCGCTGCAACTGGACGTATCGGTCAGCTACGGAGTGCCCCGGGCGGGCATCCCGTCGGCGGTGAGTTTCCGGCGCTGGGTGCGCGCCGCGCTCGAGGGCCGGCTCCGCCAGGCGGACCTGGCCATCCGTATCGTCGACAGCAAGGAAGGCCGGTCGTTCAACCGCCATTACCGCGGCAAGGACCATGCGACCAACGTTCTGAGCTTCCCCGCCGACCTGCCGGAAGGGCTGCCCGAGGGCGTGCGCCTGCCCCTGCTGGGTGACCTGGTCATCTGCGCGCCGGTGGTGGTCCGCGAAGCCCGCGAGCAGGGCAAGCCGCTGGCCGCGCACTACGCCCACCTCACCGTGCACGGCACCCTGCACCTGCTGGGATGGAACCACGAGGACGACACCGAGGCCGAGTGCATGGAGCGGCTGGAGCGGGAAATACTGGCCGGAATCGGCGTCGCCGACCCCTACCTGGGCGAGTGACCGGCGACACCGGGTCCGGACCGGGCCCTCCGCCCGGCAATGCGCCCCCGGCGCGCTAAACTGCGCCTCCAGCGGCCCCTCCCCCCGGGCCGGTACACCGACGCAATGTCCGAGGACGACAGTAGTACCCAGCACCCCGAGTCCCCTGAAAAGCGCCGCTCGTGGATCGACCGGATCAGCTCGGCCCTGTCGGGCGAGCCCACCACGCGCGAAGACCTGGTGGAAATCCTGCGCGATGCGCAGGTCGACGGCCTGATCGCCGCCGATACGCTGACGATGATGGAAGGCGCGATCACCGTGTCCGACCTGACCGTTGGCGACGTGATGATCCCACGCTCCCAGGTGGTGGCCCTGCCCGCCGAGGCGCCGTTCCTGGAGTTGATGAAGCGCGTGGTCGAATCCGGCCACTCGCGGTTTCCGGTGCACGGCGAAGACAGTGACAACGTACTCGGCATCCTCCTCGCAAAGGACCTGCTGCGGGGCGTGGTGGAGGACAACGGCCCGGCCGGCATCCATGAGCTGCTGCGACCGGCGGTACTGATCCCGGAGTCCAAGCGCCTGGACGTGCTGCTGCGCGAATTCCGCATGTCCCGCAACCACATGGCGATCGTCATCGACGAGCATGGCGGCGTCGCCGGGCTGGTCACCATCGAGGACGTGCTTGAACAGATCGTCGGGGAGATCGACGACGAGCACGACGATGCCGAGGATCCCAATGCGCTGATCGCCGCTCAGGCCGACGGCCAGTTCGTGGTCGACGCCCTGACGCCGATCGAGGACTTCAACGAGCGCTTCGGTGCGGACTTCGACGACGACGAGTACGACACCATCGGCGGGCTGGTCACCGCAGCCATCGGCCACCTTCCCGAGGCCGGCGAGGAGTTGACCCTGGGCCGCTACGTCTTCCGCGTATCCAGTGCCGACGCACGGCGCGTGCACGCCTTCCACGTCGGCGTACTGGGCGATGATGGCTGACCTGCGCCGCGGCCTGCGGCGCGGTGCGTCCGCGGCCTGGGTGCTGGCGTTGTGGTGCATGGCGCTGGCTGCGATCGCGGCCCCCGCCCTACCGGCGCCGCCCGCATCGGAAGTCGCCGTCCAGGGTTCGCCGGAGGGGGTGCCAGCGCCCCGGATCGGCGTGCTGACGATGCAGCCGGGTGAAATCTTCTTCGAGCGTTTCGGCCACAACGCCATCGTCGTGCAGGACCCGGTATCGGGCGCGGCCACCTCGTTCAATTTCGGGTACTTCGACCCGTACGAGGCCGACTTCGTCAGCCGCTTCGTCCGCGGCGTAATGCGCTACCGCCTGCTGGCGCTACCGGTCGAGGAGGACCTGGCCTACTACCGCGCCGTCGGTCGCGGCGTGTCGATGCAATGGCTGGACCTCGCACCGGCGGATGCGCGGGCGCTTGCGGACGCACTGGCCGAGAACGCACGGCCCGAGAACGCCTACTACCGCTACGACTACTTCCTGGACAACTGTTCCACGCGGGTGCGCGATGCGCTCGACCGCGCGCTGGGGGGGGAGTTGCGCCGCCAGCTGCAGACACGATCACGCGGCAATACCTTCCGCAGCGAGGCGGTGCGACTGGCCTCGCCCGCCCCCTGGATGTGGCTGGTCTTCGATATCGGCCTGGGGCCATCGGCCGACCGGCCGCTACCGATCTGGAACGACGCATTCGTGCCTATGCGCCTTGCCGATGCCCTCGATGGAGCGCGACGCCAGGACGGCAGCCCCGTCGTACATGAGCGCGTGGAGGTACTGCAGCACAGGCTGGCCCCCGCGCCACGGGAGTTCGAAAGGCGGTGGACCCGTTGGCTGGCTGCCGGCCTGGCAATCGGTGTGGCCCTCGCGTGGCTTGGACGGCGACGCCCCCGGCTGGCCGCTTCACTGGCTCTGCCCTTCTGGGCCGTCTGCGGCCTGCTCGGCGTGCTGATGCTCTACATCTGGCTGGGCACCGACCACCGATTTGGCTGGGCCAACCAGAACCTTCTGCTGATGAACCCGCTCGCCTGGCTCTTGCTGCCCGGCGGCTGGCGCCTGGCACGGAGCCGCGGGGCGGGACGCGTGTTCTCCACCGCATTGGTCGCCATGGCCGGACTGTCTGCACTGGCGGTGTTTGTCTACGGCCTCCAGGTGGTGCCTCAGCGCAACGCCCACTGGATTGCCCTGCTGCTGCCGATCCATGCCGCGCTGGCGTGGTCCCTGCTTGCGCGGCGCCGTACCGCGGGCAAGCTGTCCAAGCAAGAGACGCCGTAGGTGGCATCGCCCGCGCTCGCTCGGCGTGGCAGGATGCAGCCGATGACTTCCACCCGCACTTCCGCAGGCGTCGTCAACTGCGTGGCGTACAGCCGCGACGGCAGCCGTCGCGACCTGCCGCTGGAAGCGATCAGCGACGTACTGGCCGTGGATGACGGCAGCTTCGTCTGGGTGGGGCTTTACGAGCCCGCCGAAGCGGTCCTGGACCAGTTGCAGGAGGAGTTCGGCCTCCACGACCTGGCCGTGGAGGATGCCCACAATGCGCACCAGCGCCCCAAGATCGAAGCCTACGGGTCATCGCTGTTCATCGCGGTGCACACCGCACAGGCAGTGGACGAACGCATCGTGTTCGGCGAGACCCATGCCTTCCTGGGCGCGCGCTACCTGGTCACGGTCCGCCACGGGGCCTCGCTGTCCTACGCCTCGGTGCGCGCCCGCGCCGAGCGCGAACCCGAATTGCTGGCGATGGGCCCGGCCCATGCCCTGTACGCGGTGATGGACTTCATCGTCGACAACTACCAGCCGATCGTCGCGCAGTTCCGGTCGTCGCTGGAGTCGCTCGAGCACGACGTGTTCGCCGACGACTACCGTCGCGAAACGATCGTCCGGCTGTACGAGCTCAAGCGCGAGCTGGCGCGCCTGCAGCTGGCGGTCGCGCCGATGCAGGACGTGCTGGGCCAGCTGGCCCGCAGCCACGACGGGATGGTGCCCAACGAGGTCCGTCCATACTTCCGCGACGTGCACGACCACGTGCTGCGGGTCAACGACGCATCCGACACCCTGAGGGAAATGTTGACGGCCGCCCTCACCGTGAACCTCTCCCTGGTGACGCTGGCACAGGGCGAAGTGGTCAAGCGGCTGGCGGGATGGGCCGCGCTGCTGGCGGCGCCCACTCTCGTTGCCAGCTGGTACGGCATGAACTTCAGGCACATGCCCGAACTCGAGGGCCGCTACGCGTACCCGGTGCTCATAGGCGTCGTCGCAGCCATCTGCCTTGGCCTGTACCGCTACCTGCGCAAGGTCCGGTGGCTCTGAGGTCCAGCGCCCGTTAGGCGCCCGCCATGGACTGCAGCAGGATGCCGGTGGCGTAGGCGCAGTAGGTACCGAGCGCATAGCCCAGCACCGACAACAGCACGCCGACCGGGGCCAGCGCGGGATGGAAGGCGCTGGCCACCACGGGCGCGGACGCAGCCCCGCCGATGTTGGCCTGCGAACCCACGGCGAGGAAGAACAGCGGCGCGCGGACCAGCTTGGCGACGACGAGCAGCACCAGCCCGTGCACCGAAATCCAGACCAGGCCCATCAGGAACAGCCAGGGCCGGTCAAGCAGTGCGCCCAGGTCCATCTGCATGCCGATGGTGGCCACAAGCACGTACAGCATCACCGATCCGACCCTGGATGCCCCGGCACCCTCCAGGGTGCGTGCGCGGGTGAAGCTCAGCAGCAGCCCGATCGTGGTCGCCAGCACCGTGATCCAGAAGAAGCGCGCGGTCAGGCTGTAGTTCTGCAGGTTCCACTCCGGGGGCAGGCCCGCGATCCAGGCCACCAGTGGATCGGTCAGCAGGTGGGCCAGCCCGGTGGCTCCCAAGCCCACCGCGAGTATCAGCACCAGGTCGGTCAATGTCGGCACCCGGGCATGCTGTACCTGGTAGGCCTCGATTCGGCCCTTGAGGTCGTCGATGGCGCTGACATCGGCACCGGTCCAGCGATCGAAGGCCGGTGCGCGCGGGACCAGGAACAGCAGTACCGCCAACCAGACGCTTGCGATGAGCACATCGACGGCAACGAACTGGCCGAACAGCGTCGCCTCCACGCCGAACACTTCCTTCATCGCCGCCTGGTTGGCGCCGCCGCCGATCCAGCTTCCGGCTACGGTGGTCATGCCGCGCCAGGTGTCGCCCGCCACGGCCTCGGGATGGATGAAGCCCATGGCCGTGAACGCCACCACCGCGCCGAGCATCACGCCGAACGTGCCGGCCAGGAACATCACCACCGCCTTGGGACCCAGCCGCACGATGGCGCCGAAGTCCAGCGCCACGCACAGCAGCACCAGCGCGCTGGGCAGCAGGTAATCGCGCGCCATCGGATACAACCCGGACGCGGCGCCGTCGATCAGGCCGATGCTGTTGAACACCGAGGGGATCAGGTAGCACAGCAGCAATGCCGGCACCACGCCATAGAACTTCTTCCAGAAGCCGTCCTCGCGCGAGGCGCTCCAGAACACGAACCCCAGCACCACGGCCAGCAGGCCGAGCACGACGGCATCATTGGTGATCAGGGCGGTGCTGGGGGGTGTCATGGAAGCTCCGGCAGGCGATGCGGGGCGAGAGTTTGACCACTTGGACGACCAGGGCGGCCGGAGCCGCCTCCCTCACATCACTGGCCGATGTGCTGCCGCAGCCAGGCCTTGACCGTCTCGTGCCACAGGACGCTGTTGTTGGGCTTGAGCACCCAGTGGTTCTCGTCCGGGAAGTACAGCAGCTTTGACTCGATGCCCTTGCGTTGCAGCGCGGTGAACGTCGCAATGCCCTGGTCGACCGGCACGCGGTAATCCTTCTCGCCCTGCACCACCAGCATCGGCACGCGCCACTTCGAGACATGGTTCACCGGGTTGAAGCGCTCGTAGGCCTCCGGGTTGTCGTACGGCGTGCCGCCGTTCTCCCACTCGGTGAACCACAGCTCCTCGGTCACGTACGCCATTGAGCGTGTATCGAACACCCCGTCGTGGTTGACCAGGCACTTCCACGGCGAGTTGCCGTCTTCATCGAACCAGTTCCCGGCGATCCAGTTGACCATGTAGCCGCCGTAGCTGGCACCCAGCGCGCATGCGCGGTCGCCGTCCAGGAACGCGTAGCGGTCGAGCGCGGCCGCCCACCCCTTCTGCAGGTCCTCCAGCGGGCGATCGCCCCAATGCCTGCTGATCGCATCGGTGAACGCCTGGCCGTAGCCGGTGGAGCCGTGGAAATCGATCATGACCACGGCGTAGCCCTGTCCGGCGTATGTCTGCGGGTTCCAGCGGTAGCTCCAGCCATCGCCGAAGCTGCCCTGCGGGCCACCGTGGATGAGGAACGCCACCGGGTACTCCCTGCCCTCCTGGTAATTCCACGGCTTGACCACGTAGCCGTGCACGGTCTCGTCGTTCCATCCCTTGAAGCTGAATTGTTCGTACTCGCCAAAGCCCACGTCCTCGCCCAGCATCTGCCCGGCGCTCGGGGTGATTTCCCGCAGCTGCGCGGCGTCCGGGCCGGTGGTGATGATCTGGTCGCCGCTGGCCATGGTGTTGCGGGTGAACGCCAGGGTTGGCCCCGCCAGCTGCACGTTGGACACCGTGCCATCGCCCACCACCTCGCGCACCTGGCCGCTGGCGACGTCCACTGCAAACAGCGGATGCTCGCCGGTGTCCTGCGCGGTGGTGTAGATCGTGCCGCCATCGGCGGACAGGACGATGCCGTCGGCCGAGCGGTCCCAGCCCGGTGCGATCTCCCGCACCCGCCCGCTGGACAGCTCCATCGCCATCAGTCCGGAGCGGTCGGCCTCGAACCCGGCGCGCTTCATCGCCCGGTAGTAGAGGGTCGTGCCGTCGGTGCTGAACACCGGCTCGGCATCCCAGGCCGGGTTGGAGCCGGTCAGGTTGACCGGCTCGCCTTCGCCGTTGGCCGGCAGGCGGTACAGGTCGAAGTTGGTCGACCACGGCTCGCCGCGCCCGGCCACCCGCACGCTGGCGACCAGCGATTGCCCGTCCGGCGCCCAGGTGTAGTCGGATCCGCCACCGAACGGCTTGGACGGGACGTCGCCGTCGAGCGTGCCGCTTACCGCTACCGCCTGCGTGGCCGGCGCGTCGCGCAGCGGGGCGACAAACAGCTGGTTGCGGCGGCCGTCGCGCCAGGTGTCCCAGTGCCTGATGAACAACCGGTCGTACACCACGCCACTGGCCTTGTCCTTGCCGGTCTCGTCCAGGCGCTTGCGGGTACAGGCCAGGTCGCTGCCACAGTCGAGGAAGGTGTCGGCGCTGAATGCAACGCGGTCGCCGCCGGGGGCGACGTGGAAGGTGCCGACGTCCACGGGCACGTCGGTGAGTTGGCGCGGCTCACCACCGGCCAGGGCGACGGCGTAGAGCTGCGAGCGTCCCGACTTGGCGCTGAGGAAGTGCACGTGCTTGCCATCGGGCGAGAAGGCGGGCGAATTGACGCTCCAGCCCTCCGGCGTCAGCCGGCGCGGTGGCGCGGAATCGCGTGCAAACAGGTCCTCGATCCACAGGCTCGTGCTGGAGGAATCGGCATCGAAATCCACCACGCGGCGGGCAAACACCACGTGGCGACCGTCGGGTGACAGGGCCGGCGAGGAATGGCGGTCCATGGTGGCCAGGTCGCGGCCCTGCAGGCCCCGCTCGGCCGCATCGGCAACCGACGGGGAGGACAGGACGGCGGCAACCAGCAACGGCAGTACGGCGTGGCGCAGGTTCATGGACGCTCCGGATGCGATCAGGCAGACCCGGATGGTAGGCGGCGGGGGCGGTGACGGCAAAGAAGCCGCGGCCCAACCCGTGGCAAGCCGCGGGCCGGCCCCGCCAGGTGCGCTCCCGGGGCGCCCAAAGGGGGCGTCCACGCGGCCAAACGGGAACGGCGCCCTCGCAGGCGCCGTCCCGGTGCGTGGCAAGACCCGCGTGGAAGCCCTACTCGGTACCTGCCGCGGCGCCCGCATCGCTCGCGGGAGTGCCGCCACCCAGGTGCCGGGAGAAGAACGCCAGCAATCGCGTGTAGTACTCGCGCCGGTTCTTTTCCAGGTAGAACCCGTGGCCTTCGTTAGCGAAATAAAGGGCCTCGACGGGTACGCCGGCCTTCCGCAGCGCACGTTCCATCATTTGCGTATGGGCGATCGGGGCACGTTCGTCCTCGCCGCCCGCCGCCAGAAACACCGGAACCTTGATGCGATCAGCCATCCTGTTGGGCGACACAGCGGCAAGGCTGTTGCGCTCTCCGATCCATTCGCGCAGGTAGGTCTCTCCCGACCCACGCCGCTGGATGTCCCCGTCGGTATGCATCGTCGGCAGGTCGTAGACGCCGACCGTCCCCACCGCACACTGGTAGAGGTCGGGTTCCCGCGCCGCGCCCATCAGTGCCGCGTAGCCACCATAGCTGCCGCCGTAGATGCAGATGCGGTCGCGTGCGGCGATGCCTTCGCTGATCGCCCAGCGGGTGGCATCGGTCAGGTCGTCCTGCATCTTGCCGCCCCACTCGCGCGCGCCCGCGCTTTCGAACGCGTTGCCGTAGCCGCCCGACCCGCGGAAGTTCAACTGCAGTACCGCATAGCCCGCCTGGGCGAGCATCTGCACGTCACTGTCGAAGCCCCATGCATCCTGGACGCCGAAGGGGCCGCCATGGGGCATGACCACCATCGGAAGGTTGCGGCCGCTGGAACCATTGGGCGTGGTCAGGTAACCGTGCAGCTCGAGCCCGTCGCGTGCCTGCACCTTGATCGGCCGCATGGCGCTCATCAGCTCCGGGTCGAACCATGCGCGGCGGCTCAGCAAGTGCTCGGCCTTCTTGGCGGCGATATCGAACAGGTAGAAGTCGCCCGGGCTGCGGTCGCTCCAGGTGTGCACCAGCGCGGTGTTGCCGTCGGCCGTGTGCGACGTGATCAGGACCGGCACGTCGCCGAACGCTGCTTCCAGGCTGCGGTACAGGCGTGCTTCCGGCGACGCGTCGTCGAAGAATGCCGTCTTCCGGATCCCGTCGAAGTAGACCGCACCCACGGGCTCGTGGAGGCCGCGCCGGTACAGGATGCGGGCGGGGTCGGCGACATCATCTCGCAGTACCGTGGACTCGGTGCGCGACGCGATGTCGAACGCGATGATCGAGTCCGGTCCCCGCGGCTGGTCGACCTGGAAGTAGGCGGTGTCGTTGTCGGCCGAGAACCCGATGGGCCACCACTCGAGGCCGCTGTCGCCGGACGCGTGGATGAGCACCCATTCAGAGCCCTTGCCATCGCGGTAGAACACCTGCTGGCGATTGTCGGTGTCAGCGCCGGCGGCAAAGCGTACCTTGCCCTCGTTGTCGGTCAGGAACACCGCGTTACGCACCGGCGCACGCGCCATCTGCTGGCGTCGGCCGGTGTATACGTCAATCCGGTCGACCTGCGTGTAAGGATCGGCGGTGAAGGGGCTCACGCCGATCAGCACGTACTTGTCGTCATTGGGCAGGTCGTCTACCAGCCAGGCCGCGACCTGCTCGAGCTTCTTGGCCTGGATGCGGGAACCCCGGTTGTCGCTTTTCACACTTTGCCCGACCAAGATCTCCGCGTCCGTACCGTCGGCGTTGATCGCATAGAGGTCGCCTGTCGGCCGGGGCGCGGCGAGGGCACCCATCTTCTCCGCAACCGAGATCACTACCCGCTCGGGGTTGACCCATTCGAACTCGCTTACGTGGGTATTCTGGCCCATCACGAAGTGGCCGGTCACCGCATTGTCTGAGCGCTGCATGATCACCAGCGCGGTGCGGTCCTCCAGCGGTACCGTTGCAGCAAAGTAGTCCCCACCGGGGGAGATCTTGATGTCGTTGAACGAGTCCTTCTTCAGGAACGCGTCCAGGTCGACTGCGCCGGCAACCACCGGCATGGCAGCCAGGACGGCGAGCAAGAGCGTGCGAGTACGGCGATTCATCGGTGTTTTCACTCCATGTGTGGGTTACGCCCGGCCGCATCGCGTGGCACAGGGGGCGGGAGGTCCAGGGCTACGGGGCCGGCCGCGCGCAGCCCCCCGGCCCCGCGCCCGGGCGCGACGGTGGCGCTGCTCCAGTAGATCCCCTGCGTGGTGCTGCGGTATTCCCCCAGGGGAAGCTTAGCTGACGGAATCGTCCCCGGCACGCCGCACGGGCCGCTGAGGGCCGCGGGGCCCCATCGTCCGGGCAAGGGCCTCGCGCCAGTGCGGCAACCCAACTCCGAATGTCCCCTGCAGGCGCAGGGTGTCCAGCACCGAATACGCCGGCCGGCGCACCGGCGTGGGGTAGTGCGAAGACGGGACCGGGCGCAGATCGGGCGCGTGTTCCAGCCGGCCAGTCGCCACGGCGTCCTCGAAAATCGCCTGCGCGAAGCCGTGCCAGCTCGTTTCACCCGTCGCGACGAGGTGCACGATCCCGTTCGCGGGCACGTCCGCGCCGAGGAGCGAGGCCGTGGCGTCGGCAATCAACCACGAAGGCGTGGGACAGCCGCGCTGGTCGTCGACGACGTCCAGCGCGTCACGCTCCGCCCCAAGCCGCAGCATGGTCCGGAGGAAATTGTGGCCGTGCAGTCCGTACACCCACGCAGTGCGGAGGATCAGGTGCTCCGCCCCACTGGCCGTGATCGCCTGCTCCCCCGCCAGTTTGCTTGCGCCGTAGACGTTCTGCGGATCGGTGCGGTCGTCTTCGCGGTAGGGCCGCAGGCCGCGCCCGTCGAAAACGTAGTCGGTCGAGTAGTGCACCAACGCGATGCCCTCCTCCCGGCACGCCCCGGCCAGCAGCCCGGGCGCCTCGGCATTGATCCGGTAGGCCCGCTCGGCCTCGGACTCGGCGCGGTCGACCGCGGTATAGGCCGCCGCGTTGACGACGACATCGGGACGGATGCGGCCCAGCGCGCCCGGAAGGGTCGCCAGCGCCGCGAGGTCCACCGCTTCGCACGGCGTGCCGTCAGGCAACTGCCCGCTCCGGGTCGCGGGAATCACCTCACCTACCGCGGGCAGGCTGCGCCGCAACTCGGTGCCCACCTGGCCGTTGGCCCCCAGCAGCAGGACCCTCACGGGTTGAAGACCGGGAGCCGCTCCGGATCGATCGACGCAAGCAAGGGTGCGCCCGCATCCTTCGGCGACAGGGTCGGGTCACTGACGGGCCAGTCGATCGCCAGTTCAGGGTCGTCCCAGCGGATCGAGGCATCGGCCGCCGGGTCGTAGGTGGCCGTGCACAGGTAGGTGAACAACGCACGCTCGCTCAGCGCCACGAACCCATGCGCGAAGCCTTCGGGAATCCAGAAGTGGCGACGGTTCCCGGCGCTGAGTACGACCGCCGTCCATTGCCCGAAGGTGGGCGAACCGCGCCGGATGTCAACTGCCACGTCCCAGACTTCGCCCTCGATCACCGATACATACTTGCCTTGGGGATGGGGCCACTGGTAGTGCAAGCCGCGCAACACGCCCTGCGCGGAGGACGAGACATTGCCCTGCACGAAGCGCGGCGCCAGGCCGTGCGCGTCCAGCCGGTCCAGGTTGAACGATTCAAAGAAGAAGCCGCGGTCATCGGCGAACACCCGGGGCTCGACCACCAGGCAACCGGGCAGGTCGGTCTCGATCACCTTCACGGGACGAACCCCCGCTCCGCGAGTCCCAGCAGGTACTGCCCGTAGCCGTTCTTCCGCAACGGCTGGGCCAGTGCCTGGAGGTCACCATCGGTGATCCAGCCGTTGTTCCAGGCGATCTCCTCCGGGCAACAGACGCGCAGGCCCTGCCGCGCCTCGATCGTCTCGATGTAGTTGCTAGCCTCCAGCAGCGCCTGGTGCGTCCCGGTATCGAGCCATGCGTAACCCCGCCCGAGCTGCTCGAGGTGAAGCGAGCCCTCGTCCAGGTAGAGCCTGTTGAGGTCGGTGATTTCCAGCTCGCCCCGCGGGGACGGCGCCAGGCTGGCGGCCAGGTCACTGGCACGGCCATCGTAGAAGTACAGGCCGGTCACCGCGTAGTTCGACTTGGGCCGGGGCGGCTTTTCCTCGAGGTCGACCACCCGGCCGTCGGCGTCGAAGTTGGCCACGCCATAGCGCTCGGGATCCTTGACCCAGTACCCGAACACGGTCGCGCCGCTGTCGCGCGCGTCGGCGCGCTTGAGCATCGCCGTCAGTCCGGGCCCGTGGAAGATGTTGTCGCCCAACACCAGGCAGCTGGGCTTGCCGCCGAGGAACTCGCGCCCGATCAGGAAGGCCTGGGCCAGGCCATCGGGACTGGGCTGCGCCGCGTACCGGATATTCATGCCCCACTGCGACCCGTCGCCCAGCAACCCCTGGAACAGCGCCTGTTCGTGGGGGGTGTTGATGATCAGCACCTCGCGGATTCCCGCCAGCATCAGCACACTGAGCGGGTAATAGATCATCGGCTTGTCATAGACCGGCAGCAATTGCTTGCTGACGGCTTGGGTGATCGGATAGAGCCGGGTGCCCGAGCCGCCGGCCAGGATGATGCCTTTGCGATCCATCGTGCCTCCTCAGGCTTGGCCGATGCGTTCGAGCCGGTAGCTGCCATCCAGCACCCGGTCGACCCATGGCTGGTTGTCCAGGTACCAGTCGACGGTGCGCGCCATGCCTTCCTCGAAGGTCACCGCCGGTGACCACCCGAGCGCACCTTTCAACTTGGACGCATCGACCGCATAACGCCGGTCGTGGCCGGGCCTGTCCTTGACGAACGTGATCAGCGACTCGCGCGGACGCCCGCCCGGCAGGGGTCGCCGCTCGTCCAGCAATGCACACAGCGTCTTGACCACGTCCAGGTTCCGGCGCTCCGCGTCGCCACCGACGTTGTAGGTCCCGCCCACCTCGCCCGCTTCCAGTACCCGACGGATGGCACTGCAGTGGTCCTCCACGAACAGCCAGTCGCGGACGTTGCGGCCGTCGCCATACACCGGCAAGGCCTCACCGGCCAGGGCCTTGGCGATGACCAGCGGGACCAGCTTCTCCGGGAACTGGTAGGGCCCGTAGTTGTTCGAGCAGTTCGTCGTCAGCACCGGCAGCCCGTACGTATGGTGGAACGCACGCACCAGGTGGTCGGACGCGGCCTTGGTTGCGGAGTAGGGCGAGTTGGGCGCGTATGGCGTGGTTTCGGTGAACTTGCCGGAGTCACCCAGGCTGCCGTAGACCTCGTCGGTCGACACGTGCAGGAAGCGGAAAGCCGGCGCTGCGTCAGCATCCAGCGCGCGCCAGTAGTCACGCACCTGCTCCAGCAGCGACAGGGTGCCGACCACGTTGGTCTGGACGAACGCAGCGGGTCCGTCGATCGAACGGTCGACATGACTCTCGGCGGCGAAATTCACCACCGCGTCGGGCCGGTGTTCCGCCAGCAGGCCGGAAACCAGCGACGCATCACCGATGTCGCCCTGCACGAAGACGTGGTTGCCGTCGTTACGCAATGACCTCAGCGTGTCGAGGTTGCCGGCGTAGGTCAGTGCATCGAGGTTGACCACCTTGATGCCGCGATGCACGGCATCAAGTACGAAGTTGCCGCCGATGAAGCCGGCGCCGCCGGTTACCAGCCAAGTCGGCACTGTATCGCTCCGGTTCCGGCGCGCCGGCCAGGAATCGATTCACGCGCGCTACGCATGGGTCGATGCATGGAGATCAGAACGGAATGTCGTCATCCGCGAAGTCGTCCGCGAACTCGCTGGACTTGGCCGGGGGGGATTCACGACGCGGCGCGGACTCCTGCCGCTGCGGCGGGCGCGATGCACGCTCGCCGCGATCCCCGCCACGGAAGCCGCCACCACCGCCACCGCCTTCAGCCCCGCCACCGAGCATCTGCATCTCGTCGGCGACGATGTCGGTGAAGTACTTCTCCACGCCGTCCTGGCCGGTGAACTTGTCGTAGCGGATCGAGCCCTCGATGTAGACCTGCCGGCCCTTTTTCAGGTATTCGCCGGCGATCTCCCCGAGCTTGCCGAACAGCTTGACCCGGTGCCACTCGGTCTTCTCGATCTGCTGGCCGTCCTTGTCCTTGCGCACGCTGGTGGTGGCCAGCGACAGCGTGCACACCGCCATTCCGCCTTGGGTGTACTTCATTTCCGGGTCGTTGCCGAGGTTGCCGACCAGGATCACCTTGTTGATGCCACGTGCCATGGGGTGCGTGTCCTATGTTGGAGACCGGGCCTGGCCCGGGCGTGGATGGCGCAGGTACCGACCGGCGGGGCCGGGCGGACGGGAGGCCGGCAGTATACCCGCCACCCCGGGGGAGCCTGGCCCCGCGAACCGGTGGACTGGAGACACGTGCGTGTAGGGGTTCGCCTCGCACGGAACCCGGGGAAAACCGGCCCTTGCCTATAATCCGCGGTCCGCCCGGCACCGGCTCCGTAATGCACTCCAGCTCCCCGCCTCCCTATCCCACCGACCTGTCCGCGATCCAGGCGCTGGCCAGCGCCGACATGTCCGCCGTCGACGCGCTGATCCGCCACCGGCTGGCATCGGACGTCGTGCTGATCAACCAGGTCGCCGAGTACATCGTCGGCGCGGGTGGCAAGCGCTTGCGGCCGATGCTGCTCCTGCTGTCCGCCGGCGCGCTGGGCCACCGGGGCGCCGACGCCCATCAGCTGGCGGCGGTGGTCGAGTTCATCCACACCGCGACCCTGCTCCACGATGACGTGGTCGACCAGTCCGACCTGCGCCGTGGCCGGCGTACTGCCAATGCGGTATGGGGCAACGCGGCCAGCGTGCTGGTCGGCGACTTCCTCTACTCGCGCAGCTTCCAGCTGATGGTGGAACTGGACCGCGTCGAGGTGATGCGGATCCTGGCCGACACCACCAACCGGATCGCCGAGGGCGAGGTGCTGCAGTTGCTGCATGTCCGCAACCCGGATGTCGACGAAGCTGCCTACCTGCGTGTCATCGAGCGCAAGACCGCGGTGCTGTTCGCCGCCGCGACGCGGCTGGGCGCACTGCTTGCCGGTGCCGGCACTGCGACCTGCGACGCGCTGCACGACTATGGCCTCAACCTGGGTTACGCGTTCCAGATCGCCGACGACGTGCTGGACTACGCCTCCGATGCCCAGACGATGGGCAAGAACCTGGGCGACGACCTGGCCGAGGGCAAGGCAACGCTGCCGTTGATCCATGCGATGGCCCACGCCGACGACACGGTGCGCGCTCGCCTTCGATCCGCCATCGAGCACGGTGAGGCCGAGGCCTTGCCGGAGGTCGTGGCTGCGATCCAGGCCAGTGGCGGCCTTGCCTACAGCCGAATGCGCGCGGAGGAATACGCGCAGGGCGCCCGCGACGCGTTGGCGGGGCTGGCCGACAACGCCTACGTCACGGCGTTGCGTGGCCTTGCGGATTACGCGGTCAGCCGCGACCACTGAAGTCATGCCTCACCCGGCCCGCTGGGCGCGCAAGGGGCCGGGCCGAGCAACCGTCGAAGCCGGGAGGCTTCAACGTCCATTCGCCGACTGGCTGCACCTCGCAGCCACGTGCCACGCCGCCGGGGCGCACCGCAGATGCAGGAACCCGAGCAACATCCGGTTGGCGCGGTGGGCGGCACGTGCGTCGTCGCGGCCATTGCTTTCGCGGTTTTCACCGACGCAGGGCTCCGCGAAGCAGTGCGCCAAGGACTTTCGAATCGCGTCCAACTTCCCGGCACCTGACCCCATTGCGGTCAAAGCGGTTTCGCGGCGCTAGTGGATGCCGAGGCCCGGGATGGTGCTGATCGCCTCCGGGTCGAACCCGGCCAGCGCGGCGAAATGGCGGCCGCGGGCAACGTAGTCGCGGTACGGACCGAAGCTGGGCGCACCGGGTGAAAGCAGGACCACCCCGCCCTCTGGAAGCACAGCGCGCGCCGTGGCCACCGCATCGGCGAGATCGTCACCGGCGCCCAACGCAAAGGCGCCGCCCGCCTCCTGCAGCCGGGCGTGGATCAGCGGCCCGTTCGCGCCCATGGTGACGATGGCGGCCGGGGCGCATGACGCCATGGCGCGTGCGAACTCCGACCAGTCCAGCCCCCGGTCATGCCCGCCCACCAGCAATGCCACCGGACGGTCGCGGAAACACGCCAGCGCCGCCAGGGTGGCGAAGGGCGTGGTGCTGATCGAGTCGTTCACGTAGGTCAGGCCATCGCGTTCCCCCAGTACATGCAGCCGGTGCGGCAACGGTTGGAAGCTGGCGGCGCGGGGTGCCAGCGCCACGGCGTCGTGGCCCAAGGCCTCTATCGCGGCGAGCACCGCACACAGGTTGCCGCGGTTGTGGCGGCCCGGCAGCGGGAGCGCGGCGGTGTCCATCACCTCAAGCTCTCCGCGCCGAAGCGCGTCACCCTCCAGGTGCCAACCGTCGGCCTGGCCGTACCAGTGAACCACCGTGGCCGATCCGGGGTCCGCCTGGATCGCACGCCCCAGCGCGGCGACCGTGGGGTCCTGGGCATTGAGCACTGCAATGCGCGGCCGCGCGTCGGTGACCAGGCGCAGCTTGTCGTGGACGTAGCGCGCCTGCGACCCGTGCCAGTCCAGGTGTTCGGGGAAGATGTTGGTCACCACCGCGATGTCGGGACGCGCGCCGCTGTCGGCCACGTCTCCGGTCTGGTAGCTCGACAACTCGATTGCCCAGGCCTCGGGCACGGGGTGGTCGGGCAGTTCCAGCAGAGGCAGGCCGATGTTGCCAGCCAGCGCGGTGACGTGGCCACCGCTGCGCAGCAGGTGGGCGAGGAGCGCCGTCGTAGTGCTCTTGCCCTTGGTGCCGGTCACGCACACGGTACGCGCGGCGATGCCGTCGGGGCCGGCATGCTCGGCGAACCACAGTGCGGTGCCGCCGATGAAACGGGTGCCCCGCCTTGCGGCCGCGACCGCATCGGGCCGATACGGGCTGATGCCGGGCGACTTGATCACCCAGTCGAAGGCAGCAAGACGGTCAGGACCGGCGTCGGTGTCGATGACCAGTCGCGGATCACCCAGCGCGCGGGCGTCCTCGACCTCGTCGGGGCCGCACAACAGCGTCAGCGGGAGCGCCGGCAGGGCCCGCCGGATCGCGCGATAGGCGGCGCGACCTTCGCGGCCCCAGCCCCACAGCGCGACCCTCTGGCCGTCAAGCTGCGAGATGCGCACGCAGCCGCTCCCACAGCGCGGGCGGTATCCCGTGCTCGTCATCCAGCACCATCAGCGGCTCGATCGCCAGCCCATCGGCGGCCAACTGCGGCCGGATCTCCCGCGCGAAGCGTTCCACCAGTGCGTCCTCGCGCCACTCCGGGCGCTGCGCCAGTGCGTCCATTGCCGCCCGCGATTCACGCGCCTCGCCCACGCATTCGAAGGGCTTGTGGTCGCGGTACTCCAGCAACGCATCAAAGCCCGCGGCCTGCGCGGTGTCATCCAGCAGGTTGCGTCCGAAGATCCGCATCAGTCGCGGCTTGGCCATGAACGGAGCCAGTGCCAGGAACACGAAATGGCATTTCGGGCACACCCCGCACCAGCGGTTGGTGGGACGCTCGCCCAGGATGTGGAAGTTCCGGTTGCAGCTGGAGAAGTGCGCGTCGTAATGGTCGTTGCGGGCGAACTGCCGCGCCACCGCCAGCTCGCTCAGTGGCCGCAGTAGCGAGTAGTACTTCAGGTCCGCCGCGACATGCCGGCGGACGTGGGCTGCAAACGCCTGCTCGAATGCCCAGCCCTTGGACCACTGGTGGTTCACCTCGCCGGTACCGGCGATCAGGCTGCCGTAGCTTGCCGAGCGCTCGTTGGAGAACACCACCTGGTCGACGCCGTGCAGCAGCGCGGCCAGCACCAGGATCGCCGAGTTCACCGCCGTGACCGGGATGTGCCCGTTCCACGCGCCCTGCCGGTTGAAGTCGAACAGCTGTGGAGCCAACGCGCGGCCGATGTTGAGCGTGGCCAGGCCGGTGCGCTCGGCGCAGGCCTTGATCAGCTGCGAACCGCCGATCCACGCAACCGTCTGACCCACCCCCAGCGCGCGCAGTGCCTCGATGCTGACCAGCGAGTCCTTGCCGCCGCCAATGGCGACCAGCGCGTGGGCATCCAGGCCGAGCCCGGGGGCGCGGACATCGCCTCCACTGGCTTCGGCGGGGAACCGGATCCGGCCATGCAGGTCCAGCCCATTGCGGTAGGCGAACTCGCCCAGCCCGTTCAGGTAGACCACCTCGATGAACGCCGCGGTGTCGGCATCGATGGCATAGGACTCGATGCGGATCCGCCTCGGCACCGCGGCCTTGTAGTAGCTCACGCCGGCCAGCAGGTGCAGCAACTGCAGGGCGTGGTCGACGGCTGCTGAGCGCGCATCGTCCAGGGCGAACGGCGCGCCCGGGACGGTGACGGTCTCCACCAGCTCCGGTCCGTCGTCGAAGGCGTACACCAGCCGCACGATCCCGCTGTCGGCGTCGAGTTCGCAGCGCACGAAGCGGAATGCCTCGATCGCGTCGCGTTGGAATGTCCAGTCGGTCATTTCAGCATCCTGTGGGCGGGTGGGCCCGCTTTAGGCGATCACGTCCTGCACCGGCAGCGGCCGCAGGTTGTAGGTGTTGGCCATGGCCATGCCGTAGGCGCCGGCATCGGCGACGAGCAGCACGTCGCCCTCCACCGTGGCCGAGGGCAGCAGGCGGTCGCGGCCGAGTACGTCGCCGGTCTCGCAGACCGGGCCGACCACGTCGAACAGGGCCGTCTCCGGATCGGCAAGCCGGCCCAGGTTGTGGATGCCGTGATACGCCTCGTACATGGCGGGACGCAGCAGCGCATTCATGCCGGCGTCGGCGCCAATGCGGCGCACGCCGTCCTTTTCCACCACCTGGGTCGTGGTCAGCAGCAGTACGCCCGATTCGGCCACCAGGTACCGGCCCGGTTCGACCACCAGCCCGAAGCGCGGGTAGGCGGCCTTGATCGCGGCCAACCCGTCGCGCCACGACGCCAGGTCGAAGTCCTGAGCGTCGGGCGTGTACGGCACCGGCAAGCCACCACCGATGTCGATGCATTCCACGGTCCCCACCGCATCGGCCAGGCCGGCCAGCTCGGCATAGACATCGCGCCAGTGGGTGGGGTCGTCGATGCCGCTGCCCAGGTGCGCATGCAGCCCGGTGACGGTCAGGCCGACGCCGCGGGCCGCCTCCAGGAAGGCGTCGATGCGCGTGACCGGCAGGCCGAACTTCGCCGCGACCCCGCCCGTCCGGACCTTTTCGTGGTGACCCTCGCCGTGCCCCAGGTCCAGCCGCAACCAGGCGTTGCGGCCGCGGAAGACCTCCGGCCAGCGCTGCAGCGCCTCGATGTTGTCGATGGTCACGGTGACGCCGCGCTCGAAGGCCGCCTCGTACTCGCGGCGGGGCGCGAAACTGGGGGTGAACAGCACGCGCGACGCGGGCAGGCCCGGTATCGATTCGAACACGCGCTCCAGCTCGCCCAGCGATACGCACTCCAGGCCGAAACCCTCGTCGACCAACGCCTGCAGGATGGCCGGGTGCGGATTGGCCTTGATCGCGTAGTAGCAGCGATCCACCGCCGGCGTGGACGCTAGCGCACGCGCCCGGGCGCGCACGGTATCAAGGTGGTAGACGTAACGGGGCGTGCCGGCGGCCGCCAGCCCGAGCAGGCGTTCGCGCTGCACCGCCCACCACGGCGCCGGGCGCGCGGGCTTGCCGTGCGCGATCTCCCGCCAGCTGGGGCCGAACACGCTGGCGTCGAGTACCGGCATCGCGCCCGACCGCACCAGTTCGGCATGCAGCTGCGGCAGCAGCCCTTCGGCGTCGGCCTCGTCTATCACGAAGGTCAGGTTGAGGTCGTTGGAGGACTGCGAGATCAGGTGTACGCGCTCCTGCCCGAACGTCGCCCAGATATCGCTGAGCCTGTGCAGCAACGAGCGCATGCCGCGCCCCACCAGCGTGATCGCCGCGCACGGGGTGAACACCTTCACCCGGCACACCTGCGCCAGGTCCGCCGACAACGCTTCCAGCACGTTGGTGGTGACCAGGTTCTCGCTGGGGTCCAGCGACACCGTCACGTTGGTTTCCGATGAACCGATCAGGTCGACCGACAGGCCATGGCGGCGGAACCGCTCGAAGATGTCCGCCAGGAAGCCGACCTGCTGCCACATGCCGATGCTTTCCATCGACACCAGCACGATGCCGTTGCGGCGGCTGATGGCCTTCACCCCGGGGACGGTCGCGGCGCTTCCGTCGATGCGGGTGCCCGGCAGGTCGGGGCGCTCGGTGTCCAGGATCGCCATCGGCACGCCGGCGTCGCGGCACGGCGCGATCGAACGCGGGTGCAGCACTTTCGCCCCGGTGGTGGCGATCTCCTGAGCTTCGGCGTAGTCCAGGCGCGCGAGCAGGCGGGCGTCGGGCACCTCGCGCGGGTTGGCGCTGAACATGCCGGGCACGTCGGTCCAGATCTCCACGCGGGCAGCGCGCAGCAGGGCGCCGAAGTACGCGGCGGATGTATCCGAACCGCCGCGCCCGAGCACCGCGGTGCCGCCGTCGCCGTGGCGCGCAATGAACCCCTGGGTCAGCAGCATCGGCGCGGGCTGGGCGGCGAACCTCGCAGCGAATCCCGCATCGGGATCGACCCGGCAGTTGACCGCCAGGCGGGTGGCCCATTCGCCCTGGTTGGGCAGGGCGACCGCCTGCAGCCAGTCGCGCGCATCGCACCAGCCGAAGTCCAGCCCCTGCGTGCGCAGGTAGGCCGCGCCGATGGTGGAGGACAGCAGCTCGCCCTGGGCCAGCACCTCGGCCTGCCAGTCCAGCGGCCGGGTCTCCGCCCGCGGGTCCGAGGCCAGTGCCGACAGAGTCGCCAGGCGTGGGCCGAGTACCGCATCGGCGTCCAGGTCGAGTTCGGCGCAGAAGGCGCGGTGTCGTTGCGCCAATGCGTCAAGGCGTGCCGCCGGGCCCGCGTCGTCCAGCGGCCCCGTCGCGATCGCCTGCAGCTCGTTGGTCACCCCCGAGAGGGCGGAGACCACGACCAGCACCCGTGCGTCATCCTCGACCATGCGTTTGGCCGCCAGCGCACCGATGGTGTCCCAACGGTTCCGGCGGGACACGGAGGTGCCGCCGAACTTGAGTACGACCCAACGCTGCGCTTGCGCCACCACGCCTGTCCTCATGCAGGAACCGGGAACCGGGGAAAGTCGGGCAGCGGACCGGCCACGCGACCGCCCCCCGCAAACCCATAGAATCACGCCCCACCGGGCGCGACGCGAACCGGCGATTCTAGTGCAAGCCGGTCGCCCCGCCGCCCCATCCCCCCGTCAATGCCGGACCTGCCCGATGCCGCTGCGCCCCTACCTGCAACTGGATGTGTTCGCCGACCGCCCGGGCAATGGCAATCCACTGGCCGTGGTGCTGGAGGCGGACGGGCTGTCGGACGCGGCGATGCAGGCGATCGCGACCTGGACCCGGCTGCCGGAAACGACGTTCGTGCTCGCGCCCACCGCGCCCGCTGCCAGCTACCGCGTGCGCATGTTCAGCCCCCGGCGCGAGGTGCCGTTCGCCGGACATCCCAGCGTGGGGACCGCGCACGTCCTGCTGGAGCGTGGACGCGTCGCGCCGGTGGACGGTTTGCTGCACCAGCAATGCGAAGTGGGCGTGCTGCCGCTCTCGGTCGAGGGCGCGGGACGGGCGCGCACCATCGCGGTACGCACGCCCAAGGCGCGGGTCCTGGAGATCGCGACGCCGGATGACCCGCGCCTGGCCAGGCCACTTGGCGCCCTGCCCCCCGGCGCACTCCCCCCGGCACTGGTCGATGGCGGCCGGCGCTGGTGGCTGGTGGAAGTCGTCGACGAAGCCACCCTGCGCGCAGTCACCCCCGACTGGGAGGCGATCGCGACCCTGGCCGAGGCGACCGGCAGCATGGGAGTGTGTGCGTTCGCCCGCTCGTCGCCGGGGCAGGACCACGACCTGGTGGTGCGCGCCTTCGTCGGTGCGCCGGCGCGCTTCGAGGACGCCGCATCCGGCGCAGCCAATGCCACGCTCGCCGCATGGCTCGACCACAACGGCGCCGTGCCGGGCGTGGGTGGCAGTTACCGGGTGAGCCAGGGGCGCGAAGTGGGCTTCGATGCCCGCCTGCACATGCGCATCGACGCCGACGGCGAGGTGTGGTCCGGCGGGCATGCGTGCACGGTGGTCGAGGGGTGTATCGCCTGGCCGGACTGAAGTCCGCAAAAAAAGGCGGGCCCCGAAGGACCCGCAGCTCACCCACCCCTGGGTGTTCCGAACACTGCCCCTCCCCTTACTCCGGGCGGACGTCGACCCGTACGCGGATGCGGTCGCCCGGGTGGTAGTTGGTGCGCGTGGTGTAGCGGCGGCCGGCGTACTCGTAGGTCACGTCGTAGGCGTCAACGCCCTGCCCGCCCGTTGCGTAGCCGCCGTAACTGCCGCCACCTGCCGGGATCGGGTCACACACCCGCACCGTACCGGTGCCGCCACGCGACCGCTGGTAGTTGTCGTACACCTGCCGACCGGCCACGCCGCCGACCATCGAACCGATCGCAGAGGTCGCATAGCGCGCGCTACCCCCGCCCATCTGGCTGCCGACCACCGCGCCCAGTACGCCGCCGATCATCGTGGCCATCGTGCGCGAGCCCTCGCTGCCGCGCGAGGCGCCGTACTGGTCGTTGTAGCGGTCGTTGTAGCGGTCGTTGTAGCGGTCGTTGTAACGGTCGCCGCCGTAGTAGCCGTCGCGGTAGGAATCACCACCGACGTAGGTGTCGCTGTAGTCGCAACGCTGGTTGCGGGTGTTGCCGGTGCGATAGCGGTCGAAGACGGGGTCGACCCGCAGCACGCGGGCGTAGTCGTATTGGCCTGCCGACTGGCCGTAGCGGTCGGGCGTCGGATCGCCACCGTAGCCATAGCTGCCCCCGGTGTATCCACCGCGGGGTTCGAGATAGGTCTGCGCAGAGGCCGCGCCGGTGGTGGCGGCCAGGGCGAAGGCCAGGCTGGCGGCGAGCAGTCGATTCATGACAGGGGCTCCTTGGCGCGGGGACACAGTGGATGGAACGTGCAGCCATCCTGTTGTCGAGGGTGGGAACCCCCCATGAATTTTGTGAAATGTCGGTGAAACCGTTTAGCCGGGCGACAGTTGGCGGATGGCTCGATCAGGCACTGCAGCGTGGCGTGGCAGCCGGCACCTGGCGCCAGCCGCCCCGTGGCTGCACGCGCAGGCTCCCCTAGTAAGCCATCCATGGGCGCCGGTGGAGGCGGGCTTCAGCCCCGAGCCTAACCGCGGCCCGTCAACCCGTCTTCAGCGTCGCCTTGAGGCTGATCGGCACCGCGCTCAGCGCCTTGGATACGGGGCAGTTGGTCTTGGCGTCCTCGGCGATCGACTGGAACCGGGCGTCGTCGATCCCGGGCACATCGGCATCCACTTCAAGGCGGATCTGCGACAGCGCCGGTCCATCTTCCATCGACAGGTCGACATCGGCGCGGGTGTCCAGGCGGGTGGGCGGGTGGCCCGCCTCGGCGAGCTTGGCCGACAGCGCCATGGTGAAACAGCCGGCATGGGCGGCAGCGATGAGTTCTTCGGGATTGGTGCCTTTCTCATCGCCGAAGCGACTGCTGAAGGCGTAGCGGGTGTCCTCCATCAGCCCGCTCTGCGGGGTGCTGAGGCGGCCCTTGCCGGTCTTGAGGTCGCCTTCCCAGTGGGCGGTGGCGTGGCGGGAAATACCCATGTCGTGCTCCTTCCATCGTGCGGGCCGCCAGCCTAGCTACCCGGCCGTTAGCCCCGCGTGCCGTCCTCCCGGGGCGGCGGCGCATCTTGACCCGTCCCCACCCCTGCGCGAGGCTTGCCGTTCCCGGCGGCTGCGCCGGCACCCCGCCATGACCGCCCGCCCAGCGCAATGCCGGGCGCGCCGCGCGGACAGCCATGACGGCCTTCCCACCCTCACGGGAGAAGTCCGCTCATGTCCTACGACACCCCCTCCATCCGCAACGTGGCCCTGGCAGGCCACCCCGCCGCCGGCAAGACCACGCTTTTCGAAGCCCTGCTGCAGGCCGGCGGCACGATCCAGGCGGCAGGCACCATCGAGCGCGGCAACACGGTGTCGGATTTCGATCCGATGGAGCGCGAGCGCGGCCACTCGCTTGATGCCGCCATCGCCTCGATCGACCACCAGGCCGCGTCGGGTGGGAAGGTCCACATCAACCTGATCGACACGCCCGGCTACCCGGACTTCCGTGGCCCCGCGCTGTCGGCGCTCGCCGCGGTGGAAACCGTGCTGGTCGTGATCGACGCGAGCCAGGGCGTGGAGTACGGCACGCGCCGGATGATGGAGCACGCCCAGGCGCGCCGCTTGTGCCGCGCGGTGGTGGTCAACAGGATCGACCAGCCCGGCGCCGATCCCGCACGCGCCCTGGAAGCGGTACGCCAGGCCTTTGGCGTGCAGTGCCTGCCGATCAACCTGCCCGCCGCCGGCGGCACGGGGGTCATCGACTGCTTCGGCAACGGCAGCGGTGACAGCGACCTGGGCCCGGTCGCCGACTGGCACCAGAAGATCATCGACCAGGTGGTGGAGGTCAACGAGTCGGTCATGGAGCACTACCTGGACCTGGGCGAAGACGGCCTGTCGGGGCAGGAACTGCACGACGCCTTCGAGCAGTGCCTGCGCGAGGGACACCTGGTGCCGGTGGTGTTCTGCTCGGCGCGCACCGGTACCGGCGTGCGCGAACTGCTCGACGTCGCCGAGCGGCTGTTCCCACACCCGGGGGAGGCCAACCCTCCGCCGTTCGTTAAAGGCCGCGGCGGCGACGTGCAACCGGTCACCGCCGTGCCCGATGCGGACGCGCATGTCATCGCCGACGTGTTCCGGATCGTCAACGACCCGTTCGTCGGCAAGCTCGGGGTGTTCCGGGTGTACCAGGGCACGGTCGAGCGGGACACGCAGCTGTTCGTCGACGATGGCCGCAAGCCGTTCAAGGTCGGGCACCTCTACCGGATGCACGGCAAGGACCATCTCGAAGTCGACCGGGCGATCGCCGGGGACATCGCCGCGGTCGCCAAGGTCGAGGACCTGCATTTCGACGCCGTGCTGCACGACAGCCACGACGAGGACGGGATCCACCTCGCACCGCTGGATTTTCCGCGGCCGATGTTCGGACTGGCGGTGGAGGCCGCCCGCAAGGGGCAGGAACAGAAGCTGGCGACCGCGCTGCACCGGCTGGCCGAGGAAGACCCCTGCTTTGCCGTCGAACACGAAGCGGAGACCAACGAGACCGTGGTGCGCGGCCTGTCGGACCTGCACCTGCGGGTGAACCTGGACCGGCTGAAGGCGCGCTACGGCGTGGAGGTCACCTCGCGACCGCCGCGTGTTGCCTACCGCGAGACCATCGCCGGCAAGGCCGAGGGGCACCACCGGCACAAGAAGCAGACGGGCGGTGCCGGCCAGTTCGGGGAAGTGTTCCTGCGGGTGGAGCCCCTGCCGCGCGGGACGGGGTTCGAATTCATCGACGAGGTAAAAGGCGGCACGATCCCCGGCCAGTTCCTGCCCGCGGTGGCGAAGGGCGTGCACCAGGCGATGAAGGCCGGCGCATTGGCCGGCTACCCGATGCAGGACATCCGGGTGACGGTGTACGACGGCAAGCACCACCCGGTGGACAGCAAGGAGGTCGCCTTCGTGGCCGCAGGCAGGAAGGCATTCCTGGACGCAGTGGCCAAGGCGCGGCCGCAAGTACTTGAACCCATCGTCGAGCTCGAGGTCAACGCGCCCGAGCAGCACATGGGCGACATCAGCGGTGGCCTGGCGGGCAAGCGCGCCCGCATCAACGGCACCGACGCCGACCGCGGCGGCGGGATCGTCGTCAAGGCGCAGGTGCCGCTGTCGGAGCTGGAGGGCTATGCAGCCGAACTGAAGTCGGTGACCGCGGGCCGCGGCCGGTATTCGCTCGACTTCAGCCACTACGAACCGGTGCCGCCCCAGGTGCAGCAGCGGCTGGTGGGCGAGTACCGGCCGCGGGCCGAAGAGGACTGATGCGTGCCGTACGCCATTCCCCGCAAGCGACGAGCCACCCGGGTTGCAGTCGCCCCCTTCTCCAGGGATGCGGCTCGCTGGACCCACTCCTGCCCCGGCGACCGTGCAGGCACTACGAACACGCCCCAAGGGGAACGACGCCGAACCACCCTGCGTCACTCGCCGTTGAGGCAAGCGTGATGACGCTCGCCCCTGCGCCTGCCGCGCTGCTCGCCGACGCGATCCTCGCCACCCACGTCGGCATCGTGGTCTTCGTGGTGGTGGGCGAGGCGCTGTTCCTGGCGGGCGGCGTCCGGGGCTGGCGCTGGGTGCGCCACTTCGGCCTGCGCGTTACCCACCTGGTGACGATGGCGGTCATCGCGCTGCAGGCGTGGCTGGGCGCGCTGTGCCCGCTGACCGTGTGGGAGCGGTCGCTGCGGCGTCAGGCGGGCCAGGCCGCCTACCGCGAATCCTTCATCGAACACTGGCTGTCGCGTGCGTTGTACTTCGAACTTCCGTGGTGGGTGTTCGTGGCGGCATACACGGGGTTCGCCGGGTTGGTGGTGCTGACCTGGCGCTGGGTGCCGCCACGCCGCGTCCGCGCAGGGGCGCGCCGGTGATGGCAGCGTCCATTGCCCGCCTGGAACGGCAAGCGCCGGCCGCAGAGGCGTTGGGCTGATGCGGAAGGCCCGCACGCTCGATCAGGCACGTCGCCTGGAGGACATGCCCAACGTGGGCCCGGCGATCGCCGCCGACCTTCGCGCGTTGGATGTGGAGCAGCCCTGCCAGTTGCGCGGCAGGGACCCGGTCCAGCTTTACGTGGACCTTTGCACGGCCACCGGCCGTCGCCATGACCCATGCGTCCTGGACACCTTCATGGCCGTTGTCGCCTTCGCCGAACGCGACGACGCACGACCGTGGTGGTCCTTCACCGCCGGGCGGCAGGCCGCGTGGCCTGGCGTCGAAGCGCGCCTGCCGCCCGCCCTCCGCAAGGCTTGAGCGGCGGCGGGGTAGCGCTTATCCCTCCGGCGGTGCCGGGAGGTCTTCAAGCTGGACCGGCTTGGGCATCAACTGGGCACGGATCGCGCCGTCCGGATGCCCCAGGGTGCTGACCTGGATGTAGGCCTCGCCCTCGCGCGCCCGTGCGGCATCGTCTTCGGACAGCTCGACCGTGGTGTCGATGCGACCCTCGGTGCCACCGGATGGCAAAGGGAGGTCGGCGACGCGCCGTCCGTTCTCGCTGGCGGGGCCGACGTGGAGGCTCGCGGCCGTAGCGGGCTCGCCCAGCCCCGCATAGCCCATCTGCAGCATCAGCCGGCCGTCGTCGTCCAGCCTGGCGCGCACTTCACCGGTGGCGGGTGAGTCGGTCGAGGACACCACGTTGCCCCCGGCCAGCGGTCCCTCCAGGGCCACGTCGGCGGCCAGTACCGGCAAGGCGAGGGCCAGCAGGAATGCAGCAAGGGTGGCGCGGGCGGCGCAATTGTCCGGTGTCGGCATACGGGCCATGCGGGACTCCAATCGATGCGGGGGTTGAGTACAGGCGGGCAACGCTAGCCGCGCTCCCGCCGGGGCGGCGTGAACGGCGCCACGTTGACGCGCGGATGCCGCCACGGCGCATAGGCTGCGGGCGATGTCCCCCGACCCCTCGCCCGCCCCGGTCAACCCACCCCGGCAACACGACTACGCGCCGGCCGCTCGACGCCTGGTGTCCTGGGTACTCGTGCTGGGGCTGCTGGCGACAGCCGGCTACTGGGCCTGGCACCAGTCATTCATGGTCCGGGCCCGGACGCTCTGGGAACTGGGGCGGATGCCGGCACCGACCACCCTGCCCGTGCCGGTGGAGGGCGTCGCGGCGGGCGCGGTCGCCGACACCTTCGGCGCTCCGCGCGGCGTCGATCGCGAGCACCATGGGGTGGACATCTTTGCCGATCGCGGAGTGGCCGTGACCAGTGCGACCCGCGGCGTGGTGGCGTCGGTCCGCGAGACCGGACTGGGTGGGCGCCAGGTGTGGGTGGTCGGCCCTGGCAACGAACGCCACTATTACGCGCACATGGACGACTGGACCCCGGGACTGGCCGAAGGTGATGTCGTCGGCCCCGGCGACCGCCTGGGTTCGGTGGGCGACACCGGCAACGCCCGCGGCACTCCACCGCACCTGCACTACGGCATCTACACCCGCGCAGGCCCGGTGGACCCGTTGCCGCGACTGCGCGCCCACGCCCCCGCGCCGCCGGGACCCGCCGTAGCGCCGCGCTAACCAGCCATTCACCGACCCCGGCTAAGGTGGCGTCCCGCCCCCGCAGGACCTGCCGATGCACGCGCGACCACCGCACCCCACGACCCTGTCCCGCACCGTCCTGCGCGCCGTCCTGGTGGGTCTTGCAGCCGCCCTGCTGGCCGCCTGCTCAACCCTGGGCGCCGTGGGCGCGCTGCTGGGCAACCAGGTCAACTTCACCCAGCCCCAGTTGCAGGCATCGCTGGATCGAAACTTCCCCAAGGAATACGACAAGCTCGGTGGGCTGGTGTCGATGACACTGATGAACCCGCGCCTGTCCATTCCGCAAGGCAGCAACCGGCTACGGCTGGACTTCGACGTCGGCATCGGCGCGCTGGGCCGGGAAAGCACCCGCAGCCGCGGCCGTTTCGCGCTGACCAGTGCCCTGCGCTGGGACCCGTCCACCCGTGGCCTGCATCTACAGGACCCCTCGATCGAATCGGTCGATGTGCCCGCCCTGGGCGGCGTCATGAACACGACCTCGCGCCAGCTGCTCAACAGCTGGTTGTCGGACTATGCGCGCGATGAGCCGGTGTACCGTTTCGACAACACCCTGCTGGACCGCATCGGGGCGCGCCGGATCGGCTCGACCGAGATCGCGAACGGCCAGGTCGTAGTCAATCTTGGCAACTGAACCCGGACGACCCCACGCCATGCACGCAGCCCGACGGATCCGCCTCGCCCTTGTCGCCTCCATCGCGCTGTTCGCCTCCGGTTGCGGCGACGGCAGTGACGAAGGCGACGCCCGCAGCACGCAAGGAGCCACCGCCGAAGCCCTGCCCGCGCCCGAGGGCGTGCGCGGCAGCGTGACCGGCATGCCCGATGCCCGCGAGGGCCGTGTGCTGGACGGCGCGGCGATGACCGCCGACGACGCGCTGGCCGCGTTGCCGCCCGATACCGCCATCGACAGCGACGGCAACGTGATCCTTCCCAACGGCAGCACCTTCAACGGTGAGACGTCGATGCCGGGAAGCATGGGCACCGGTCCGGCCGATGGCATGGCGGGAGACCCGGCCGGCGACGCCGAAGCGATGTCGTCGCGCACGGTCACGGCGTCCCCGGGTCCGGGTGCGCAACAGGCGGTTGCCGTAATGCGTGCCTACTTCGACGCCATCAACCGCGGCCAGCACGACGTCGCCCATGCGCTCTGGGCCGATGACGGACGGGCCAGCGGGCAGTCGCCCGCGCAGTTCGCCGGGGGGCTTGCCGGCACCTCCGCGCTGGCCGCCGACATCATGGAACCCGGCCGCATCGATCGGGCTGACGGCGCGCGCTACATCGAAGTGCCGGTGGCCTACTCCACCACCACCCGTGACGGCCGCCAACGCCGGTTCGTGGGCGCCTACACCCTTCGCCATGCTCCCGAAGGGAGCGCCGGCGGCGCGCCGGGACAATGGCGGATCGCATCGGCGGACCTGCAGGAAGTCCGACCCTGATGCATCGGCTCGTGATCGACGACCCGCGGCCGCGGGTCGTGCTGGATACGAACGCCTGGCTGGACCTGCTGCACTACCGCGACCCCCGCGCCCATGGTCTGGCCCGGGCGCTGTCCACGGGCGCGCTGGTGGCGGTCACCGATGCCCACTGCCACGGCGAATGGCGACGCGTGCTCGGCTACCGCCAGCTCAAGCTGGACGACGCCAGCAGGAACACGCTGGAAGCCGCACACGACCGGCTCGCCCACCACTGGCCCGGGACGACGCCGGCACCGGCCGGTCCGCGCCCCGCGCTGCCCTGCTGCGACGACCCGGATGACCAGAAGTTCATCGAGCTGGCCGCCACCTGCGGGGCAAAGTGGCTGGTCAGCCGCGACCTGGCAGTACTGGCGGTCGGCAAACGCACGGCGCAGGCGGGGCTGTTCTGGACCCTCACGCCGGAGCAGTGGGGCGTGGCCCACGCGGGCTGACCTCGGTGTTTTGCCGCGACCGCGGCGGCACTGGCGTCAGAGCTCGAACCGGTACGAAAGCTTCACCAGCAGCTGCTCGCTGTCGCGCAGGTCGAACGCGTCGCCCAACCGCCCGAGCGCATCGCGCCCCTCCAGCCGCTGGAACCCACCCACGCCCTCGTCGAAGAACTCTCCGCCGCGAACGTATGCGATGTACAGGTACGAGAGCGGTGCCAACTCGTAGCGGTACCTGACCTGGAAGGCGACGTTGCCGAGCGAGAAGTCGGGTATGGCTTCGTCCACTGCGACGGGCGTGCCGTCTGCCGCCACCCGGTAGGCCTGGCGCGCGTGCGCATCCAGCCCGATCGATTCAAGTCGGACGCGCAGCTGTTGCCGCGCATCGATCAACCAGGTGCTGCCCAGGGACAGGAACACCTGGTCGGAACGGTACGTGCCCACCAGGTTGCCGCCGCGCCATAGCAGCCAGTCCGGATTGTGCGAGAGCTCCAGGCCGGCGAACACGCTCATGCGGTCGTTGAACTGGTAAGCCGGCTCGGCGAACAGCTGCACGCGGCCCTCGTCGATGCCACCCAGGCCTTCGGCCGCATAGCGGGCCGATCCATACACCGACCACGGACTGTCGCCCTGCCGCGGGCGGAAGCGTTCGTAGAACAGGTAGAGCTTGGCCGGCACGTCGACCACGCCGTTGCCACGCGTCACCAGGTCGTCGTGGCCGGGGCTGAACGCGGCGATCTCGAAGAAATCGTTGCCGCCGTCGCGGCGTTCGCCCTGGCGGTTGAGGGACACGGCATCGGCAAGGTGCACGCCGTCGTCGTTGGTCCGGCGGGACACCGCGCCCCGCCAGAAGTGCGAGGCATGGACCGAGTCGTCCGGCAGGTCGGTGAACCGGCGACCCAGCTCATAGCGCAGGTAGTTGAAGTTGTTGCGCTCCAGGTAGCCGAAGTCGTTGAGTTGCAGCCCGTCACCCAGGTGCAGCGCGTAAAGCTGCTGGCGCCACTGGTTGCCCAGGTCGTGGTCGATGCGCACCTGCGCGCCGGTGTCGCTGTTCCGGATGCCGTCCTGCTCCACCTGCGAGCCCGCCACCGCGCTGCGCACCGACAGGCGCCCGTTCGGGGTCCAGCTGTGGTCGAGTTCCAACACGTTGGCCTCGCGCCCCAGGAACGGACGCACCACGCGCGTGGCCATTGCGCCCAGGCCGTGGCCGCTGAAATCCCGGGTCACGCGGGCGGCAAAGAAGTCGCGCCCGGCGTCGCCATCCTCGCTGGCGGCGAAGACGCCGTAGTTCACGCCCATCGCGCTGCCATTGAGCTTGACCGCCGCGGCCACATCGGAGGCGCCGCTGCCGTCGTCGGCGTTGGCGCCGACCCGTCGCGTGTAGAGCAGGCGGCTGTTGTTGTTGAGCGAACCGAAGGGCACGTCGAAGAAGCCCTGGTTCTCGGTGAAGAACGGCCGGCGGTCACTGAAGAACGTCTCCACCGCGCCGAAATTCACTTCCAGCTGGTCGCTCTCCACCTGGCCGAAATCCGGGTTGAGCGTTGCGCTCAACTGGAACTGCCCATTGGGCTTCCAGAACAGGTCGGCCCCGGCGTCGAACTCGCCCTTGCCGCCGACGTTGTCGTACAGACCCACCACGTACGGCGTCACCGCCAGCAGCGACTGGCTGAAGGCGGGGATCTGCACGCGCTCGAATGCGCTGAGGAAGCGCGGCTCCTGGAAGCTGATCGCCGGCCACGACGCGCGCTCGCCGGTGGAACCGATGACCCGGTCCAGCGACATGCCGATCGTGCGGGTGTCGCCGTCGGCCCGGCGCATGGTCGCGATGTGCCAGGGCAACAGGATTTCGGCCGACCAGCCCGCCTCGTCCTCGGCGACGGCGTGCCGCCAGTCGCCGTCCCAGTCGTCGTTGAACTGGTTTTCGTTGGTGACCGTGGTATCGATGATCCCGCCACCCAGGGTCACCGTGAAGTTGTAGCCGCTGCGTCCCTCGCCATCGAAGTCCACGTAGACGTTGACCCGGTCCAGCGGGCCGCCGGAGTCGCGCTGGGTCAGTTGCCGGGTGCGCGGGTACTGGGCGGCCTGCAGGTTGCGGAATGCAACCGCCAACCCCTCGGGGGTGGCGAGCACCCACGCCTCGGTCGGCTGTGGGGCGGGGCCGCGGGACAGCGGCTGGGTCAGCCGGAAGTCGGTGACGTGGCGGGCGCCGGCCCACTCGTCCGCGTCGATGACGCCGTCCACTTCGATGGCGTGGGCGGCGGGCATCGCCAGCGTGGCGAGCAGGACCGTGAACGGGGAAAGGCGCATGGAATCCTTGGGAGCGTGTCTCGCCCGCGCCGGGACGGGCGGGCGCTGCGTGGGCCGCATCAGTGGCGCGAAGCGTAGGCGTCCGTCCGGTCGGTGCCGACTGGCGGAAGTCATGGCAACCCCCGGGGGCCTGGCGGCATCGGCTTCTGGACCTGGCGCGAGACGCCGTGCCGGGTGGCTACTGCATGTGCCACCCATGGCTGACGACGATGCTCTGGCCGGTCAGCGCGGCGGTGGGGAACTCGGCCAGGAACCGGACGGTGCGGGCAACGTCATCCAGCGTGGTGAACTCCCCGTCCACCGTGTTGCCGAGCATCACCCGGCTGATGACCTCCTCTTCGCTGATACCCAGCTCGCGCGCCTGCTCGGGGATCTGGCGGTCCACCAGCGGCGTGCGCACGAAGCCCGGGCACACGACGTGGCTGCGTACCCCGCGTCGGCCGCCTTCCTTGGCCAGCGCCCGCGAGAGGCCGAGCAGGCCGTGCTTGGCGGTGACATACGCCGACTTGAGCGGCGAGGCCAGGTGCGAATGCACCGAGCCCATGTAGATCACCGTGCCCCCGCCCGCGCCGTACAGGTGCGGCAACGCCGCACGCGTGGTCAGGAACGCGCCGTCCAGGTGGATGGCCAGCATCCGCTTCCAGTCCGCGTAGCTGAACTCCTCGATCGGATTGACGATCTGGATGCCGGCGTTCGACACCAGGATGTCAAGGCGGCCGAAATGGTCGACCACGCGCGCCACGCCGGCATTGACCGCGGCCTCGTCGGTGACGTCCATCGCCAGCCCCAGCGCGCGCCCACCGGTGGATTCGATGTCGGCCGCGACCGCCTGCGCACCTTCGGCATTGAGATCGGCGATCGCGACGGCGGCGCCGCCCCGCGCCAGCTCGTACGCGATCTCGCGACCGATGCCGCTGGCCGCGCCGGTGATGATGGCGACCTTGCCCGGGAGCGGGCCGTGGGTGGGGTTCATGACGGTTTCCCGTGTTCGGACGATGCCGCCGATGGTAGCGGGCTCGGCGGCGGGTCGATGGCCTGCAGCCTCGGACGTTGGTCCCATGGCCGCACGTCCGCGCGCAGGACCTGTAGGAGCGGCTTCAGCTGCGAGCCTGTGGCCGGGCTTCTTGTGTAGGAGCGACGTGAGTCGCGACCCGCGAAGAGGCACCACCGTGCGTGGTCGCGACTCACGTCGCTCCTACAAAGGACTCCGAAGCCGCACCACGTCCGGATGCCCGGGACCCATCGCGGCTGAAGCCGCTTCTACAGGGGGCGGGCGATTCAACCCTTCGTCTTGGCCTTCGCCTTGCGCTTGGGCTGCAGCATCGTGCCGGTGCACTTCCTGGCGCCGCAGCGGCAGGCCCAGACCTTCTTCAGGCGCGCGGTGTGCGGCTCCTCCAGGGTGATGCCGTAGTTGTACGACAGCTCTTCACCCGGCTTGATCGCGCGGACGGCCTCGATGAACACGCGGTCGCGGCGGCGATCGTCGCCGTCGGCTTCCTCCAGCACCGCCTCGCAGTTGGGCGCGCAACTGTGGTTGATCCAGCGCGCGGTGCCGCCTTCGTAGTTGGCGTCGATGACGTACTCGTCGTTGAGCGTGAACAGGAAGGTGTGGCCTGAATCGGCATCGCCGGTGTCGCCGGCGTCGACCTGGGCGTGGGTGCGGCGGCGGCCCTTGTATTCGATGACGCGTTCGCCCTTGGCGATCGGCTGGAGTGCGAACACCCCGTTGCCATGGATGGCGGAGCGGCGGGCGACGATCTTGCGCGGCATGCGGTGGTCCGGTTCAGCGGGAGCGGCATTCTCGCCCGGATAGGCCACCGCCGCCACGGCTCTGGCGGGGCCGGCGCGGTCCCGGTGCGGGTCGGGGGAGTCGTCCCACCCTCCGACCCCGTCCGGCTTCTCATGCCCGCCTCGAATCCGTACAATAACGGTCCTGATTCGTCCCGTCCCTTCCGTAGCCCCCCGGACCCCGCGATGCTCCGCGTCACCAAACTCACCGACTACGCCACCGTCGTGCTGACGGTGCTGGCCTCCCACCCCGGTCGCGTGCTCAGTGCCACCGAGCTGGCCGAGCGCGCAGGCCTGGAGCCGCCCACCGTGGCCAAGGTGCTGAAACCGCTGGCCCAGGCGGGCCTCGTGGAAGGATTCCGCGGCGCCAACGGCGGCTACCGGCTCGCCCGCCAGGCCGAGGACATCGGACTGATCGAGATCGTCGAGGCCATGGAGGGACCGCTGGGCATGACCGAGTGCAGCATCCACGCCGGCCACTGCACGATCGAAGACCACTGCGGCGTGCGCGCCAACTGGCGCCGCATCAACGACGTGGTGGTGCAGGCCCTGCGCAGCGTGACCCTGGCGCAGATGCAGGCGCCACCGGCCCCGGCCGTGCCCCCATCCGACGCGAGGCGCATCGACATGCGCCTTGCCAATGCGTAGCGGCCCCGCCGCACCCTCGACACTTCACAAGTAGGCAGCCAATGGCCACCGAAACCATCGCCCCCCCGGCCCCCGACGGCGAACGAAACCCCGAGATCCACGCGCAGCTCGGCCGCAAATACGACGCCGGCTTCGTCACCGATATCGAATCCGACAGCCTGCCGGCGGGTTTGGACGAGGACACCGTACGTGCGCTCTCGGCCAAGAAGGAAGAGCCCGAGTGGATGACGCAGTGGCGGCTCGAGGCCTACCGCCACTGGCTGACCATGCCGATGCCCGAATGGGCCAAGTTGAAGATCGCACCGATCGACTTCCAGGCATTGAGCTACTACAGCGCCCCCAAGGGCCCCAAGTACGCATCGCTGGACGAAGTGCCGCAGGAGCTTATCGACACCTACGACAAGCTGGGCGTGCCCCTGCACGAGCGCGCGCGGCTGGCGGGCGTTGCAGTGGACGCGGTCTTCGACTCGGTGTCCGTCGGCACCACCTTCCGCAAGGAACTGGCCGAGAAGGGGGTGATCTTCTGCTCGATGTCGGAGGCCATCAAGGACCACCCCGATCTCGTCAAGCGATACCTGGGAAGCGTGGTGCCGGTGGGCGACAACTTCTTTGCCGCGCTCAACTCGGCGGTGTTCTCCGACGGCAGCTTCGTGTTCATCCCCAGCGGCGTGCGCTGCCCGATGGAACTGAGCACCTACTTCCGCATCAACGCCGGCCACACCGGCCAGTTCGAGCGCACGCTGATCATCTGCGAGGACAGGGCGCACGTGTCCTACCTGGAAGGCTGCACCGCGCCGATGCGCGACGAGAACCAGCTGCACGCCGCGGTGGTGGAACTGGTCGTGCTGGATGACGGCGAGATCAAGTACTCGACCGTGCAGAACTGGTACCCGGGCGACGAGGAAGGCCGCGGCGGCATCTACAACTTCGTGACCAAGCGCGCCGAGTGCCGTGGCGCGCGCAGCAAGGTGACCTGGACGCAGGTGGAGACCGGATCGGCGATCACCTGGAAATACCCGTCGTGCGTGCTGCTGGGCGATGACTCGGTGGGCGAGTTCCATTCGGTGGCGCTGACCCACCACCGCCAGCAGGCCGACACGGGCACCAAGATGATCCACCTGGGCAAGCGCACCAAGAGCAAGATCGTCAGCAAGGGCATCAGCGCCGGGCGCGGCCAGAACACCTACCGCGGGCTGGTCAAGGTCGAGCGCAGCGCCGAGGGCGCACGCAACCACACCCAGTGCGACAGCCTGCTGATCGGCAAGAAGTGCGGCGCGCACACCTTCCCCTACATCGAGGTCAAGCACCCCACCGCGACGGTCGAGCACGAAGCGACCACCTCCAAGATCAGCGACGACCAGCTGTTCTATTGCCGCAGTCGCGGCATCGGCCAGGAGGACGCGGTGTCGATGATCGTCGACGGCTTCTGCAAGAGCGTCTTCCGCGAACTGCCGATGGAATTCGCGGTGGAAGCCAAGAAGCTGCTGGACGTCAGCCTGGAAGGCAGCGTCGGCTGATCCCGAAATCCCTGCAGGAGCGACGTGAGTCGCGACCTGCGCGGCGCCCGGTACCCAGGGATCGCGACTTACGTCGCTCCTACTAACGAATGAGCCCGCCAATGCGGGAACCGAAGGCAAACGAAATGCTCAAGATCGAAAACCTCCACGCCTCCGCCGGCGGACACGAAATCCTCAAGGGGCTCAGCCTCGACCTGCAGCCGGGCCAGGTGCACGCGGTGATGGGCCCCAACGGCGCGGGAAAGTCCACGCTGGGCAACATCATCGCCGGACGCGAGGGCTACGAAATCACGCAGGGTTCGGTGCGGTTCGAGGACCGCGACCTGCTGGAACTGGAGCCGGAGGCGCGCGCCGCCGCCGGCGTGTTCCTGGCATTCCAGTACCCGGTCGAGATCCCGGGCGTGAACAACACCTACTTCCTGCGCGCCGCGCTCAACGCCCAGCGCCGGGCGCGCGGCGAAGAGGAGCTGGACTCGATGCAGTTCCTCAAGCGGGTGCGGGAGAAGCTGGCCGTCCTGCACCTGAAGGACGATCTGCTGCACCGGGGCGTCAACGAGGGCTTCTCGGGCGGCGAGAAGAAGCGCAACGAGATCTTCCAGCTGGCGCTGCTGGAGCCCAAGCTGGCGATCCTCGACGAGACCGACTCCGGACTGGACATCGATGCGCTCAAGACCGTCGCCGAAGGTGTCAACGCGCTGCGCTCCCCTGACCGTGCGTTCCTGGTGATCACCCACTACCAGCGCCTGCTGGACTACATCAAGCCCGACGTGGTGCACGTACTGTCGGATGGACGCATCGTCGAAAGCGGTGGTCCGGAGTTGGCACTCGAACTGGAAGAACACGGCTACGCCTGGCTGAAGGACCGCGTGGCACCGGAGGCCGCGGCGTGACCGCCCGATCCGACCGCTCCGTCAAGCCCGCCACGGCCGCCGTGCCACGTGCATGGAGCGGCGCATGAGCGCGCTGCTGGACTCCTTCGCCGCCGCCCTGGACACGTTGCCCTCGCGTGACGCGGCCGGGCTCGGCGAGAGCCGACGCGCCGCGTTGCAGTCGGCATTGGACGCAGGCCTCCCGCACGCGCGGGTGGAGGCGTGGAAGTACACGCCGCTGCGTTCGCTGGAGCGCCGCAGCTTCGCGGCACCCTCGCCGACGGCGCCTGCCTTCGATGCCGCCCTGCTCGCCGGTATCCCGACGCCCCGCATGGTGTTCGTCAATGGTCGCCTGGACCCCGTGCACAGCGATCTGGACGGCCTGCCGGACGGGGTTTCGGTGCAGCCACTGTCGGCCATCCTGCGCTCGTCGGAGCCTCGCGACGGCAACTTCCTTGCACGCCGCTTCGAGCGCAACGACGAGGTGTTCGCCCGCCTCAACGCCGCGCTGGCCGAGGAGGGCATGGTGGTGCGGGTGGAAACGGACACCCGCGCCGGCGCACCCCTGCACCTGGTGGTGATCGGCACGACGGGCGATGCCGACCTGGCCTGGCACCTGCGCCACCTGGTCGAGCTGCGCGAAGGTGCGTCACTCACGCTGGTGGAACACCACCTGGCCAGCGACCCGCACCGCCACCTGGGCAACGCACTCGCGCACGTCCACCTGGCGCGGGGCGCCACGCTGGCGCACGCGCGCGTCCAGGACGAATCACCCGGCGCCACGCTGTTTACCCGGACCGACGCGGTGCTGGCACGCGACTCGGAGTACCGCCGCCTCGACCTCGAGCTCGGCGCGGCACTCTCGCGTCACGAACTCAACGTCGTCCTGCAGGGCGACAACGCGCGGCTGCACGGCAACGGCGTGCTGCTGGGCGACGGTCGGCGCCATGTCGACACCCGGCTGGCCATCGACCACGTGGGACGCGATACCGCCTGCGAGCTCACCTGGCGCGGGCTGGGCGCCGGCCGCTCGCGCACGGTGTTCCATGGGGGCATCCGGATCCGCGAGGGCGCCGACGGCACCGCCGCCACGCTCTCCAACAAGAACCTGCTTCTGAGCGAGGGCGCGGAGATCGACAGCCAGCCGGTACTGGAGATCCATGCCGATGAAGTACAGGCCGCACACGGCGCCACGGTCGGCCAGCTCGATCCCACCGCGATGTTCTACCTGCGCTCCCGCGGCCTGCCGGCCGAGGCTGCGCGCTCGCTGCTGACGGCGGCGTTCTGCAAGGAAACGCTTGCGGTGATCCCCGACGACGCGTTGCGGGACCGGCTGGTCAAGCACCTGGATGCCGCACTGCTGCGCGTGGACGTGGCATGAGCACGGCCAGGGCAGCCGGCGGCCAGGCCTCCATGCAGGCCATCGAGGCGGCGAAATCCATCGACTGGGTCGCCATCCGGGGCGACTTCCCGTTGCTCCAGCGCCAGGTCCACGGCAAGTCGCTGGTCTACCTTGACTCGGCCAACACCGGGCAGAAACCGGCCGCGGTGATCGACGCGGTCGACGACTTCTTCCGCAACCACAACGCCAACGTCAGCCGCGCGGTGCATGCACTGGGCACCGAGGCCACCGAAGCGTACGAGGGGGCGCGGAGCAAGCTGGCGCGCTTCCTCAACGTGCGAGGCGACGAACTGGTGCTGTGCAGCGGCACCACATTCGCCCTCAACCTGGTGGCGTATTCGTGGGCGCTGCCCCGGCTGGAGGCTGGGGACGCCATCGTGCTGACGCGCATGGAGCACCACGCCAACATCGTCCCGTGGCAGCTGGTCGCCCAGCGGACCGGAGCGACGATCAAGGTGGCCGATATCGATGCCGACGGCGCCCTGGACCTGGACCACCTGTACTCGCTCCTTACGCCTGAAGTGAGGCTGCTGGGCGTGACCCACGTGTCCAACGTGCTGGGTACGGTCAACCCGGTGCGCGAGATCTGCCGCGAAGCCCGCAGGCGCGGCATCGTAACCGTCATCGACGGCTCGCAGGCAGCGCCGCACCGGCCGCTGGACGTGGCCGCGATCGGCTGCGACTTCTACGCCATCACCGGCCACAAGATGGCCGGCCCCACCGGCACCGGCGTGCTGTGGGCGCGACGCGAACACCTCGCCGACATGCCGCCGTTCCTGGGCGGCGGCGAGATGATCAAGGAGGTGCGCTTCGAGGGCACCGTGTTCAACGATCCCCCGCACAAGTTCGAGGCGGGCACGCCCAACATCGCGGGCTTCATCGGCCTGGGCGCCGCGGTCGATTACCTGTCCGGCCTCGGCATGGCCGCCATCGACGCGCGCGAGCAGGCGCTGCTGGCCCACGCCACGCAGGCCCTGTCAGAGGTCCCCGGGCTTCGCATCTTCGGCACCCCGCGCGAGAAGGCCGCCGTCATCAGCTTCCTCGTCGAAGGTGCCCACGCGCACGACCTGGCCACGCTGCTGGACCTGGAAGGCGTCGCGATCCGCTCCGGCCACCATTGCGCCCACCCGCTGATGCAGCATTACGGCGTGCCGGCGACGTGCCGCGCCTCGTTCGCGTTCTACAACACGTTCGAGGAGATCGACGCGTTCGTGGCGGCGCTGCTCAAGGTGCGCAAGCTCCTGCTGTAGCCGCTTCCCGGCGATCCGACTCGCCACCCTTCCCGCAACCCGCGGCCAGGCCCCCACGTCAGATGATGCAGCTCCATTTCCGCGACGCCACCGAAGCCGATATCCCCGAGATCGTCGAACTGGTGACCTCCGCCTACCGGGGCGATGCCAGCCGGGTGGGGTGGACTACCGAGGCCGACCTGCTGGATGGGCAGCGCATCGATACCGGGCTGCTGCGCCACGACATCCTGCGCGCGCGGTCCAGGGTGCTGCTGGCCCTGGAGGATGCTGCGGACGGGGCAGCCCCCGCTTCGCTGGTCGCGTGCGCGCACGTGGCGGCCGATGGCGAGGCCGGGTATTTCGGCATGTTCTCCGTCCGGCCCGACCTCCAGCGTGCCGGGATCGGCAAGAAGGTGCTGGCCCACGCCGAGCACATCGTCCGCGACGACTGGCAGTTGCCCTTGATGCGGATGACGGTGATCGATGTGCGCGATGAACTCATCGCCTTCTACGAGCGCCGGGGCTACCGCCGCACCGGCGCGTTCAAGCCGTTTCCATACGGCGATGCGCGCTTCGGTATCCCGCTACGCGAAGACCTGCGCTTCGAAGTGCTGGAAAAGACGCTGTAGGCGCGCCCTGCACGGTGTCGCCACGCTTGAATGACTCGCCCCCCTTGCAGGACGATCCGGCGGGCAGTACCCCTCGAACCCGACAGGACCGACCATGACCGACTGGATCCGCGTCTGCGCCACCTCCGAATTGCTGCCCGGCGAATCCACCGTCGCCTGGGACGGGGATACGCCAATCCTGGTGGTCAACTTCGACGGCGGCTTCTTTGCGCTGGAGGACCGCTGTTCGCACGAGGACTACGAGCTCTCCGCCGGCTCGTTCGATGGCGAAGACGCCACCATCGAATGCACATTGCACGGGGCGAAGTTCGACGTGCGCGATGGGCGCGCCCTTTGCGCCCCCGCCTACTCGCCCGTGGCGCGATTTCCGGTCAAGATCGAGGACGGCGCGGTGTGGACGCGGGACGACCGCTGAGCGGACAAACACCTGCCAACCCGCATTCGACTCGCCGTTCCAGGACGAAAGCCCCGGCGGTCGTCCTGCACCAATGGGGAACCGCGACACGTATTGCGGGTTATCCGCCGTCCGGACCTGCAGCAGCCGCGCACCGGGAGCCGGTATCTGCAGGAGCGCTACGCGATCTCCCGAGCGGCGCCCGTCAGGCGGTGACCCATCCAGCCGCCGGCAGCAAGTCCTGATTAGCGGGGGCCAGGCGCATCAGCAGCGCTTCGCCGCCCCCGTCGAGCACATGCCTGAGCCGCTCGTCACCGGCCACCAACAGGGCCGTGTCGCCGGCTTCCAGGGCGGGAAGACCCGAGTCGTCCGCGAATCGCGCCTGCCCCGCGATCAGGTGGACGGCCCAGGTCGAGCGGGGCTCGGCGAAGATGACCATCGGGCCCACCAGCGGCCGGTGCCAGCTGTCAGCCTGCACTTGGCCGCGCCGCCACATCAGGTTGAAGCCATGGCTCGGCCCGTCCAGGAGCTCTCCGGTGACCGGTCTCTCCCCCGCGAACCGGTGGCGCCCGTGGGGCGGAAGGATCTCGATGCCCTCACCGTCGTCGAAGCGCAGCCTCAGGCCTTCGCCCGACAGCAGCGTCAGTTCGCGGTCCACCCCCGGGAAAACCGAGAACGGCGAATCCTGCTCTATCTCGGCGATCGACATGCGCCACGCCCAAGCCTGGCCCCCGCGCTCGCCCTCGCCCTCGCCCTCGCCTTGGGCGTGGACTTCGCGGGTCCACCCCTGCCCGTTCCGCCAGCGGACGCGGCGGTATTCATTGGCGGGGATGACGCGTGAGAGGGTGGTGTGGGCCATGCGCGCAACTGCCTGGGCGACCGGGAATAACGCAGTCTAGCGCCCGTCCGCGAGCGCCCCGCAAATGAAGCCGCCCGCCGCGGATCCCTCCGGGCGGGCGGCGCACATCCCTGTCCAGGCCGGGGCCTGAGATCCCTGGGGCGGACATCCTGTCCGCCCGGTAACGTGCCGTCAGCGCTTGGCAGTGGCCGGCGCGGCGGCAGCAGGCTTCGCAGCGGCCGGCTTGGCCCCGCCTACCACGATGCGGTCGCGGTTCTTTTCCACGGTCTTCAGTCCGACACCCTTGACCAGCGCCAGTTGCTCTACGCTCTTGAACGCGCCGTTCGCCTTGCGGTGGGCGACGATCGCCTCGGCCTTGGAGGGGCCGATGTTGAGGAGCACGCGATCGATGGTCGCGGCGTCGGCGGTGTTGATGTTGACCTTCTCTGCGGCCAGCGCCGTTCCGGCCAGCCCGGCGACCAGGAACAGCGACAGCAGGCCGGCGCGCAACGTGTGATGGATCCGTGGCATGGAGTATCTCCCTGTAGTGGTTTGAAGCGCCCTGGGTGCAATGCAATGGCGCGGGAAAGTACCGGCAGGCGCTTGCCCCGACGGCCTGCACAGTCTCCGTGGCGGCGCCATGGCGCGGCATCGCCGGGCCGCCCGTTCCCGCGCAGTCCCCCGCCGCATCCGCGGGTAGGAAGGTTCCTACACGGGCGGGGCGCTAAAATGGCCGGCCAACCCCATCGAGATACCCCATGGACGCCAGCCAGGTCGATCGCTTTATCGGGCGCAAGTGGGACGACGAGATCGTTCCCCAGCTCGTCGAGTACATCCGGATCCCCAACAAGTCGCCGATGTTCGATGCCGACTGGCTCGCCCACGGCTACATGGAGGATGCGGTCACTCTGATGACCGACTGGGCCCGCAAGCAGGACATCGCCGGCATGCAGCTGGAAGTGGTCCGCCTGGAGGGCCGCACCCCGCTGGTCCTGATCGAGATTCCGGCTGCCAACGGCGGCAGCGACGAGGATTGCGTACTGCTGTACGGGCACCTGGACAAGCAACCCGAGATGTCGGGCTGGGACGAGGACCTGGGCCCGTGGAAACCGGTGATCAAGGGCGACCTGCTCTATGGGCGCGGCGGTGCCGATGACGGATACGCGATGTATGGATCGCTGGCGGCGATCATGGCATTGCGCGAACAGGGCGTCGCGCATGCGCGGTGCGTGGTGTTGATCGAAGCCTGCGAGGAATCGGGCAGCTACGACCTGCCGGCCTACGTCGACCACCTGTCCGACCGCATCGGCGAGCCTTCGCTGGTGGTGTGCCTGGATTCGGGCTGTGGCAACTACGACCAGCTGTGGTGCACCACCTCGCTGCGCGGCATGGCGGGCGGCAATTTCACCGTGAAGGTGCTTGACGAGGGCGTGCACTCGGGCGACGCCTCGGGCATCGTCCCGTCCAGCTTCCGCCTGCTGCGCCAACTGCTGTCGCGGCTGGAAGACGAGGACACCGGGCGCATCCGGGTCGCCGGGCTGCACGCGGAGATTCCCACCGAGCGCCTTGAACAGGCTCGCGAGGCCGCCAAGGTGCTGGGCGACGCGGTCTACGACAAGTTCCCCCTGCTGGACGGCATGAGCCCGATGCACGATGACCTGGCCGAACTGGTGCTCAATCGCACCTGGCGACCGGCGCTGTCGGTCACCGGCATCGACGGCATCCCCGCGCTGGCGTCAGCCGGCAACGTGCTGCGTCCGCATACGGCGGTGAAGCTGTCGTTGCGCCTGCCGCCCACCCTGGACGGCAAGCAGGCGGGTGATCTGCTCAAGCGCACGCTGATGGACAATCCGCCCAACGGCGCGCACGTGGAACTGGAGCTGGAGAAGTCCTCCACCGGCTGGAACGCGCCCGATATGTCGCCGTGGCTGACCAACGCGATCGACGCGGCCAGCCGGGAGTTCTACGGCAAGCCGGCCATGTACATGGGTGAAGGGGGCTCGATCCCGTTCATGGGGATGCTCGGCGAGAAGTTCCCCGGCGCGCAGTTCATGATCACCGGCGTCCTGGGGCCGCAATCCAACGCCCATGGCCCCAACGAGTTCCTCCACATACCGATGGGCAAGAAGGTCACCGCCTGCGTGGCGCGGGTGATCGCCGAGCACCACCGCGCCGGCGAGCGCGGCGAGACGCGCGGTGCCGCGGTGGCCGCCAGCACCCAGGAGCGTGGCCAGCACGGCTGCTGCTGAAGGCCTTGTCGCTGCCACGCCGGAGCCCCTGCTAGGCTCCAGCGCGCACCACCCACCACCACACAGAGGGGAGCTTCATGGGCGGAATCCTGTACACGATCATCATCGGCGCGGTCATTGGCGTCCTGGCACGTTTCCTCAAGCCGGGCGCGGATCCGATGGGCTGGATCCTCACCATCCTGCTCGGAATCGCCGGCGCATGGCTTGGCAGCCTGGTCTATGCCGGCGGCGGGGTCATCGGCTTCGCGATCTCCATCGTCTGCGCCATCGTGCTGCTCTTCATCTTCGAGATGTTCCGCCGGCGTTCCGCTCGACGGGGGGTCTGAGGAGCCATAGCAACGGCCGAGGCGACCTCGGGTGCGGTCGGGCCGTCGGCGTCCAGGACCCGGGCGTCCCGTGCCCTGCAAGGCGGTGCGCGTCCTGAGCCTGACCGACTCCGAGCCACGCGACGGCCTGCTTGCGGTGCCACCCGGCACCAGGCTGGGCAGGAGCGCCTGATCCTCCAACGCACGACGCTCCACGCTTACGCCCCACGCCGCGCCGCGCCGTTTACCCTGTGCGCCCGCCTCCACGCCCCCGCCCACCATGGCCGACAACCCGTCCGATCCCGATTCCAGCCGCGCCCAGGCGCGTGAGGCATGGGCCCGTGCAGCCAGCGGCGAGCCCGGCCTTCAGCTGCATCGCGCCTCGGCCGACGCCGGGTTCCGCAGCTACTGGCGCGGGCAATCGGATCAGGCGGCGTGCGTGATCGTCATGGACTCCCCGCCGGAACTCGAGGATGTACGCCCGTGGCTGCAAGTACGCGACCTGCTGGCCGGCGGTGGCGTGCGCGTTCCGCGGGTGCTGGCGCGAGACGTCGAGGCCGGATTCCTGCTGCTGGAGGACCTGGGCGCCGACACCCTGTTGCACGTGCTGGACGCGGACAACGCGGACGCGCATTTCGATGCCGCCGTCGACCAGTTGCTGAGGCTACAGGCCATCCCCTGTCCCGCCGACCTGCCCGCCTACGACGAGTCGCTGCTGTCGCGCGAACTGCACCTGTTCGATGATTGGTTCCTCGGCCGCCACCTGGGCATCACGTTGGACCGCGACGAGTCCGGGGTGCTCGAGACCAGCTACCGGCACCTGGTCGACACCGCGCTTGCGCAGCCACAGGTGCTGGTGCACCGCGACTTCATGCCCCGCAACCTGATGCCGGCCGGTGGCGGCCCGGCGGTGCTGGACTTCCAGGACGCCGTCCGGGGCCCCATCGCCTACGATCCCCTCAGCCTGTTCAAGGATGCCTTCCTGAGCTGGCCCGAGGAGCGCGTGCAGGCGTGGCTTTCCCGCTACCACGCGCGTGCCGCGCAGGCAGGTTTGCCGGTGCCGGTACTGGAACGCTTCATGCGCGATGCCGACCTGATCGGGGTGCAGCGCCACCTCAAGGTACTCGGCATTTTCGCGCGGCTGCACCACCGCGACGGCAAGCCCAAGTACCTGGCCGATGCACCCCGCTTCCTGGACTACCTGGATGCCGTGCTGCGCCGACACGCCGAGCTGGCACCGCTGGCCGCCCTGATTGACCGCCACGTGCGGCCGGCACTGGCATGAGTAGCGCCGCCACTGCGATGGACTGCGCGTCATGAAGGCCCTGGTCCTGGCGGCGGGCCTGGGCGAACGCATGCGTCCGTTGACTGATTCCACGCCGAAACCCTTGCTTCCCGTTGCCGGCAAACCCCTGATCCAGTGGCACCTTGAAAAGCTCTCTGCGTGCGGCGTGGATGAGGTGATCGTCAATACCAGCTGGCTGGCCGACCGCTTCCCACCCGCGCTGGGCGATGGCTCCCGCTGGGGTCTGAAGTTGCAATTCGTCTACGAGGGCGACACCCCGCTGGAAACCGGCGGGGCGCTTTTCAATGCCTTGCCGTTGCTGGGGGATGCGCCCTTCATCGCGGTCAACGGCGATATCTGGACGGATTTCGACTTCGCTCGATTGCCCAGCGCACCCTCTGGAGATGCGCACCTCGTACTCGTGGATAACCCGACGCACAACGCGGGCGGCGACTTCTCGTTGGGGCCGGACGGACAGGTGCACTCACGACCGTCGCTTACCTTCTCCGGCATCGGCGTCTACCGTCCCACGCTGCTGGCGGGGTGGCGGGACGTGGTGGGTGATGTACCTGGCGTGGATGCCACGCCGCCCCGTTTCAAGCTGGCGCCGCTGCTGCGTGCGGCGATGGTCGACGGGCGCGTCAGCGGGGAGCACCACGCCGGGCTCTGGACCGATGTCGGGACACCGCAGCGGCTGGCGCAGCTGGATGCCGCGCTGCGTGCCGGCACGTGACCCCGCGCAGCCCCACAGGCTGCCCCCCGCAGGCCACACCGCCGCGACGCTAGTTCCCCGGGGTCCCCAGCACCTGTCGGAGGAACGGCACGGTGACGCGCCTTTGCGCGGCGAGCGATGCCCGGTCGAGCCGGTCCAGCAGGAGGGTCAGACCGGCGAGGTCGCGTCCCGTCCGTCGCAGCAACCAGTCGAGCGCCGCGTCTTCGAGCGCCCAGCCCCTGCGCAATGCGCGGGTGCGCAGCACCTCGCGCCGCCCGGCATCGTCCAGGGGCGCCAGCACCAGGCGGGTGCACTGCGAAAGCCGTGACTGCAGGTCCGCCAGGCCGGGCGACAGGGCGTCGGGGGCCTGCCGGGCAGCATAGACCAGGGTCGTACCGCTGGCACGTGCGCGGTTGTGCGCATCGAACAGGGCGACCTCGTCCGCCTGGCTTCCGATGACCGCCTCGACCCCATCCAGGGCCAACAGGTCGTGGTCCTCCATCGCATCCAACGCTTCGCGCAGGCGTCCGCTGGCCGCCGCCAACGGCAGGTACCCGGCCCGACGGCCCGCTTCCCGCGCCTGTGCCAACACCCCCAGCAGGAGGTGGGTCTTGCCGCTGGCCGGCGGACCCGCCAGGAACACCCAGTCGGAATGGGTGCCATTGGCCAGCGCGCGCAGGTGATCGAGCGCGCCCGGCGGGGCCGCGACGAAAGTCTCCAGGCGCTGATCCGGTGGCGGACGCAGCGAGAGAGGGAGCTGTCCGGTGGCGGGCAGCGATGCGGGCGCCGCCCCCGCTTCGGTCGACGCCCCGCCAGGCGCGGGCGGGAGCGGCTTCACTCGGCCTCCGGCTCCCGCGGATACGCGGCCTGGGGCGGCTGGGGGTGGGCGTGGGCCACCACGATGTCGGGACGCTCGCCCGCATACAGGGTGCTGTGGGTGTAGCGGTCCTGGGCAAAACGCAGCAGCACGTTGGCGACCGCCGCCACCGGCAGCGCGAGAAGCATGCCCAGGAATCCGAACAGCTGGCCGCCGGCGAGCACCGCGAAGATCACCGCCACCGGGTGCAGGCCGATCCGATCGCCTACCAGCTTGGGCGTCAGCCAATAGCTTTCGATCACCTGGCCGATGCCGAACACCGCCAGCACCCCGGCGACGTGCTTCCAGTCGCCGTACTGCACCAGTGCCGCAATCACCCCGAGGATGATTCCGCTGGCAGGGCCCAGGTACGGGATGAACGTAAACAGGCCGGCGATGATGCCGATCAGGATGCCCAGGTCCAGGCCGACCAGCCACAGGCCGACGCCATACATCACCCCCAGGATCAACATCACCAGGAACTGGCCCCGCAGGAAGCCCGCGAGCATCACGTCCGACTCGCGCGCCAGCCGGGTAACAGTCGGCAGGTACTTGCGCGGCACCAGCGCCGCGACCCGCTCGACGAACACGTCCCAGTCGCGCAGGAAGAAGAACGCCAGCACGGGCAGCAGGGCGATGTTGGCCACCAGCGCGATCAATGCAAACCCCGACCTCGACAGGTAGCCCAGCAACGCGCTGGCAAAGCCGCCGGCACGCTCCCAGTTGCTGCGGATCAGTTCACTCATGCGCTGGAAGTCCAGCCAGGTGGTGATTTCCAGCCCGCTGCGCGACTCGACCCACGGCAACGCCGTCTGCATGAACCAGTCGCGGTAACTCGGGAACGATTCCACCAGCGTGGCGATCTGGCGTTCGATCGCCGGCACCAGCAGCACCAGCACAAGCACCAGCACCAGCGTCATCGCCGAGAACACCAGCGTCACCGCGACATTGCGCGAGCGCCCGGCGCGCTGCAGGCGGTCCACCAGCGGGTCGCCCAGCCAACCCAGCAGCGCCGCCAGCGCGAACGGCGTGAGGATCGGAGCCAACACCCACAGCAACCAAAGCGCGGCCAATGCGACCGCCGCCCATTGCAGGCGCCGGAGGAAAACCGCGATGTCGTGGAGCGGGTCGGCCGTCTCCATCAGCGCAACCGGTACCGCGGCGGCTGCGTGTCGTCGCCGCCCTCTGCCGAGAGCAGGGAGTCGCCCCGGATCGAGCGATCAAAGCCGGGCAGACCGCTGACCAGGTCCAGCTCGAACTCCACGCCGCCTTCGCTGGCGCGCAGCGGGGTCATGCCCCGCACCACCGACAGTCCCTGCAGGTAGCCCGACAGGCGCATGTAGTCATCGCTGCTGTCCAGGCCGGTGAACGCCACGCGATAACTTCCGGCCGGGCCGGCCGGCGCGCGCTTGGCGTAGCGTTTGGTCAGCGCATCGGCCGCGCCATTGGCGCCGGTGGCCAGGACCCGGCGCGCATCGCGCCCGCTTTCGGACCAGCGCGACAGCACGCGGCCACCGTCGACGAAAATCCAATCGGCCTGCCAGCCGCCCTCGGCACGGTAGAGCTTGCCGATCAGCTGCATCGGCGGGCTGTAGTTGCGCGACGCGCGTGCGACTGCCGCGGTATCCCCGCGCCAGATCGCACCGACGACCGCCTGTTCCGCCGCCGATCCGCCGGGCAGGCCCAGCCGGTAGCCCCGCTCGATGGCCCGGTCGAGCACCGATCGGGCCGCATCGGCGCGCGACAGACCGACCAGGCGCGGGCCGCTGCCGTCATCGATCGCCAGCCACAGCACCGGCTTGGGGCGCGGTTGCGGCCATACGGCCACGCCCAGGGTGGCCGCCAGGCTGTCGACGGCCTCTTCGTCGTAGCGCACCACCAGCGCAGTGCGGAAGGACGGCGCACCGGACGCGGAGACCCCTTCGTCCTGCCGGTAGTCATAGCTGTCGACGTACTCCGCGGCGCGCCGCAGTTCCTGGCGCACGCCCGGCTGCGACGCCGCGCCGCTGTCGCCCGAGAGTTTTCCCAGCACCTGGGCCAGGCCGCGCGCGAAGGCGGCATTGCGCTCACCCGCGCCTTGCCCGTTCACGGTGATTTCGGCCGAGTAAACGCCCTCCGCCCCTGCCCTATCGCCCTCTACGCGCTGCGCGAACGCCGACATGCTGGCCACGAGCAGCGCCGCGCAGAGCAGCAGCCGGGCCATCGCACGCGACAGGGAGGGGGTTGCCAGGCGGTTCAAGCCGACCATTGCGGGTCCTGGGGTGTCAGGGAAGTCCAGCGATGGTGCCGCAGGCGCCGCGGCACGTCCATCGCGCCACGCCGCCCGGACCCGGCCGGCTGCTAAAATCGCCGACTTCCCCGCGACCGCCGAGGCCGCCGTGTCCAGCACCCCGCCGCCCCCTACCCCGCTCACCTACCGCGACGCCGGCGTCGATATCGACGCGGGCAACGAAGTGGTCGAGCGTATCAAGCCACTGGTCAAGCGCAGCTTCCGGCCCGAGGTCATGGGCGGGCTTGGCGGCTTCGGCGCGATGTTCGACCTGTCCGGCAAGTACCGCGAGCCGGTCCTGGTGTCGGGCACCGACGGCGTGGGTACCAAACTCAAGCTGGCCCAGCAGCTGGGCAGGCACGACACCATCGGCATCGACCTGGTGGCCATGTGCGTCAATGACGTGCTGGTCCAGGGCGCGGAACCGCTGTTCTTCCTTGACTACTTCGCCACCGGCAAGCTCGACATCGAGACCACGGTGGCGGTGGTGGGTGGCATCGCGCGCGGCTGCGAAGAGGCCGGTTGCGCGCTGATCGGTGGCGAAACCGCCGAAATGCCCGACATGTACGCGCCCGGCGAGTACGACCTGGCCGGGTTCACCGTGGCCGCGGTGGAGAAGTCCGAGATCCTGGACGGCACCTCGGTGCGCGCGGGCGACGTTCTTCTGGGCATCGCCTCCAGTGGCCCGCATTCCAACGGCTATTCGCTGGTCAGGCGCATCTTCGACCGCGCGGGCCGCCCCGGCGATCTCGACCTGGGGGGCACCTCGCTGGCCGATGCGCTGATGGCGCCGACTGCGCTCTACGTCAAGCCGGTGCTCTCGCTGCTGGCGGAATGCGGTGGCGACATCCACGCGATGGCGCACATCACCGGCGGCGGGCTGACCGAGAACATCATCCGCGTGGTTCCGGATGGCCTGGGGCTGGATATCGATGCCACCACGCTGGTGCTGCCGCCGGTGTTCGACTGGCTCCAGCGCGAGGGCGCGGTGCCACGCGAGGAAATGTGGCGCACGTTCAACTGCGGCGTCGGCTTCGTACTGGTGGTGGATCCCGCCAGGGCCGGCGCCGTGGGTGCCGCGCTCGATGGCCTGGGCCTGGCTCACCGCCCCATTGGCGCCGTGGTGGCCGCAGGCACGACCGACCGCGTCCGCATCGGCTGACGCCCGTGTCCATCGAGCGAGCCGCGCGCCCACTGCGCGTCGCGGTGCTGGCATCGGGTCGGGGAAGCAACCTCCAGGCCGTCCTCGGCGCCATTTCGGCGGGTCGGCTCGGCGCCACCGTCGTAGGCGTTTTCTCGGACAAGGCTCGCGCGCCGGTGCTGGAACGCGCCCGGGCCGCGGGGATCACGACGCGTGCCCTGCCGCCCACGGGGTTCGCCCACCGGTTGGCATTCGACGCGGCGATGTTCGATGCCGTCGAGGAGGCCGCACCCGACCTGGTGGTCTGCGCCGGCTACATGCGGCTGATCAGCGAACCCCAGGTGACCCGCATGGCAGGCCGCCTGGTCAACATCCATCCGTCGCTGCTGCCTGCCTTCAAGGGCCTGCACACGCACCGGCAGGCCCTGGACGCCGGCGTGACCCGACATGGCGCCAGCGTCCATTACGTCACCCCCGAGCTCGACGGCGGGCCGGTGATCGCGCAGGCGCGGGTTCCGGTCCTGGCGGGCGATGACCCCCAGACCCTGTCGGACCGGGTGCTGGCGCGTGAGCATCCGCTGCTGGTGGAAACGCTGCGCCTGTTCGCCGCGGGGCGCGTCGCGCTGGCGGATGACCATGTCGTGGTCGATGGTTCGCCAATACACGTGCCGTTGCAACTCGATCCGGACAATGCGCTGACCCCCGCATCGCTTTCCGATATTTGATGATTCGCCGACTCGAACGCCGATACCCCCGCGGAAATCACGCGTCCACCCTTCCATGGCCTTCCGCCTGGCTGCTTGCCCTGGCGTTGGGCGCCGGCATTGCGCTGCCCGCGGCGTCGATTGCGCAGCCGGTGGACACGCAGGCTGCAGCCGGGGTGGCAGATGAAGCGCCAGCAGCCCTTGCGCCTTTCGTCGCGCGTTACACCGTCTCCGACAACGGTCGCTCCCTGGGCGATGCCACGCTGCGCCTGGTGCCGCAGGGGCCGCGTTGGCGGGTGGACCTGACGATGAACGGCTCGGGCCTGTTCAGGATCGCCGGGATCAATGCGGAGCAGAGCACGCTGTTCGAAGACCGCGGCGAAACTTACCGCCCGCTGACCCAGGCGACGGTTCGCCGGACCGTGTTCACGCAGCGCAAGAGCGTCGGTACCTACGATTGGAGGTCGCGACTGGCCCGGTGGCAGGGCGACGTCAAGGAGCACCGCCGCGCGCCGGTGGCACTCATCGACGGTGACATGAGCGGTCTGCTGATCAACCTTGCGGTCATCCGTGACGCAGCCCCTGGACGCACTTTGCAGTACCGCTACGTCGACAGTGGCCGCGTGCGCGAACATCGCTACGTGGTCGCGCGGGAACTTGAGCCGGTTACGGTCGGCGAACTGAAATACAACGCCATGCGGGTGTCTCGGATCGAGGATGCGCAGGGCGATGAAACCGTGATCTGGGTCGCCAAGGGCGTGCCCACCCCAATTCGAATGCTGCAGCGCGAAGGCGGCAAAGACACCTACGACCTGCGCCTGACCGAATACCAAGGAGTCCAATAAATGAGCCAAGCCACCTCCCGCGCCCCTATCCGCATCCGCCGGCCCTTTGCCGCGCTGGCAGCCGCCGCGGCCCTTTCGCTGGCGGCCCCGGCGATGGCCATGCAACCGTTCAGCGCTGATTACCAGGCCAGCTACATGGGCATGCAGGCAAGCGGAAAGATGACCCTGCAGTCGGCCGGCCAGGATCGCTGGCGTTACAGCCTCAACATCAAGAATTCGCTGGCGGACCTGTCGCAGAGCACCGTTTTCGAACTCCATGACGGCCAGTGGCGCCCGCTCTCCAGCAACGACTCCAGCCAGGTGCTGATCAAGAAGCAGGACAAGAAGGCCATCTATGACTGGTCGACCAACGTCGCCAGCTGGACCGGCGACGTCAAGGAGAATCGCGCCGGGCCGATCAAGCTCCAGGCTGGCGACATGGACGCCCTGCTGATCAACCTCGCCCTGGTCCGCGATGTCGAGGCCGGCAAGCCGCTGCGTTACCGCATGGTCGACGACGGCAGGGTCAAGCAACTCAACTATTCCGTGGCCGGCCAGGAGTCGATCACCGTAGGTGGCAAGTCGCACCAGGCGACCAAGGTGGTCAACACCGATGGCGACAAGCAGACGATCGCCTGGGTGGTCAAGGGTATGCCGGTGCCGGCGCGCATCCTGCAGCGCGAGGAAGGCAAGGATGCGCTGGACCTGCGGGTACAGGCGGTACGCTGAGCCCGCGCGGGACGCCCTGGCGCGACTGAAGCGAAAAGCCCGCGGCAAGCGGGCTTTTTGCTGTCCGGACGGCGCTTCCTGCGTCGAACGCCCCTAGCCGACCCGGCGAATGCGTGCGCCCAGGCCGGACAGCTTCTCTTCGATGTTCTCGTAGCCTCGGTCCAGGTGGTAGATGCGGTCGATGGTGGTCTCCCCGCTCGCCACCAGCCCCGCCAGGATCAGCGAAGCCGATGCACGCAGGTCGGTGGCCATGACCGGCGCGCCGCTCAGGCGTTCGACGCCGCGTACGACGGCCATGTGTCCGTCAACGCGGATATCCGCCCCCAGGCGAAGCAGCTCGTTGACGTGCATGAAGCGGTTCTCGAAGATCGTCTCGTTGACCACGCCCACGCCGTCGGCGATGCAGTTGAGCGCCATGAACTGCGCCTGCATGTCGGTGGGGAAGCCCGGATGCGGCGCAGTGGTCAGGTCCACCGCACGTGGGCGACGGCCTTCCATGTCCAGGGTGATCCGGTCGCCTTCGCACTCCACCCGCGCACCCGTTTCCACCAGCTTGTCGAGGACCGCATCCATGGTGTCGGGCCGCGTGTGGTGCGCGGTGATGCACCCGCCGGTCATCGCCGCGGCCACCAGGAAAGTGCCCGCTTCGATCCGGTCGGGCACCACGCGGTGGGCGCCGCCATGCAGCCGGTCCACGCCTTCCACCACGATCCGGTTGCTGCCCGCGCCTTCGATGCGCGCCCCCAGCGTCTTCAGGCATTCGGCGAGGTCGACGATCTCCGGCTCCATCGCCGCGTTCTCGATCACCGTCGTGCCCTGGGCCAGCGTCGCGGCCATGAGCAGGTTCTCGGTGGCGCCGACACTGACGATGTCGAACACATGCCGGGCGCCTTTCAACCGGTCGGCGCGCGCCTTGATGAAGCCGTTCTCCACCGTGATCCGCGCGCCCAGAGACTGCAGGCCCTTGATATGCAGGTCGACGGGACGCGAACCGATGGCGCAGCCGCCCGGCAGGGACACTTCCGCGTGGCCGTACTTGGCCAGCAGCGGTCCGAGCACCAGCACCGAAGCGCGCATGGTCTTGACCAGCTCGTAGGACGCTACCTGGCTGTGCACCGTGGTGGAGTCGACGGTGATCCCGTACCGCTCGTCGATGGTCAGGCCGGCGCCCAGTTCGCCCAGCAGCTTCACGGTGGTCACGACGTCGTGCAGATGCGGCACGTTGGACAGCTCGACCGGTCCGTCAGCCAGCAGGGTCGAGCACAGGATGGGCAACACGGCGTTCTTGGCGCCGGAAATACGCACTTCGCCCTTGAGCGGCACGCCGCCTTCTACAACGATCTTCTGCATGGAATTGACTGGGCTCGGCTGGATGCGGGGGGCGCCAGGGGCGGTCAGCGCCGTGGTGGCGGGGAACGTGCTGCAAGGGCCGGCCCGCGGAGGACGGGCGGCGGGCTTCGTGCGCCGGGGGCTCAGGCGCCAGATTCTTCCGGCGTCAGGGTCTTCAATGCGAGGGCATGGATCTCCCCACCCATGCGTTCGCCCAGCGTCGCGTAGACCAGCCGGTGGCGGGCCAGCGGCAGCTTGCCGGCGAATGCGCTGCAGACCACGGTGGCCTCGAAGTGCACGCCGTCGTCGCCGCGCACGTCGGCGCGGGCGCCGGGCAGGCCCTGTTCGATCAACTGCTTGATGGTGTCGGCGTTCACTGGGTGTCCCGCGAGGGTGGCGATGGACCGCAACGTTTGTGCCCGGTCCGGGCCATTGCGCGTAAAATCGGGCGCTTAGCCTAGCGGAACCCGGCCTTCAATGGTGACCCCGTTGCCCGCGTCTGTAGATCCCAGTCCCCCGGCGAACCCCCACGGCCTCGCGCAAAGCGGGCGACGCGTGTTCGAGGTCGAAGGCCATGCGCTGGCTGCGGTGGCGGCGCGACTGGATGGCGAGTTCACCCAGGCCTGCCAGCTGATGCTGGGCGCGCGAGGCCGCGTCGTGTGCATCGGCATGGGCAAGTCCGGCCACGTCGCGCGCAAGATCGCCGCGACGCTGGCTTCGACGGGCACGCCGGCCTTCTACGTCCATCCCGGCGAAGCCGCGCACGGCGACCTGGGGATGGTCACCGATGCCGACGTGGTGCTCGCGCTGTCCTACTCCGGCGAGAGCGACGAGATCCTGCTGCTGCTCCCGGTGTTGAGGCGACAAGGCAACAAACTGGTGGCCATGACCGGGCGGCCCCAGTCATCGCTCGCCCGCGAAGCGGATGTCCACTTGGACGTGAGCGTGCCGGCCGAGGCGTGCCCCCTCGACCTGGCGCCCACGGCCAGCACCACCGCCTCGCTGGCTATGGGCGATGCGCTGGCCGTCGCGCTGCTGGAGGCGCGTGGCTTCACCGCCGACGACTTCGCGCGCTCGCATCCGGCCGGCGCGCTGGGCAGGCGCCTGCTGCTGCACATTGCCGACATCATGCATTCCGGCGACGACGTACCCCGGGTCACCGCCGAGGCGACCCTCAGCGAGGCGCTGGTGGAGATGAGCCGCAAGCGGCTGGGCATGACCGCGGTGGTCGATGGGGACGGACGCCTGCTCGGCCTGTACACCGACGGCGACCTGCGCCGCAGCCTCGACGATGCCGAAGTCGACCTGCGTACCACGCGGATGGACCAGGTAATGACCCGCGGCCCCCGCACGATCGGAGCCGATGCCCTTGCCGTGGAGGCCGCGCAGCTGATGGAAGCGCACAAGATCAGCGGATTGCTGGTGGTCGACACCGACCAGCGGGTGGTGGGCGCGCTCAACATTCACGACCTGTTGCGCGCCCGGGTGGTCTAAAAGACCGCCCCGTCGCTCCTGCAGGCGTGCGCCCCGCTTGCGATCGGCCGGGTGCCTGGCGAATGCGCATGGGTGAACCGGCTGCCAGATGTCAGATGTCCGCGCCCCACAGTTTCCGCCCCACCTCCCCTTCCAGCCTGAGCTCCGATGCCCTACAGCCACCTCAACGACTACCCGGCCGACATCCGCGAGCGCGCCTCGCGCGTGCGACTGGCCTGTTTCGACGTCGACGGCACGCTGACCGACGGGCGGCTGACGTTCGACAGCGAGGGCCGTGAGCTGAAATCGTTCCACGTCCATGACGGCCTCGGGCTGGTGATGCTGCGCAAGGTCGGCATCACAGTGGCGCTCGTCACCGCCCGTGCCAGCGCGGTGGCCGAGCGGCGCGCCGCGGAACTGGGCATCCAGGCTTTCACGGCCGTGTCCGACAAGCTCGCGTGCGTTCGCAGCCTGGCCGAGACCCACGCCGTGTCGCTGGACGAGGTGGCCTTCATGGGCGACGACCTCCCGGACCTGAAGGTCATGCCACACGTGGGGCTCTCCATCGCACCGGCCAACGCGCACCGCTGGGTGAGCGAGCGGGTCCACTGGCGCAGCGCGCGCGCCGGTGGCGATGGCGCAGTACGCGAGGCCTGCGACCTGCTGCTGGCCGCGCAGGGCCACGCCGAGCGCCTGCTGGCCGAGGCACTGCCGACGGGAGTGCAGGCATGAACTGGCGCGCCCTGTTGACCCTGCTCCTGGTTGCGGGCGCCGCGGCCAGCGGTTGGGCGCTGTGGTCGCAACGCGCACCCCAGGCCGCCACGCCGGAACCCGGTGGCATGCCCGACTACGTACTCAACGACTTCGAACTGGTCGCGCTCAACGCCGAGGGGCGCGAGTCCTTCACCCTGGAAGCCCCGCGCCTGGCGAGGGACCCCGGCGTGCGCTCGATGGACATCGAGACGCCGGTGTTCACCATCCCCGACAGCAGCGCGCAGGACCGCACGACGGGCACGTGGGTGGTGAAGTCGAAGACCGGCTGGATCAGCGCCGACGGCGATGAGCTGCGGCTGCGCGGCGATGTGCGCGCCGACAGCACAGGCGGCGGCAAACCGCTGGCAATGCGCTCGCAGGAACTGAACGTCTTCCCTGAAACCGAGCGCGCCACGTCCGCGGTTGAGGTCACAGTCACGGAGCCCGGTTTTATACTGACGGGTCACAACCTCGAGGCCGACCTGGCTTCGGGCAACATCCGCCTACAGGATTCCAAGGCCCGATATGAACGCACTCCCCGCTAGCCTTCTGGCGCTGTTGCTGGCCACGGCCACGCTGCTGCCGGGCCCGGCATCGGCCCGCTCATCGGACCGCAACAAGCCAATGGACATCGAGGCCGGCTACTCGGACTACTCGATGGACGACAGCCGTCCCACCGTGTTGACCGGCGGGGTGACCATCACCCAGGGCACCCTGGACATCAAGGCAACGCGTGCCGACGTCACCCAACGCAATGGCGAAGCGGTGCGGGCGGTACTCACCGGCGGGCCGGTCCGGCTCGACCAGCAGCTCGACGACGGCAGGCCGATGAGTGCGGTGGCCTCCAAGGTCGACTACGACCTCCGCACCGAGGTGGTCGTATTCACCGGCGACGTCCGCATCTCCCAGCCCAACGGCAGCATGAGCGGCCAGCGCATCGTCTACAACATGCGCACCGGCCAGGTCCAGGGCGGCGGCGAAGGCGCCGGACGCGTCAAGATGAGGATCATGCCGCGCAACCGCGGTGGTGAAGCCACCGACGGGAACGAAGGCTGATGCTGGTTGCCAAGGGCCTGCGCAAGGCCTATCGCTCGCGCGAGGTGGTGCGCGACTTCGGCCTGACCCTGGATGCCGGCGAAGTGGTGGGCCTGCTCGGCCCGAATGGCGCGGGCAAGACCACCTGCTTCTACATGATCGTCGGACTGGTCCCGGCCGATGCCGGCCAGATCGTGCTGGACGGCAAGGACATCACCTTCGAGCCGATGTACGCCCGATCCAAGTACGGCGTGGGCTACCTGCCCCAGGAGCCGTCGGTGTTCCGCAAGCTCAGCGTCGCGGACAACATCCGGCTGGTGCTGGAACTGCGGCCGGACCTGAATGCGGCTGGGCGTGAACGGGAACTGGCCAGCCTGATGGACGAACTGCAGGTCACCCACGTGGCCAGGCAGATCGGCGCGAGCCTCTCGGGTGGCGAAAGGCGGCGCGTGGAAATCGCCCGGGCGCTGGCCACCAAGCCCCGGCTTATGCTGCTGGATGAGCCGTTCGCCGGCGTGGACCCGATTTCGGTGGGCGAGATCCAGCGCATCGTTTCGCACTTGAAGGCGCGCGGCATCGGTGTACTGATCACCGACCACAACGTCCGCGAGACCCTCGGGATCTGCGACCGGGCGTACATCCTCAACGACGGCGGCGTCCTCGCACAGGGGGCCCCGGAGGCGTTGCTGGCCAACCCCGACGTCCGACGGGTCTACCTGGGCGACACGTTCCGGCTTTGACCCCGATGCCCCGGCGGCGGCCGGGGGCTGGTACAACCTGCTTCCCGATGCAGGCTGCGGCCGCCGGCCGTCTCCCGTCGCGTTAGCCTTCCACCATGAAGCCCCGCCTCCAAACCTCCCTCGGACAGCACCTGGTGATGACGCCGCAACTTCGGCAGGCGATCCGCCTGTTGCAGTTGTCTGCCGTGGAGCTGGAGGCCGAGCTGGTCGAGGCGGTGGAGAGCAACCCGCTGCTGGACTGGACCGAGACCGCCATCGCCACCGGCGACGACACTGCCGGGCCCGGTGAAGGCAGCGGTACCGTCGAGGCATCGGAACGCGACTGGGGGCCCAACGACGGCGAGCCCTGGTACGAACGCATCGGCCCGTCCGACCGCGATGACGACGGTGCGCTGGCCGACCAGGTCGCCGAGCACGAGAGCCTGCACGACCACCTTCTGTGGCAACTCCACCTCAGCCACCTGTCGCCGCGCGACCGCCAGATCGGGGTGGCACTGATCGAGGCGATCGAGGATGACGGCTACCTGCGCGAGCCGCTCGCGGCCATCGCCGCCACCCTGGCTCCGGAGATAGAAGCGGACGAGCCGGAGATCACCACCGTCCTGCACCAGGTCCAGCGTTTCGACCCGGTCGGCACCGGTGCGCGTGACCTGGGCGAATGCCTTCGACTGCAGCTGGGCGTCCTGCCGGAAGACACCGCGGGCCTGTCGCTGGCCATGGTGCTGGCCGGCGAGCCGCTGGAGCGCCTGCCGCGGATCGGCATTGCCGGTATCGCCGCGGAACTCAAGCAGGAACCGCACGATGTCGAGACCGCCGTGCAGCTGCTGCGCTCGATGGACCCGCGTCCGGGCGCACAGATCGGGCCGATCAGCCACGACACCTATGTCGCCCCCGACGTCGTCATCTGGCGCCAGCACGGCCTGTGGCGAGTGGCCCTGGCCGACAGCATGCGACCTCGCGTCGCAATCCACCGCGGCTACGAAGGCATGATCCGGCACGCATCGTCGTCCGACGCCAGCTACCTGCGGGGCCACCTGCAGGAGGCACGGTGGCTGCTCAAGAGCCTGGAGGCCCGCGGCGACACCCTGCTGAAGGTGGCCCGGTGCCTGATCAGCCAGCAGGCCGGTTTCCTGGAGTTCGGCGACAGCGCGCTGCGGCCACTGACGCTTCGAGAGGTGGCGGCGGAGATCGGGTTGCACGAGTCCACGGTCTCGCGCGCGATCGCGCGCAAGTTCGCCCGCACCCCACGCGGCACGGTACCGCTGCGGGCGTTCTTTGCATCGGGCATCGACACCGGCGCGGGCGGCGAAGCCTCCAGCACGGCGATCCAGGCCATGATCCGGCAGCTGATAGAAGCCGAGAATCCGCGCAAGCCACTGTCCGACGCACGCCTGGCCGAAACGCTCAAGGCGACCGGCGTGCCCGTCGCACGGCGCACGGTTGCCAAGTACCGCGAGGCGATGGGCATTTCCTCCTCGCAGGAGCGCGTGCGGATGGCGTAATGGCCGCCACGGGACTCCCGACGCGGCCGGGCCCTTGCGAGGCCCTGGTCTCGAGACTGTATGGATGCTCCGAGGTGCCCCCGTGCGGCGGTCTTCATCCGACTTTGTCGGCCCTGATCCAGGGGGTTGAAAGCTTTCCAAATCGTCCCGCCGGCCACCGGCGCCTGCGATATGCTGTCGGTCCCGTCGCGAGCAGGAGGTTGGAAATGCGCATCGAAACCCACGGCCAGCAGATCGACGTCACCCCCGCGCTACGCGAGTACGTGGAAACCAAGCTGGCCCGGCTGGAACGGCATTACGACCACCCCTTCGACGTGCGCACCCTGCTGACCCTGGACAAGCCCGACCACCGCGCGGAGGCCACCGTCAACATTGCCGGACGCACCCTGCATGCCGACGCCAACGCCATCGACATGTACGCGGCCATCGACCTGCTCGCGGACAAGCTCGACCGCCTGCTGATGAAGCACAAGGAAAAGATGGTCGACCACCACCGGGGCGAGAGCCTGGCCCGCAACGGCGAATTCGGCTGATCCAATGCCCCTTGGGGAGCTGCTCAGCGCCGACCGGGTCGCGATCCTGGTTGAGCCCGGCAACCGCGCGGCCGTCCTGGAGACGGCCGCGCGCCTGTTGGCCGACGACCTGCCGGGAAGCACCGGCAGTACCCTGGTTGCGGCCATCGGCGACAGCCTGCGCGCGCGCGAGCGCCTGGCCAGCACGGCAATCGGCCACGGCGTGGCGATACCCCACGGCCGTCTCCCCGGCCTTGAAGCCACCCGTGGCGCGTTTATCCGGCTGGCGCAGCCGGTGGACTTCGACGCCGTGGACGGCCAACCGGTTGACCTGGTCATGGCGCTGGCGGTGCCCGAGCACTACGTGCAGCAGCACTTGACCCAATTGGCCGAGATTGCCGAGCACTTCGCCTCCCCGACGTTCCGCGCCCGGCTTCGCGGCGCCGCCAGTGCCAGCGCACTGTCAGCCGTGCTGCTCGCGTGCGGGTCCAGGCGGGACGGCGAGGAGCCGCCCCGGTGAATGCCAGCATCAGTGCCGGTGCGTTGTTCGAACACCAGCGTGAGCGCCTGGACCTGCGCTGGCTGGCTGGCCAGGACGGCCAGGGCCGCGTGGTCGAGGCGGTGGAGACCGTCGCGCGCCGCCCGTCGCTGGCCGGCTACCTCAACACCATCTACCCCAACCGGGTGCAGATCCTCGGCACCGAGGAACTGGCGTGGCTGGATACGCTGGATTCGCGCCACCGCTGGGAGACGATCGAGAAGATCATGCAGTTCCGGCCGCTGGCGCTGGTGATCAGCAAGAAGCAGTCGTGCCCCGAAGACCTCCGACAGGCTGCGGAAGAGTCGCAGACCCCGCTGTGGAGCTCGCCCCGCCGCGGCCACGAGCTGCTCAACCACCTGCAGTACCACCTGGCGCGCACGCTGGCGCCACGGGTGACGCTGCATGGCGTGTTCATGGAGATCTACTCGATCGGCGTGCTGATCACCGGCGACGCCGGATCCGGCAAGAGCGAACTGGCACTGGAGCTGATCACCCGCGGGCACCGCCTGGTGGCCGACGACGCACCCGAGTTCACCCAGATCGCCCCCGACGTCCTGGACGGCACGTGCCCGGAGATGCTGCAGGACCTGCTCGAAGTCCGCGGCCTGGGCGTGCTCAATATCCGCGAGATGTTCGGCGACACCACGGTCAAGGGAAACAAGTACCTGCGACTGATGATCCACCTCACCAAGCCCATGGACGAGCCGGCACCGGGCGGCTTCGAGCGCCTGACCGGCGACACCGGGACGCGACGCGTGCTGGACCTGGACGTGCCGATGATCACCCTGCCGGTCATGCCCGGTCGCAACCTGGCGGTCCTGGCCGAGGCGGCCACGCGCCTGCACAGCCTGCGGATGAAGGGCCTGGATCCCGCTGCGGCATTCATCGCGCGGCACAGCAACTTCCTGGAGCGCGGAGAGACGTGAACAGCAAGGGCGTGAACATCGAAGGGGCGGCGCGCGCGCTGGTGATCGTCAGCGGCATGTCGGGCTCCGGCAAGTCGGTGGCACTCAACACCTTCGAGGACCTGGGCTTCTACTGCGTCGACAACCTGCCGGCCGAGCTTTTGCCGGACTTCGTGCGCAGCGTGCAGGGTGCCGAGGCGGCGCCGACCAAGCTGGCGGTCGGCATCGACGTGCGCAACCGCCACAGTGACCTGTCCGATATTTCGGGCACGCTTTCGGCGGTCGGCGCACTGGGGCTTGATCCCAGGCTGGTGTTTTTCGAGAGCCGCGACGACACCCTGATCAAGCGCTATGCCGACACCCGCCGGCGGCACCCGCTCAGCCACCTGGGCCTGTCGCTTGCCGATGCGATTTCGCTGGAGCGCCAGGTACTCAAGCCGCTCCGGCAGATCGCCGACCGCGTGGTCGACACCAGCGACCTCAACGTGCACCAGTTGCGCAGGCAGGTCATCACCGAATTCGGACTGGACAGCGACAGCACCGTCTCGCTGCTGTTCGAATCCTTCGCCTATCGCCACGGCGTGCCTGCCGATGCGGACTTCGTATTCGACGCCCGCTGCCTGCCCAACCCGCACTGGAATGCGATCCTGCGCCCGCTGTCGGGACGGGACGAGGCCGTGGCCGACTACCTGGAGGCCGAGCCCGACGCGATGCGGTTCGTCGAGCAGGTCAGCGGCTTCCTCGACACCTGGCTGCCCCGGTTGCGCGCGGACGGCACGCGCAGCTACGTCACCGTGGCGTTCGGATGCACCGGGGGTCGCCACCGCTCGGTGTACCTGGCGGAGCGCATGGCCCGCCACGCCCGCGAAGCCGGCTGGGACGAAGTGGCCGTCCACCACCGCGAGCTCGACTGACCCGGCACGCCCGGGCGCTTGCCGCCCGCGGCAGGACCCGCCGCCAGTGCCATCGAGGGAGCGGGGCCCACCGGTGGTGCGTACTTCCCGGGGTGGCACGTTCCCAACCGCCAAGAATGACGGGGCGGACCCTCCCCCCGGTCTTCATGCCCTTGGTACACGCGAAGTGGCCCCGGCAACCGACCCCGGCGGCGGCGCTGCGCTTCCGGCCGGCAACACCCGTCTGTTAACTTGGCGGGCATGTCAGTCGGCCTCCTCCTGATCACCCACGAAGGCGTCGGCAGCGCACTGCTGGCGGTTGCCACCCGGCTGCTGCGGAGCCTGCCGCTCAAGGCCGAGGCCCTGGAGGTCCCGTTCGACGGCGACCCTGACAGCCTGCTGCCGGTCGCCAGTGCCGCGCTGCGGCGCGTGGACGGCGGCCATGGCGTACTGGTGCTGACCGACCTTTACGGCGCCACGCCCAGCAACGTGGCCGCCCGCCTGGCGCGACTGGGTACGCCGGTACGGCGGGTGTCGGCCCTGAGCCTGCCGATGCTGCTGCGGGTAATGAACTACGCCGAGCTGGACCTGGAGGAGCTGCCCGCGGTGGCCGCCGCCGGTGCCCGCAACGGCGTGATCCTGGACGACGCTTGAAGACGGGCCCTGCAAGGACACTGCGATGATCGAACGCGAACTCACCGTCTCCAACCGACTGGGCCTGCACGCCCGGGCGACCGCGAAGCTCGTGCAGCTGCTGTCGGGCTACAAGAGCAATGCCACGCTCACTGCCAAGGGTCGCGAGGTCAACGCCAAGTCCATCATGGGCGTGATGCTGCTGGCCGCCGGCCAGGGCACCCAGGTCAAGCTCCGCGTCGACGGCGAGGACGAGGCCACGGTCGCGGAGATGGTCAGCGAACTGTTCGACCGCCGTTTCGACGAAGACGCCTGAGGACGGCCGGGGATGCGGCAGGAATTCACCGGACAGGGTGCTGCGCGCGGCAGCGCGCTGGGGCGTGCCCGCGTCCGCCTGCCGCATGTACTGGAGGTCGTCGAGGAACGTATCCCCGCCGAGGCGGTTGAAGACGAACTGCACCATCTGCACCGGGCCATCGGCACCGTGCGCGCGGAAATGCACGCACTGCGCGACCGCCTCCACGGTGCACTGGCGCAGGAGGTCGGTGAGTTCCTCGACCTGCACGCGCTGCTGCTGGACGATCCGGAGCTGCTCAGCGGGCTGGACGACCTGATCCGCACTGGCCGCTACAGCGCGGACTACGCGTTGCGGCTCCAGCGCGACCGCATCGCGGGCGTGTTCGCCAGCCTGGACGATGCCTATTTCCGCAGCCGTGTGGAGGACATCGACCAGGTCATCGGCCGCATCCATGCCGCCCTGCACCGCCGTGATGCCGACACGCAGGGCGTCGCCGGGGAGATCCTGGTCACCGATGCGGTCGCACCGGCGGAAATCGCCCAGCTGCAGGCCCAGGGCGTCATGGCGATCGTCACCTCCGGCGGCAGCGCGCTGTCGCACAGCGCGATCCTGGCGCGCAGCCTGCACCTGCCACTGGTGGTGGGCGCGGCCCACGTGCTGCAGAAGGTCAACGATGGCGACGTGCTGGTGGTCGACGGTGCGAACGGGCGGGTGGTGGTCGAGCCCAATGCCGCTGACCTCCGTGACCACCGCGCCCGCGTGCGTGAGCTGGCGCGTGAGCGCAAGCAACTCAACCGCCTGAGGCGGGAGCCGTCGCGCACCCTCGATGGCGTCGACATCCGGATCTATGCAAACGCGGAGTCACGCGACGACGTCGCCGAGGCGCACGCCATGGGCGCGGCTGGCATCGGCCTGTACCGCACCGAGTTCCTGTTCCTGCAGCGCAGTGAGGTGCCCGACGAGGAGGAGCAGTTCCGCACCTACCGCGACGTGGTACTGGGCATGACCGGGCGCACCGTCACCATCCGCACGCTGGACCTGGGCGCGGACAAGGCCGACCGCACCGGGCTGGTGCTGCGCGACGAGCCGAACCCGGCGCTGGGCCTGCGCGGCGTACGCCTGTCGCTGGCGCGCCCTGGCCTGCTGGACGACCAGTTGCGCGCCCTGTTGCGCGCCTCGGGTTACGGGCCGTTGCGGATCCTGGTGCCGATGGTCAGCGGCCGCGAGGAGATCCGCGCGGTGCGTGGGCGGCTGGACCGGCTGGCCGCCGAGTTGCGCACGAGCGGCCACGAGATCGCCGACCACGTGCCGCTCGGGGCGATGATCGAGGTCCCGTCGGCGGCGATCGCACTGCCCGGCTTCATCGGTGACGTGGACTTCCTGTCCATCGGCACCAACGACCTGGTGCAGTACCTGTTGGCGGTGGACCGCAACAACGAGGCGCTGGGCGACATGTACTCGCCGCTGCACCCGGCGGTGCTGCGACTGATGCGTGACGTCATCCGCCTGGGCCAGCGCCGCGGCAAGCCCGTCGCGGTGTGCGGCGAGATTGCCGGCGATCCGCGTTTCATCCCGCTGCTGCTGGCGATGGGACTGACCGAACTGAGCCTGCACCCGGTGACGCTGCTGGAGGTGCGCCGCACCATCCGCGCGTGTGACCTGCAGGTGCTGAAGTCGCGGGCGGCGGCGCTGTTCAAGGCCCGTGGGCGGTTGGAGATCGAGCGCTGGATGGCCTCGGTGGCGCCCGGCGTTCAGGCCTGAGCGTGAGCGCTCAGTCCGCGTCCGCGGGTTGCAGCGCACCGTCGCCCGACGCGGCGTCCACCTGCGCCGAGGGCGTCTCTGCCGGCGTGGCCGGGGCGACAGACGTGGCGCGCTCGCAGCGTCCGGGGCCCGCGTCGACAGCGGCGAGCAGCCGGCTGCTCTCCCGATCCAGCAGGTAGAACCGCATCCCCGACGACACCCACTCGCCGGTCCGTTCGGTACCGCCAGCCTCGTTGCTGCGCGCGAACACCTTGCGCTCGTCGCGCCCCACCTGGATCTCCAGTTTCGGCGCCACGGCGGGGTCGACCCTCCATGCGACATCGGCCACGTAGGCCCCCGTCGGTCCGCAGGCTGCGTCCGCGGCGATCACGGTGAGCTCGGCACCCGGCACGGCAAACGGCATCGCCGGCGGCTCGGTCGGAGCGGGCGTGCACGCGCCCAGCGCAAACGCCGCAGCCAACACTGCGAGGGATTTCGTAACGATCGTGCACGGTGCAGGCATGGAGTGCGTCTCGGGAGGCCATGGGCAACGCCGTGCACACTGCCCACTGCCAATGGGCAGGTCAATGGGGCTGTGCAGGACGCGGCAAGCGGCGATAATGCCGGCATGAACGCGTGACGCCAGGTCGCACCTGCCCCGCCCGCCCCGGCGAGGCGGCGGCCGCACCGGCTCGACGAGCCCGACCGCCGGACCACCAGGAGCGCCGCCTTGGCCGAAGCCACCCGCCACGACAAGACCTCGCGCCAGCTGCGGATGCTGTCGGATGCGCTGGACAGCGGCCGCCTCGGGCCGGTCCGGCGGCTGGTCAATACGCTGTCACCGGCCGAGATCGGCAACCTGCTCGAATCGTTGCCGCCGGCCAAGCGTGCGGTGGTGTGGGGGCTGGTGGATGCCGAAGACGACGGCGAGGTGCTGGTCCACGTCGGCGACGAGGTCCGCGAGAGCCTGCTGGCGGACATGGACGCGGACGAGATCATCGCCGCGGTCGAAGACCTCGACATCGACGACCTGGCCGACCTGGTCGAGGACCTGCCCGATACCGTCATCGACGAAGTGCTCAAGTCGATGGACCGGGAGAACCGCGAGCGGCTCGAGCAGGTCCTGTCGTACCCGGAGGACACCGCCGGCCGGTTGATGAACCCGGACGTGGTGACGGTGCGCGCCGACACCACGGTGGACGTGGTGCTGCGCTACCTGCGCCTGCGTGGCGAGCTGCCGGAACACACCGACCACCTGTACGTGGTCAGCCGCCGGCGCCAGCTGCTGGGCTGGGTCGCGCTGCAGAACCTGGTGACGCACCACCCCGGAACGCCGATCAGCCACCTCATCGACGACAGCCTGACCGCGATCCGCGTGGACGAATCGGCGGTGTCGGTCGCGCAGCAGTTCTCCGACCGCGACTGGGTGTCGGCGCCGGTGGTCGACGGCACCAATGAACTGCTCGGGCGGATCACCATCGATGACGTGGTCGACATCATCCGCGAGCGGGCCGAGCACCAGGCGATGGGCGCGGCCGGCCTGGACGAGGACGAGGACCTGTTCAGCCCGGTGCCCCGCGCCGCGCGCCGGCGCGCGCTCTGGCTGGGCATCAACCTGGCCACGGCGTTCCTGGCCTCGTGGGTGATCGGACGGTTCGCAGGCACGCTGGAGCAGATCGTGGCGTTGGCGGTGCTGATGCCGATCGTCGCCAGCATGGGCGGCGTGGCGGGCACCCAGACCCTGACCCTGATGGTCCGCGGCCTGGCCACGGGACAGGTGGGCGTGGGCAACCTGCGAGCGTTGCTCAGCAAGGAAGTCTCGGTCGGCCTGTTCAACGGCGTGGTGTGGGCGGTCGTGGTCGGGATCGTGGCCGCCACGTGGTTCAGCGACGCGCCGCTGGGCCTGGTCATCGCCGGTGCGATGGTGATCAACCTGCTGGTGGCTGCACTGGCCGGCGTGCTGGTGCCGCTGACACTGCGCCGGCTGAACATCGACCCGGCACTGGCCGGCGGCGTGGTGCTGACCACCGTCACCGACGTGGTGGGATTCCTCAGCTTCCTGGGCCTGGCGACGCTGGTGCTGTTGCGCTGATCCGCATGCTTCGCCGGTGTCCGACGCCCCTCGTGCGCCCCGGCACCCGCCTCACCCCGCTCAACCCAGCAGCGCCTCCAGCACCGCCATGCGAACGGCCACGCCGTTGGCGACCTGGCGCAGGATCAGCGACTGCGGTCCGTCTGCCACTTCATCGGTGATTTCGACGCCGCGGTTGATCGGGCCCGGGTGCATCACCACCGCATCGGGCGCCGCGCGGCGGAGGCGGATGGCGGTCAATCCGTAGTCGCGGTGGTAGTCGTCAAGCGAATCGACCAGCCCGTCGTCCATCCGCTCGCGTTGCAGCCGCAGCATCATCACTGCGTCCACGCCTTCCAGCGCGGCGTCCAGGTCGTCCAGCACCCGGCAGCCGGCGAGGGTGCCGTCGTCGACGGGCAACAGCGAGGACGGCCCGCACACCCGCAGCTCCCCCACCCCCAGCGCCCGCAGCGCCTGCAGGTCCGAGCGCGCCACGCGCGAGTGCTTGACGTCGCCTACCATCAACACCTTCAGCCGGCTGAAGTCGGCCCCCTTGGCCTGGCGCAGGGTCAGCATGTCCAGCAGGCCCTGGGTGGGGTGGGCGCTGCGTCCGTCGCCGGCGTTCACCACGCGCGTGTCCGCGCCGGCCCGGGCCGCCAGTTCGGCCACGGCACCGTCGAGCTTGTGGCGCACGATGAATCCGCGCACGCCCATCGCCTCGATGGTGTGCAAGGTGTCGATGGCGGTCTCGCCCTTGCTGGTCGAGGAGGTGGACGCGTCGAAGCTGAGCACGTCGGCGCCCAGCCGTTGCGCGGCCAACTGGAAGCTCAGCCGGGTGCGGGTCGAGGGCTCGAAGAACAGGGTGCAGACCGCGGTGCCGGCCAGGCAATCGCGCCGGTCGCCCCCTTCGGCAAAGGACTGGGCGCGGTCAAGCAGGGATTCCAGCGTCGCGCGGGGCACGCCGTCGAGGGTCAGCAGGTGGGCCAGTGGCATGGCGGGGCCGGGTGCGCTCATGGGTCGGGGCGAAGTGGGAAGACGGCGCCGTTCTCAGGCGGCTGGCGACGTGCCGGGTGCAAGCAGGGTGGCGTCATCGGGCGCGGCCAGCCAGCGCTCGACGATGACCGCGGCGGCGACCGCATCCAGCGCCTCGGCGTCGCGCCGCCGCTTGCGGCCCTGGGCCCGGTCGGCCGCGAAGCGCTGCGCCGCTTCCACGGAACTGGAGCGCTCATCAACCAGCACCACGGGCAACCCGTAGCGGACATTGAGCTCCCGCGCGAACGCGTGCGCACGCGCCCGGATCGGCTGGTCGCCGCCGTCGAGCGTCATCGGGTCGCCAACGATCAGCCCGTCGGGGCGCCACTCCTTGTGCAGGCGGTCGATCAGCGCCCAGTCGGGGCCGTGCCCGTGGACGTCCACCACGGCAAGCGCACGCGCCCCGTGGCCGAACGCACTGGCCACGGCCACGCCGATGCGGCGCGCGCCCACGTCGAACCCCAGCACCGTCCCGTCGCGCTTGATGCCCGCGGCGGTCATGCGTGGCCGGCGTAGTCGGCCAGGTGCGCGAAGTCCACGCCGATCCGACCGGCCGCGGCCTCCCAGCGCTGGTCCAGCGGCAGCGAGAACAGCAGTTCGGCATCGGCCGGGGCGGTCAGCCAGTCGTTGTCGGCCAGTTCCTGCTCGAGCTGGCCCGCGCCCCACCCCGCGCAGCCCAGCGCCACGATCGACTGGTCCGGCCCGTCGCCGCGCGCCATCGCTTCAAGGATGTCGCGGGACGTGGTGAGGAACAGGGTTTCTGCAATCTGCAGGGTCGAATCCCAGCGCATGCCGCCGTCGTGCAGCACGAAACCGCGCTCGGGGTGCACCGGGCCACCGGCGAGCACCAGCTGCGCACGCATGCGCTTGTCGCCGCCGTCCACCCCCATCTGCCCGAGCACTTCGCCCAGCGTGTACTCGGAGGCCTGGTTGACCACGATGCCCATCGCGCCGTCCTCGTCGTGCTGGCAGACCAGCGCGACGCTGCGCGAGAAGTTGGTGTCCTGCAGGGAGGGCAACGCGATCAGCAGCTGGTTGGCCAGCGGGGTCGCATCGACCGGCGTGGATTCGGTGGGCGTGGTGTCGTCGGCCATGCGGGTGATTCTAACGCGGGGCGACCGCGGGGCACGGCCTGCCCGCCGGTCGCAATCGGGTTGGGCACTGGATCCGCTCGGGATCAACGTGGAGGGTCCATCCCATGGGCACGGCGCGGAGCCGCGCAAGGTGAACGACTCGCCGGCTCCGGACTCGCCGGCTCCGGTCAGGCTGTACGCCGACACGTTGCCTCTCCCCGCCGCCCGCCGCCCGCCGCCGCGTTTGTCGCTGTCGCTGTCGCTGTCGCTGTCGCTGTCACTGTCGCCGGGAGGGTGCCGTGGCAGCTGCCGCGCCCCGCAGGTTGGCGGGTGGGGGCGCTCGTCCTGCCACCCGCGAGGCTTCCGCGGGCAGTCGACGCCTAGGCCGCGACGTCGGCTTGCCCGGCTTCCTGCTCCTGCTCCGTCGCCGCGCGCACCTCGGCCACCTCGATTTCGAAGTGCAGGGTCTGCCCGGCCAACGGGTGGTTGCCGTCAACCGTGACCTGCTCCTCGTCCACGCTGGCCACGCGTACCAGCACCGGGCCGCGGTCGGTGGTGGCCTCGAACTGCATGCCCGGCTCCACGTTGTCCACGCCCTGGAACGCGCTGCGCGGCACCGACTGCACCAGCCCGTCGTGGCGCACGCCGTAGCCTTCCGCGGGCTCCACGTCGACCTTGAAGCTGTCGCCGGTCTTGCGCCCGGCCAGCGCCCTTTCGAGACCCGGCACGATGTTGCCCGCCCCGTGCAGGTAGCTCAGCGGCTGCTGCTCCGGCGACTGGTCGATGACCTCGCCCGCGTCATTGGTGAGGGTGTAACGGATCGAAGCAACGCAGCGATCGGCGATCTCCATGGGAAACCTCCACAGGTTCGTTTGGATGGGGGGTATGCCGGCAGACCCACGGCAGCGAAGGATGTAGCCCGACTACCGTAGGGAAACCCCTCCGCGATGGCAACCGCAGCCTTCCATTGGGCCTTTCCGTTCTGCAGCACGGGGCCAGCCGCTACCGTTGTCGCGGGGAGCTCGCAGCTGAACTAGCTCGAATCGCGTGCGAGCCAAAGTCGGGTGGCCGAGAAAGTCTCCGGCCTGCAGGAAAAAAGTGCACTCTGAGCCGGTTTTCTCGCGGGGCTTTTTGTTACTACAAGGCGGGTCTAGACCCGCCCTACTCGACGTTGCTTAGGGCGGGTTTTTAACCCGCATTACGCGGTTAAAATAAACCCCGCCGGGTGAGGACGGGGCTTCCTTGCATTCTACTATTACTGGTTTGTCACTGGGTAAGCGTCGAAGCTCAGCATTTCGGGGAAAGATTCACCCTTGCTTGTCAAAAGGGCTTGGGCCTCTTGCTTAGAAAGCCTGGTCGATACGTCACCAGTGCTTACGTCAAGAACGCTGTAACCGTCCGTCCTTAGATTTCCGATGTATCCAGAACTTGGCGGGTCGCTAAATGCCACGATGTGCTCCTTTGTAATGCCGATGCTACGCAGTCCCGGACCAACCAGGAGCTCCTTGTTCCGATCAGCCAGATAAATCTCTTGCGCGTTCATCACCCACACGTTGTAGCCACCTGGAAGATGCTGGGAAGCCTGCCGCGCACTGCAAGCCGAAAGAGTCAGGCACAGCAGCATTAGCAATATTCGGACGATCATAGCGAACCTCCGCCTTTGATGGAGTCATACCACGCTGCATCCACATAGAACGGCGTGCCCCCATAGCTGTACTCATCCCAGAAGTCTGGGCTCGACGTACGCGCGCTGTTATCAAAGTCGCTTGGATTGACGAACAGATCGTGCATTCGACTAGTGAGCAAGCACTCAAAACTGTACGAATCACGCCCGCACTGCATGCCTGCATTGCTTCCGCAGTTTCGTTGAACAATGCAGTTCGAGTCCTGCAGGAGAGAGAACCCTCCAATCCAGAAGATTCCAGAGCTGACACCAACGGATCGGGCAGCAGTGATGCGTTGCCACGATCCACAAGCCATAACCTGGGCAGCGGTTCGCGCTGCGGCCTTAATTCTTGACTTCCAAATATTCCGCTCCGGCTGCACCTGCGATGCAACCATCGAAGTGCAGCCAATTTCATTGAGCGAGACCGCGCGGCCACCGCCTGCGAAGTAATGACCGGCTGCGCGCGCATTCGACCAGCACAGGCCGTAACGGTCATATGCAGCTACCGGATTACCTCCGCCGTAACCATACGTGGCCATGCCACCAGCTATCCCAATCGGATCGCTCTGCACATAGCGACCGGTGCCTGGGTCGTAATCCCGGAAGTAGTTGTAATTCAAACCACTAGCCGCATCGTAGCGCTGGCCGGGATACCGCATATCAAGAGTGAAATATCGGCCATCGCCATCGTGGTCTTCATTGGGCACCGTATCGCCGAAGGCCTCGCCTTCCAGGCTCCAGGTCCACACGGCCTGCTGCCGCGCCGGGTCGATCACGGTGCGGGGGGTACCCAGGTGATCGGGCTGGATGTAGTGCAGGTGGTCGCCGGCAATCAGGCCCACGGGCAGATCATCCAGCCAGATCACTTCCTGCACGCGCGTGCCGGCAGAGTCGTAGCCGCCGAGCCAACGACCGGCCTCGTCATATACCGCATAGCTTTCCTGCAGCCCTGACGAGGGTTGTGGCGCGCTTGGCCTGCCGGGGTTCTCCGGCCTACCCGGCTCGTCCGGTTTTCCCGGCTTCGAGGGTTTGCCCGGCTTGACGGGCTTGACCGGCTTGATCGGCTTGCCGGGTTTGTCCCGCGCGGGCCTGGCGGCCCTTTCGCCTGCCGCGGCTTGGGAGGTGTCGCCGGCTGAAAGGGGTAGGCGGCGGACCTGCTCGCCGCGGCCGTTGTATGTGTACTGCATCAACGGCTCGCCATTTCGGCTCGCCTGGCTCATCCGGCCGGCAGCGTTGTAGGCGAAGGTCCTTGCGGAGCCGTCTGTGGCGAGGATATTGCCCGCCGCGTCGTATTGACGCGCCGCTCCGGCAATATCCACCAGACGATGGCTGTCCGCCGCGTATCCGTACTGCACGGCCACGCCACCCTCCGTAAGGTGAGTGCGATTGCCCGTCGCGTCATAGGCGTACCCGCGCAGCGACGCGCCGCTCGACCCGTCGCCTACGTCGGTCAGACGGTTCAGTCCGTCGTAACCGTACGTGCGTAACGAGGGTTCGGACTGGTCGCCGCGTCGCAGCGTCACCAGGTTGCCCGCGGCGTCGAACTGATAGCCCAACGAGAGGCCATCGGGTCGGGTGTCCTCGATGAAACCGGGCTGGTAGTTCTGGTTGAGCGAGCGCTGCAGCAGGCGACCGTCCCCGTACTGGAGCGCGGAAGCGGGGCCGAACGGGTAATACGCAACATCGGACAGCAGCGTTTCGATGGACCCATCCGGCCGGGTTACGGTAATCGCCGACGCTTGGCCGAGCGCATCGCGGGCGTAGTCGACGCGGGTACCGCTGGGATACGTCATCGAGGCGAGCCTGCCGGCCAACGTGTAGCTATAGCGCACGGTGAAGCGCATGCCGTTGGTGGTCTGCACCTTGCGCACCAGGTTGCCGCGCCGATCGAAGCAATACTGCGTGGCTCCGCTGCCGTCCTGCATGCGGGTCATGCGGCCGACGGCGAACGTTTCCCCGACCTGACAGACATCCTGAGCCACATCATAGACATACGACACATCGAGACCGGTGTCGTCGTAACCGATGCCGGTCAACCTGTTCAGCGCGTCGTAGGCATAGACGGTGAGCTGGCCGCGCGCGTCGGTCGAGGAGACGCGGTTGCCGGCGCTGTCGTAGGTGTAGGTGCTGGTACCGGTGTCCGGGCTGGCCAGCTGGGTCAGGTCGCCGAAGCCGTTGTACTGGTACCGCGTGCTCAGCCCCTTGGGGTCGGTGACCTGGGTCAGGTTGTCCAGCGCGTCGTAGTCGAACCGGGTTTCCGCCTGGATGCCGTTCACGTCCTGCAGCGTGCGCGAGAGTCGGCCCAGGGGGTCGTAGTCGTTGTCGGTCACACGACCGAGGGGGTCGGTGACGGTGTCGGCGTTGCCGCCCGCGTCATACGTGAACGCGGTCGAATGGCTGTAGGCGTCATTGGCCGCGTGCAGCTGGCCGAGCTGGTTGTAGACGCGCGACAACGTGCGAAGCAGCGTGCCCCCGCTGTCCTGCGTGTCTTCCTTGAGGCGGCTTCCCGCGTTGTCGAGCGTGTAGGTGATGCGATTACCGGCACCGTCGCTGATTGCGGTCAGGCGGTGAGCAGCATCGTAGGTGTATGCGGTGAAGGTGCCATCGGGCTGGATTACGCGCTTCACGAGCCCGATGGGCTCGTACTCGATACGGGTGATTGCGTCATCGCTCTCGGTGCTGGTATCTGGACCGCGCACCTTGCGAGCAGTCAGCCAGCCGCGCGGGTGGTACTCCATATCGGTAACGATGCCATTCGGATCACGGACCGAGAGCGGCCGGCCCGCACCGTCGTAGCGCAAGGTTTCGGTGACGTGGCCGAGCGCGTTGGTGACTTTCGACAGGTCGCCCTTACGGTACGCGCAGGTGGTGGGCGCAGTGGCGCATTCCGGGTCGTCGGCCAGACGGTATGTGTAGGTACTGACATCGCTGAGATCGCTACGCGCCCCGTCTACTGACAACAGCAACCCGGCAACCGGACACAGGCCCGTTGCCACGTCGGCCTCTTCGCAATAGAGGTAGTGCGTCGAACGCGAGGCACCGGCCGTGACATCGTAATGTGCAGATGAAGAAACCCGTCCGAGGTCGTTGTAGACGTAAGTGGTCCTCGTTAGAAGTGTCCCGGGAATGCCCGCTTGACTGTCGTACACCCGACGCTCAAGTGCCCGGTCAGACGCTGGGTCCCAATCTGTCTGATACGTGCGCGAGTTGACTGTTCTTGCACCGGTGGCGCTAAGCCCCTCTGTCCGTGAAACCAGACGAAGGGAATCGTAAACGTACGACGTTCGGGAGCCACTCTCATTGGTCAGGGCACTCAAGCGGCCACTGGCATACGTGGCGCTGGCACTCGTCGTCGATCCATTATCGTGGTGGAGCTCCAGCGACGTCGGCTTCTTGAAGAAGTCAGCGTTGAACCGATAGAGCTTTCGGGCCCCCTGCGGCAGGGAAACCTCGACCGCGCCATCAGCACGATAGTTCATCGTGACGCGTCCCTTCCCACCAGCATGCTCACTCGTGCTGACGCGGCCGGAACTGTCGTACGAATACGTAGCGAACCGACGATCGAGCTCGTCAACCACGCCCGTAAGATGATTTGGAAAGTGCGCAGGATCGCACCCTCCAAGCACTTCACCCAAGTGGTTCCGGCAGAGCTGCTCGCTTTCCCCGTAAACGTATTCCTTGCCAGCGCCTGCCATCTGCAGACCATAGCTCACGTATTGCAACCGCCCAGGCAGATCGTACAGATACTCGGCAAGCACCGTACCCTCGCTCGCGATACGCACGGTCCTGAAGCTACCGTCGGGCGCTTCCAAGTGCTGGAAGGACAAGCGTCGCCCACTCGAACTTTGTACCTCGGTCAACATGCCCACGGGGCAGGCTGACTCCTGACCGTCACAGTACTTGAGGGCAAAGGTTCGACCGTCGTTTCCAACGAGTTGCTTCAATCGGCCTGACTCCGAAAACCAGAGGGTCGCACCAGCAACTACCAGCCGCCACCTTCCCTGCGTCATCGCAACCGCATCTGGCTCCCTGCGAAGCACCAGACCAGGATTAACCGACGACTTATAGACCCCTTCACTCGCGCGCGAGAAACTTTCGTAATAACCGTCCTTCCTTATCCAATATATGCTGCCGTAAAGGCCCTCCGGCATCATCAACTTATCGGAAAAACCGTGGGACCAGTTGTCACCAAAGCCGGAACCGAGAGGCATGTCCCCGAGCGAATTGTAAGTACGATCGAACGCACGACCTTCCCATACAAAGTCGCTCTCAACGTATTCCTTGTTGCCCGAATCTGCGACGCACGGATTCCCTGTTTTCGTGTCAATCTCGCAGGATGGAGCACGCTGCCGCAACCTGACCGAGATGCTCCCCCGGGAGTTGTTTCCGCAAACATAGGGCCATGTGACATTGGCCTGTCCGTACGTGTTATGGATCCCGTAGAAGGTCTTGGGGCACTGGTAAATGTCGTTTCTAAGAACCCGATAGACGAAAGTACTCGTCCCACTAGAGTTGGTTGCCACCACCTCGCGCTGGTTAGGAACAGCGCCGCCGCTGTATTGGATATTGTTCCGGTGCACGCTGATATAGCTATAGTCCGGATCAGATTCAAAAGACACTACCCCCCACATAGTGGGGGGCATTGGTAGATACTGACCTCTCAAGGAGCCCGAATAGCTTCCCGAAAGCGGGTAGGCGCGGAGACTTGCCTCCATCATTGCCTGTTCAGTATCGCACCCATAATCACTGACCCCGGCTATTGGAATCTTCTGTGCATTACAAGCCGTGGCGTTTCCACTCATATGCCCTTTGTAAAAGTCACCAAAGAACGCCATGTAAGGGCGGCGCGTTACCGAGTAGTTGAGGGTCAGCCTGCCATTGATGTAGTTTTTCTCACTGGTCCGCTGGAGATAGGAATTGCCGATGGGGGTGGCAGGCTCTTCCTGGATCCATTGCTCAGCTGCTGCCAACGTCGCGAAACTTTTGACCTCCTGGCCTGGCATGTGTCGCACGGCTTCATAGACCAACTGTGCGAACGCCATCCCCGGCACCGCGGCAAGCAGCATGAACAACGCCAGAGTCTTCAGCGCTCTCGAGAATATTGAGTTACAGCATTTACGGCTCTTGTTGCAGCTTCCATCCGGTGCAGACTCGGAGGGCTCTTGTCGGAAGTTGGCGGAACCCCGCAACTTCCGGACAGAGAAACTGTTCGCGTGCTTCACCTGCTCTCCCTGAGCACCGGGATTCCGGCGCGTCGATCCATGACGTTTCATGAGGTGTCCCTGCGCTCCTAAGGCTCCACTGGGCCTCGGGGCGAATGAGCCTCGGCAAGGACATCAAAACTACAGCATCTTTGAGTTTCCGGCGGACGCGTTCGCACATTCATGCTGACGTTGTACAACCGCGCTGCTGCCGCAGACAAACAGCGCCGTCCGCTTCGTTCGTGAGGTGGAGCAACCACGCTTCTTGCAAGTTCCGCCCTACGCCTGCGCAGTCACTGTTACTCACCGTTTCAGCGATACAGCGATACAGCGAGCATCCGCACGTCCTTACCGCGCTTCGGAGACCTCGACCCCATCCATGCCCTGCGCCAGCGTGCGCGCATCGCCACCCTGTGCCAGCTTGATGCGCAGGCGCACCTCGTTCTGGCTGTCCGCGAAGCGCAGCGCGTCCTCGTAGCTGATTTCACCGGCCTGGTAGAGCTCGAACAGGGCCTGGTCGAAGGTCTTCATGCCCAGCTGGGTGGACTCCTTCATCACTTCCTTCAGCTTGTGGATCTCGCCGTCGCGGATGTAGTCCTGGACCAGCGGCGTTCCCAGCATGATCTCCATCGCCACGCGCCGCGCCTTGCCGTCGGGGGTCGGGATCAGCTGCTGGGCGACCACGCCCTTGAGGTTGAGCGACAGGTCCATCAGCAGCTGGCTGCGGCGGTCCTCGGGGAAGAAGTTGATGATGCGGTCCATCGCCTGGTTGGCGTTGTTGGCGTGCAGCGTGCACAGCACCAGGTGGCCGGTTTCGGCGAAGGCGATGGCGTGGTCCATGCCCTCGCGCGTGCGCACCTCGCCGATCATGATCACGTCCGGCGCCTGGCGCAGGGTGTTCTTGAGCGCGGCTTCCCAGCTGTCGGTGTCGATGCCGACCTCGCGCTGGGTGATGATGCAGCCCTCGTGCTTGTGCACGAACTCGATCGGGTCCTCGATGGTGATGATGTGGCCGGTCGAGTTGTTGTTGCGGTAGCCGATCATCGCCGCCAGCGAGGTCGACTTGCCGGTGCCGGTGGCGCCGACGAAGATGATGATGCCGCGCTTGGTCATCGCCAGCGTCTTGATGATCGGCGGCAGGCTCAATTCCTCCACCGTCGGGATCTTGGTTTCGATCCTGCGCAGCACCATGCCCACCTGGTTGCGCTGGTAGAAGCAGCTGACGCGGAAGCGGCCCACGCCGGAAACGCCGATGGCGAAGTTGGCCTCGTGGGTCTTCTCGAATTCCTCCCGCTGCTGCGGGTTCATCACGTTCAGCACCAGGTCGCGGCTCTGCTGCGGCGTCAGCGGGTTCTGGGTGATCGGACTGATCTTGCCGTGGACCTTCATCGACGGCGGCATGCCGGCGGTGATGAACAGGTCCGACGCCTTCTGGTGCGCCATCAGCTTGAGGAAAGACGTGAAGTCGATGCTGGTACCGGTACTGGTGGCGCTGGTGTTCATGGCATTGCTCCTTCGGAGCACGGAATCGGGAATAGAAAATCTGAAACGGAATCGCAGGGGACCGGCGCCCCGGGGGTTATCGGTCGTGGGCGTTGGGCCGGCACCACGGTGCGTTGCCTACCCATTCCCATTTGCCGAATCCCCGCCTCAATCAAACAGGCGCTTGTCCTTGGCGTATTCGCGCGCCTGCTGGCGTGCGATCAGGCCACGCTTGACCAGGTCCTGCAGGTGCTGGTCGAGGGTCATCATTCCGTACTGCTGGCCGGTCTGGATGGCCGAGTACATCTGCGCCACCTTGTCCTCGCGGATCAGGTTGCGGATGGCGGGGACGCCGACCAGGATCTCCCACGCCGCGGTACGCCCGCCGCCGACCTTCTTCAGCAGCGCCTGCGAAATCACCGCGCGCAGCGATTCCGACAGCATCGAACGCACCATCGGCTTCTCGCCGGCGGGGAACACGTCGATGATGCGGTCGATGGTCTTGGCCGCCGACGAGGTATGCAGCGTGCCGAACACCAGGTGCCCGGTTTCCGCCGCGGTCAGGGCCAGGCGGATGGTCTCGAGGTCACGCAACTCGCCGACCAGGATGTAGTCGGGGTCCTCGCGCAGCGCCTCGTTGAAGCCGTGCGTGTCGCGGTGGACCTCGCGCTGGTTGATCAGGCACTTCTGCGAGGTGTGCACGAACTCGATCGGATCCTCGACCGAGAGGATGTGCGCGTACTCGTTCTTGTTGATGTGGTCGATCATCGCCGCCAGCGTGGTCGACTTGCCCGAGCCGGTGGGACCGGTCACCAGGATCAGGCCCTGCGGCTGGTCGATGAGCTCCTTGAAGATGCGAGGGCAGCCCAGGTCTTCGAGCGTCAGCACTTCCGAGGGAATCGTGCGGAACACCGCGCCGGCGCCACGGTTCTGGTTGAAGGCGTTGACACGGAAGCGCGCCAGGCCGGGGATCTCGAACGAGAAGTCGACCTCGAGGAACTCTTCGTAATCGCGCCGCTGCTTGTCCGACATGATGTCGTAGACCAGCGCGTGCACCTGCTTGTGGTCCAGCGCCGGGATGTTGATCCGGCGGACGTCGCCGTCGACCCGGATCATCGGCGGCAGGCCGGCCGACAGGTGCAGGTCGGATGCATTGTTCTTGACCGAAAACGCCAGAAGTTCGGCGATATCCATGCGTGCTCCCCCGCAACGCGAATGGCCCGTGACAGGCCTTGAACTGGAACGGTACAACCCCTGCACGGCAGTATAGCCCTGAGTCCGCACCGCAAATCCAGCACTTCCGGAAGGATGCCGCCCGTGTACGACCGCCGCCTGCTCGAAGTCCTGCAACGCATAGATAACGCGTCCCGGGACGCGGCGCGGCCAGTGCCCCGATTGCTGGCCGTGTCCAAGCGCCATTCTGCGACCGCGGTCGCGGATCTGGCGCTGGCGTGGGCGGGGTCCGGACTGCTGCTGCCGGTCAGCCTTGGCGAGAACTACGTCCAGGAGGCGGTGGCCAAGCGTGCCGAACTGAACGGGCACGATGGGCTGCCGGACCAGGAATGGCACCTCATCGGCCACCTGCAGGCCAACAAGGCACGCGAGGCGGCCACCGCGTTCGACTGGGTGCAGACGGTGGACCGGGCACGGCTGGTCGACGCACTCGCCCGCCACCGGCCTGCGGGAGGGCAACCGCTGAACGTGCTGCTGCAGGTGAATGTCGACGCGGAGGCCGGCAAGCACGGCTGTGCGCCGGAGGCGATCCCGGCGCTTGCCGAGGCCGTGTCGGGGAAGCCGACCCTGCGCCTGCGCGGACTGATGGCGATTCCCACGCCACACGAAGAGATCGAGCGGCGCAGGCCGGCGTTCGCACAGCTGCACCGGTTGTTCACCGACCTGCAGGCCCGCTACCCGGGCGTCGATACGTTGTCGATGGGCATGAGCGACGACCTTGAAGTCGCGATCGCCGAGGGCGCGACGATGGTGCGGGTGGGCACGGCGCTGTTCGGGGCCCGGACCTGAGCGTCGCCCCCCGACGCACTACACTGGCCGGCCTCACGCCACTACGAGGAGTGCCATGACCTCCGAGCCCACCGCCTCGCCCGCCCTGCCCACCGTCGCCTTCGTCGGTGGCGGCAACATGGCCCGCAGCCTGATCGGCGGCATGGTCGCGCGCGGCGCCGACCCCGCCAGCATCCGCGTCGCCGAGCCCGATGACACCACCCGCCAGGCGCTGCGTGCCGACTTCGGGGTGGCCACGTTCCGCGAGGCGCGTGAAGCCGCCGATGGCGCATCGATCTGGGTGTTCGCGGTCAAGCCGCAGGTGATGCGGGTGGTCTGCGACGGCATGCGCGAACTGGCGGCGGCGCACCCCCCGCTGGCGATCTCGGTTGCCGCTGGCATCACCAGCTCGCAGGTGGATGCGTGGCTGGGCGGTTCGGCCGCGATCGTGCGCAGCATGCCCAATACGCCCGCGCTGCTCGGCGCCGGTGTCACCGGCCTGTTTGCCAGCCCTGGCGTGTCCGACGAGCAGCGGGCGCAGGCCGACGCGCTGATGGGAACGGTCGGGCAGACGGTGTGGATCCACGACGAGGCGCAAATGGACGCGGTCACCGCCGTCTCCGGCAGTGGCCCGGCGTATGTCTTCCTGCTGGCCGAAGCGATGCAGGCGGCCGGGGAAGCACAGGGCCTGCCGGGCGACGCCGCGCGCACGCTCGCCGCGCACACCCTACTGGGGGCGGCGCGGATGCTGGTGGAGTCGGGCGAGCCTGCGGATGTGCTGCGCAAGCGTGTTACCTCGCCTGGTGGCACCACCCATGCGGCCATCGAAACCTTCGAGGCCGGCGGACTGCGCGGGCTGGTGGACCAGGCGGTGGCTGCGGCGACCCGCCGTGGCCGTGAACTCTCGGCGGCCAACGAGTGACCCCCATGCACGACACCCGTCCCTCCCTGCACAGATTGCGCGCCGCCCACTGGCTCCCGGTGGTCCTGCTGCCGGCGTTGCTGGCCGCCACGGCATGCGGCCGTGAACCGTCGGCGATGGTCGACAGCGCCTCCCCCGCGGGCACTGCCATGCAGGAGGCCACGGTCCGCTCCGGCGACGTGACGATTCGCGCCAGCGTCGTGCCCACCAGCGCCATTTCAGAACAGGTGGCCCGCCAGTACGGCATCGAGCGCGACCCGGCCAACGTGCTGCTGCTGGTAGGCGTGCGCCAGGGTCCGGAGATGCAGGAAACCGCGCTGCCGGCACGCATCACCGCCACCGCCACCGACCTGCGCGGCGTGGTGCAGCCGTTGGATCTGCGTGAAGTGCGCAGCGGCGGGTTGATCGACTACGCCGGCGTGGCCCGGGTGTCGCCACCGGACACATTGCGCTTCGACCTGGTGATCCAGCGCGAAAGCGGGGCCACAAGCACGATGCAGTTCACCCGCGACATCTTCCCGCGCTGAGAGCCAGCGAAAGTCGGCCTACTCGAGTGATGCGCAGGCCGGATGCGGCGCGCGTGCGCCCGCGCGCTCCAGCTCATCCCGGGTCTCGGCCAGGCGTTCGCGCCAGGCGCTGTCGGCATCCAGTGCCGCCTCCACGGCCTGCAGGCGCGCGCGCGCCTGGCTGAGGCACCCCAGTTCCCCCAGGACGCTGGCCTGGTTGTTGCCCAGGACCACGTCGGTCGGCGCGTGTGCCAGCCCGGCCTGGAAATGGCGCGCAGCGTCCACGCGATCACCGGCCGCGTAGGCCTGGTTGCCCATCGCAAGGTGGGCACGCGGCTCGGTCGGCCAACGTTGAAGTGCGGCGACATAGGCCGGTCGCGCGGCTTGCGCACCGGCGACCGCCTCGAAATCCGCGACGGCGGCCAGGTAGGCGGCGGGCTCGGCCCGCGCGGGCAGTTGCCCGGGCCGCAGGCTTACCAGACCCCAACGCCCGGCCCAGTCCCAGGTCCGCAGGAACCGCGGCGCCGGCATCTCCAGGCCCTGTTCGGTCCCGCTGTTGAGCACCAGTGTATTGGCGTCGCGATCGGTGCCGGTGACCACCGCGTAATGCCAGCGCGGGAACGTGCGCACCAGCAGGTTCTGCAGTACCAGCACCGGCCGCCCCTCGCCCAGTTCCGCCAGCAACGCGTCGGTGGTGGGCTGGATCACGAACGGGATGCGACCGGCGCGCCGGGTCGCGCCGACCAGTTCAAGCTGGAGGCTTCCTTGGCGCCCCGGCAGGTAGACCTGCGGCGCCAGTGCTTCGGGACCGGTTTCCACGCCACTTGCACCCAGGATCGTCGCCAGCGCAGCGGGACCGCACTGGTACTCGGTCTGTGGGTGGAACGGGATATCCGGGAGGACGCCGTCGGGCACGGCGACCGCGTCGCGTGGCGGCGCCTGCAACGTCCACGCCGGGTTGACCGAGCACCCCGTGGCAGCCAGTACGAACGCCGCCACGAGGGCGGCGCAAGGAAAAAACCCCGGACCTGCGGCCCGGGGTTGCAACGGATGCGGCATCAGACGCGATTGAAGATGTTGGTGACGCCGACCAGCTCAAGGATCAGCAGCACCACGAACACCACGCCGATCACCGCCAGTGCGCTGCCGCCGGCGGGCATGCGGTCCAGCTCGCCCTGCAGTTGCATCAATTCGGCATCGCTGAGCGACGCAACGCGGGCGTCGGCGTCGGCCGGGTCCACGCCCAGGTGCTGCATCGCCTTGCGAACTTCATCGCGGGCCAGCGAATCGCGCACGCGGGTTTCGGTGGCATCGCGCATCTCGGCAGAAAGTGCCTGCTGGGTGCTGATGACGGCGGCTGAAGCGGTACCGGCCACGCCCTGGAACACGAAGGCAACGATCAACAGCGGCATTACGATGAGCTTGCGGAACATGGTGGTCTCCAGTCGTCGGGGTGCAGGCGATATGCCATACCCGGCGTGAAGGGCTACTCCACGTTTCGGGACGGAGAGGCCGCGGCCCTCCCCTTCCAACGCTGCACGATGTCGGCGATGGCCTGCACGCCATCGGTCAGTGCCGCAGGACCGGGCTGCAGGATGAGGGGCGACTTCACCTCGTGCAGTTCGCCGTCGCGCACCGCCGGGATCGCATCCCAGCCGGGCCGTGCCGCCACCCGGTCCGGGCGGAACTTCTTGCCGCACCATGAGCCGATGATGATGTCGGGCGCACGTCGTACCACCTCGTCGGCATCGGCCAGGATGCGCGCCTTCGCAAGCGGCTCGACCGAGCGCTCGGGGAAGATGTCCTCGCCACCGGCGATGCGCACCAGTTCGGCGACCCACTGGATCCCGGTGATGGGTGGCTCGTCCCACTCCTCGAAATACACCCGCGGCCGCTGCGGCACCACGGCCGCCTGCGCGGCAATGGCGTCGAGCCCACGGCGGAGCTCGTCGGCATACGCTGCTGCACGCTCGCCCGCCCCCACCAGTGCGCCCAGCCGGCGGATGTAGTCGAGGATGCCGTCGACGCTGCGGTGGTTGCTGATCCACACCTCCACGCCGCGGCGGATCAGCTCGGCGGCGATGTCGGCCTGGATGTCGGAGAAACCGACCACGAAGTCCGGTTGCAGGTCCAGGATCCGCTCGATCTTCGCGCTGGTGAACGCACTGACCTTGGGCTTCTCGCGGCGCGCACGGGTCGGACGAACGGTAAAGCCGCTGATGCCGACGATGCGGTCCTGCTCGCCCAGTGCGTACAGGGTTTCGGTGGGCTCCTCGGTCAGGCAGACGATGCGCCGCGGGCCCACCATCACGGGTACAGCATCCGCACCGACCACTCACCCGCGGCGTCGGCTTCGTACAGGTGGCGCTCGTGCAGGCGGAACTGCGCGCCGTACCAGAACTCGATGTGCCCGGGCCTGACCCGCAACCCCGTCCAACGATGCGGGCGTGGAATGTCGCGGCCCTCGAACTCATGCTCGACCTGCTCGATGCGCTCGGCGAAGCGCGACACCGGGGCCAGGGTTTCGGATTGCTTGGATGCCCAGGCACCCACCTGGCTGCCGCGCGGACGCGTGGCGAAGTAGGCGTCGGCCTCTTCGTCGGACACGATCTCCACCGCGCCCTCGATCCGCACCTGCACGCCGTCGCGCACGCGTGGCCAATGGAACAACAGCGCCGCATGCGGGTTGGCCTGCAGCTCGCGGCCCTTGCGACCGTCCAGGTGGGTGTAGAAAACGAAGCCCCGCGCATCATGGGCCTTGAGCAGGACGGTGCGGGCCGATGGCCGGGCGTCCAGCGCGGCGGTCGCCAGCACCATCGCGGTGGGATCCGGCTCACCGGAGGTACCGGCCTCCGCAAAGAGGCGGTCGAAGGTGGCCAGGGCCTCGGTAAGCAGCGGGGGCGGTGCCGGGATCGTCTTCATCGCCCTATTGTGTGCGCATGGCCGCGCCACCGCACCTGCCCGCCCCCGATTACCCCGGATCGTTCGTCGAACGCGTCGATACCTGGATGCAGGCATCGGGCCGACAGGTGACTGCCATTGCCGGACTGCAGGGGACCGGGAAATCAACACTCGCCGCGCAGTTGGAACGCCGTGCAACCGGTCGGGGCGAGCGCCTGGCGGTGCTGTCGATCGACGACTTCTACCTGGGCCGGCGCGAGCGGTTGAAGTTGGGCCGCGAGGTGCACCCACTGCTGGCCACGCGCGGGCCACCAGGCACCCACGACGTGACGCTGGCATGCGAGGTGATCGATGCCCTGGTCGCCGGACACACGGTGCGCCTGCCCCGGTTCGACAAGATCGCCGACCGCCGGCTACCGCCCTCGCGCTGGCCTCGGATCGCTGCCGATCGCGTCCTCCTGGAAGGCTGGTTCCTGAAAGTACCCGCGCAGTCGCCCGACCAGTTGGCCGAGCCGGTGAACGCGCTGGAGCGCACGGAAGACCCCGACGGCACGTGGCGTACCTGGTGCAACCGCGCACTTGCCGAGGACTACCCGGCGCTGTGGCGGCGCCTGCCTTGGCTGCTGTTCCTGCGCGGCCCGGGATTCGAGACCGTGCCGGCGTGGCGCTGGCAGCAGGAGCAGAGCCTGCAGGCGGCCAACCCGCGGCGCGCAACGATGTCGCGCCCGCAGGTGGATCGTTTCGTACGGTTGTTCGAGCGGGTCAGCCGACACGCACTGGCGACGCTTCCGACCATCGCGCAGCACACGGTGCGGCTGGATGCGTTGCGGCGCCCGCTGGACTGAGCGGCCGCCAGCGCTTTGCCGCGCGGCCACTCGCCCAGGATCGTCGGACCGGTTACTCGACGACGAATGTCACCCGCAGATTGACGCGCCATTCGGTCACGCTGCCGTCGGCGGAGGTGACGACCTTGGTCTCGCTGATCCACGCACCCTGGATGTTCTTCACCGATTCGGCGCACTTCTTGAGGCCGGTCTTCACCGCATCCTCCACGCTCACCTTGGATGAGGCGGTAAGTTCGATCACCTTTGCAACTGCCATGACGGTCTCCTGCTGATGGGGGGCACTCCGCTACTCGCGGCACGCCCGGGAGCGCCACCCTAGGCGCCCGCACGTTAAGCGCATGCAGTCGTGGCCGCTGGCCGGCGCCGCCCTGCGATTAGAATCGCGGCATGAATCCGGCGTCCAACCTGATCCTCGTAGGCCCCATGGGTGCGGGCAAGTCCTGCATCGGCCGGCGCCTGGCCGAGCGATTCGGCATGCGGCTGGTCGACGCCGACCAGGAGGTCGAACGCCGCACCGGCGCACCGATCCCGACGATCTTCCAATGCGAGGGCGAATCCGGCTTCCGCGCCCGCGAGCGCACCACGCTGGCCGAGCTGCTGGAGCAGGACGGCATCGTGCTGGCGACCGGCGGCGGCGCGGTGCTGGATCCGCAGACGCGCGAACGGCTGCGCACCCGCGGCTTCGTGGTGCACCTGCACCTGGCGCCGTTGCAACAGCTGCAGCGGCTGGCACGGGACCGCACCCGCCCGCTGCTGGCGCGGCCCGATCGCGAAGCGGTATTGAACGAGCTGGCCGAGCTGCGTGATCCGCTGTATGCCGAGGTTGCAGACCTTCGCTATGACACCGGCCGGCTGACCGCCGCGGCTGCCACCGACCACCTGGCAGACCTGCTGGATACGCGGTGGCAACGCACGCACGCGCCAGCGGGCAGCGGAGTATCGACGTGAACACACCGCTGGACTTGACGCCACCGCTGGAGGTGGACGTCGGTGGCGCGGCCCCCTACCGCATCGCCATCGGTGCCGGCCTGCTCGACCAGGGCCCTCGCCTGGCTGCCCCCGTGCGCGGCCGCCACGCGCTGATCGTCAGCGACAGCCATGTGGCACCGCTGTATGCCGAACGGCTGGAAACCGCATTGCTCGCGGCGCGGCCCGGCATCGCCATCGCCCGCTTCGTCATGCCGGCCGGCGAGCACGAGAAGACCCTCGCGAACTTTGGCCAATGCCTCGAGCACCTGGGCCGACTCGGCGCCACCCGCGATGCGTGCGTGTTCGCGCTGGGCGGGGGCGTGGTCGGCGACCTGGCCGGCTTCGCGGCGGCGTGCTGGATGCGCGGCATCGACATCGTGCAGGTCCCCACGACGCTGCTGGCCATGGTGGACTCCTCGGTCGGCGGAAAGACCGCGGTCGACCTGCCGGCGGGCAAGAACCTGGTGGGTGCGTTCCACCCGCCCCGCGCGGTGGTTGCCGACACCGCGACGCTGGCGACACTGCCCGACCGCGAACTGCGCGCCGGCCTGGCCGAGGTGGCCAAGTACGGGGCGATCCTCGACGCCGGCTTCCTTGCCTGGCTGGAGGCCAACACGGGCGCGCTGCTGTCACGCGACGACCACGCACTGGCGGGCGCGATCGCCCGCTCGTGCCGTTACAAGGCCGCCGTGGTGGAACGCGACCCGTTCGAGCGCGGCGATCGTGCGCTGCTCAACTTCGGCCATACCTTTGGCCACGCGATCGAGGCCGAGCAGGGCTACTCGGGCAGTGGCGCGGGCCTGAACCACGGCGAGGCGGTTTCGGTCGGGATGGTACTGGCCGCGCGGCTGTCGGCCCGGCTCGGCCTGGCCCCGGATGCGGACGCCGATCGACTGCAGCGCCTGCTGGCGGCCCTGGACCTGCCCGTCGACGTTCCCGCCGGCCTGTCGCCCGACGCCCTGCTGGCGCGCATGCGCCTGGACAAGAAGGCCGCGGCTGACGGGTTGCGCTTCGTCCTGTGGGACGGCGCCGGCCGCGCGCGGGTGGTGGCGGGCGTCGACGAGGCCGAAGTGTTGGACGTGCTGGCGCAGCGCAGCTAACCGCACCTTCGCAGGAGGGACGTCAGCCGCGACCCAACGCCGCCATCGGCGAGCCTGTAGGAGCGACGCCAGTCGCGACCCACCTTCCCCCGCGGCGACGGATCGCGACTGACGTCGCTCCTACAACACGTCCCCTTGGGAGCGGGGAGACCGCGATCGCGGCTGAAGCCACTCTCCCGGGGAGGAACCCGGCAACGGTCGGCGCGACGCCCGTCTGCCCCCAGCCGCTACAATCCCCGCCCCATGCGACTGCTCATGCAACAACGGCCCGATGGCCCCGAGGCGCCGCGCTTCGTGCAACTGATGCTGCAACCCGACCTGCTGGGCGGGTGGACGCTGGTGCGCGAGTCCGGCCTGATGGGAGGACGCAGCCAATTGCGGCGCGAGCAGTTCCTGGACCGCGAAAGCGCGTTCGCCGCGCTCGAGCAGGCGCGCGATGCACAGCTCAAGCGCGGGTTCCAGCTGATGTTCACGCAGGGCGAACCCGGGCGTTCGTGACCGGCGCCGTCGACGGGCCACCCGCGACCGTGCCGTCCGGCCATGGATGGCCTGCACCGCCTGTTCCAATTTGGATCTGTCTCGCCAGCGACGGCTGCCACGCACTTCCGTAACCCCACCCGGACACCCGATGAGCCACCTCAAGAACGACCGCTTCCTCCGCGCGCTGCGCCGTGAACCCGTCGACCGCACGCCGGTATGGCTGATGCGCCAGGCCGGGCGTTACCTGCCCGAGTACCGCGCCACCCGCAAGCAGGCCGGCAGCTTCATGGGCCTGGCCACCAACCCGGAGCTGGCGTGCGAGGTCACCCTGCAGCCGCTGCGCCGCTACCCGCTGGACGCGGCGATCCTGTTCTCCGACATCCTGACCGTGCCCGATGCGATGGGGCTTGGGCTGTATTTCGTCGAAGGCGAAGGGCCGAAATTCAAGAACCCGGTGCGCTCGGCCGAGGACATCGCCCGCCTGGCGGTACCCGACATGGACCGGGAGTTGCGCTACGTGATGGACGCGGTGCGAACCATCCGCCGCGAGCTGGCGGGTGCGGTGCCGCTGATCGGATTTTCCGGCAGCCCGTGGACGCTGGCCTGCTACATGGTCGAGGGCAGCGGCAGCAAGGATTTCGCGCGGGTGAAGTCGCTCGCGCTCAACGACCCGGCGGCCATGCACCGGTTGCTGGAGGTGACCACCGACGCGGTGATCGCCTACCTCGATGCGCAGCGCCAGGCCGGCGCACAGGCGATGCAGGTATTCGACACCTGGGGCGGCGTACTGTCGCCGTCGATGTACCGCGAGTTCTCGCTGCGCTACATGCAGCGCATCGCGCGCGAGCTGCCCCGCGGCGAGGGTGACGACGCCGCGCCGCTGATCCTGTTCGGCAAGGGCAACGGCGCCTATGTCGATGAGCTCGCCGCCACCGGTGCACAGGGCGTGGGCGTGGACTGGACGATCGACCTGGGCGAGGCGGCACGACGCGCCGGCGGGCGCGTCGCGATCCAGGGGAACCTTGACCCGGTCACGCTGTACGCGCGGCCCGAGGCGATCCGCCACGAAGTGGGGCGCGCACTGGACAGCTACCGCGAAGGCAATGGCGGTTCATTGGACGGGCACGTGTTCAACCTCGGCCACGGCATGTCGCCGGACATGGACCCCGACAGCGTCGCCGTGCTGGTCGACGCCGTCCACGAACTCAGCGCGCGCTGATCCAGCGCCAGGGCGACGGCACGCGCCTCGCATCCCGACAGGCGCCGCGGGCAAACCCGGCAAGCGCGGGCACGCATGCGGGCTCCGTCATTCGCCTGCGACCGCGGGGCGCGGCGTGGATCGTGGCGTTGCCGCGTCCCCTCCCGCCACCGACGCAACGGCCTCGCGCAGCATCGCGCCGCTCACCGGCTTGCGGATGAAGCCGTTGAACCCGGCCGCACGCGCCTGCGGCTCGGCATCGGCATCGGCGCGCGCGGTGATCGCCAGCAGCGGACCCGTGTAGCCGTGCATGCGCAGCTGGCGCGCCAGTGCCAGCCCGTCCATGCCGGGCAGGTCCAGATCCAGCAAGGCCAGTTGCGGCGTCGCGCGTGTGGCCTCCACCAGCGCTGCCAGGCCATGCGCCACATGCCGCACCCGGTGGCCCTGGGCCTGCAAGAGGCCGAGCAGGACCTCGGCGACAGTCACGTCGTCCTCCACCAGCAGGATGTCGCGCCCGCCCGCAGGGCACGCTGGCGCGACGGCCTCCACCTCGGGCATCACCGCCTTGGGCAGCGGCAGTTCGACGATGAACCGGCTGCCGTGGCCGGGCTCGCTCTCGGCCTGGATACCACCCCCCATCGCCGCGGCGAGCTCCCGGCTGATGGCAAGGCCCAGACCACTACCCCCATGCCGGCCGTAGGCCGCTTCGCCGCCTGCCTGCGAGAAACGCTTGAACAGTCGTGCCAGCTGGTCCGGACCCAGGCCGGGGCCCGTGTCGGTCACGATGAAACGCACCCCGCCCGCCACCGCCCCCACGCGCAGGGCAACCTCGCCCCGCTCGGTGAACTTGATTGCATTGCCCAACAGGTTGAGCAGGATCTGGCAGATCCGCTTGGGATCCCCTGTCACTGCTTGCGGGACGTCGCCGTCCAGCTCCATGCGCAGCGCCAGCCCGCGACCGCTTGCCAGCGGCGCCATCAGCGAATGCGCCTCGCGCACCAGCGCATGAAGGTCGAACGGCCGGCATTCCAGCGGCGTGCACCCGGCCTCGATGCGCGCAAGGTCCAGTGCGTCGTTGACCAGCCGCAACAGGTGCTCGCCGGCCTGGCGGATCGACTGCACCCGGGCCGTCTGGCTCGCATCCAACGGCGAGTCCAGCAGCAGCTCGCTCATGCCCAGCACCCCGGTCATCGGCGTGCGCACCTCGTGCCCGAAGTTCGCCAGGAACCGGCTCTTGGCCTCCGAGGCGCGTTGGGCCACCCGCCGCTCCTCCTGTGCCGTCGCCCATGCCCGCCGCCGACGCCTGCGCTGCTGGCGTGCGCGCCAGGCGGCGCCGACGGCCAATGCCACCAGCATCAGCGCCGCCGCCATCGCCCAATGGCTGCGCCACCACGGCGGCAGGATGCGGAACCGCACCGATCGGGTTTGCGAGCGATTGCCCAGCGCGTCCACCCCTCGCGCATGCAGGGTGTACTGGCCCGGACCGAGCCCCGCCAGCACGCGTTCGGCACTTCGACCCTGCGTGAGCCAGGCGGCGTCATAGCCGTCCAGGCGTGACTCGTAGCGGTTTCCCGCGGGCGCTTCGAATGCGAGCAGGCGCAGTTGCACGCGCAGCTCGCGGGTGTCCGCCGGCAGCGTGTGGATCCCGCCGGCCGATGGTGGGACCACCGACTGCCATCCGCCGGCGTGGCGTACGTCCACCGCCTGCACGCGCAGCGGCGGAACGCGCGGCGCGGGATCGGGCTGGGAGGTATCCACGAGTACGACCGCCCCATCCGCGGTGGCCGCGAGCAACCGGCCGTGGCTGTCCAGCGCAAGCGCGCGTTTCACGAATTCCTGGCTGGGCAGGCCGTCGTCAAGCCCGAAGTGGCGCACCCGGCGTTGCAGCGGGTCCCATCGGTAGAGCCCGCGAAGGGTGGCCAGCCAGACGCGGCCCCGGCCATCGACGCGCAACCCGGACCCTTCCACCGCAGGAATGCCGCCATCCACGCCGATGCGGTGCGTGCGCCGCCATCCGGCGCCGCCCGGCTCGAAGCGCTCCATCCCGCGCAGATGCTGCAGCCACACCGCGCCGCGTGCGTCGAAGTCGAACGCGAACACGCGATCGCCGGCGGGGAGGCCTTCGTCGCGAACGAAGCGGCCAAGTGCCGGGTCCCAGCGACCCAGCCCGCGCGCGTCCGCCAGCCACAGCCGGCCGGCAGGGTCGAACGCGATGGCTTCGACATCGCTGGCGCCCAGGCCATGGCTGCCAGCGGGCAAAGTGCGCAGCACCCGACCGGTGTCGTCGCGCTGCTGCAGGCCCGCGCCAGCGAACGCAGCCCACAGGGTGCCGTCCGGGGCCGAGGCGAGCTGGGTCAGGGCACCGTCCAACGGGGCGTCCGCCGCGCCCAGCCGCCAACGGCGCACGCGGCCCGATACCGGATCCAGCCGGGTCAGGCCGGACCGCTGCCCCATCCATAGGCGCCCGCGTGCGTCCAGCGCAGCCGACATGGGCTGCACGCCCTCCAGGGCCTTTCGCGTCCGCGCGTCCAACGGCTCTACCCGTCCATCGCCTTGCAACCGGTCAATGCCCCCGCCGTACCCGACCAGCCATGCACCGTCGCTGGTGGGGACGATGGCGCGGTACAGGGTGTCCGACAGCGCGCCCCCGCCCGCCGTGTAGTGGGCCAGCCTGCCCCATCCCGCGCGCAGGTAGCCCAGGCCACTGCCGGCTACCGGCACCCACAGCCCGCCGCCCGGCTGGGCCAGCAGCTGGAACACGGGGCGTACCGGGCCGTGGGTATCCAGCGGAACCGGTCCGGGCACCCCGCGCGCGGGGCGGCGCCACAGCTGCCGAGCCGCCGCGATCCATAGGCCGCCTTCGCCATCGCCCACCACGTCGAACACGCCGTTGGGCGTGGCGAACATCGGCGACCACGCCGGCGTGTGCCAGCGTCCCGCGGCGTCGCGGCGGAACACGCCGGTGGCGGCGCCGACCCACACCCCGTCGTCCACGGCGCTGACCGAATACACCACCGCTGCGGTCGAGGGACCCGGCAGCGGGACCCGTTCAAAGTCCCGGCCGGTCCAGTACGCCAGGCCGCGCGTGGTCCCGACCCAGAGCCGGCCACCCGCATCGGGCTCCAGCGCCAGCACCGTGGCCGCCGGGAGGCTGCGCGCATCCCCGTCGCGCGGCATGTGGCGGGTCATGCGCCCGCCATCGGAGAGGCGGTGCAGCCCGCCGTCGTAGGTTCCGAACCACAACGCTCCGCCATGCCCGGCAAGTGCCCAGACCTCGTCACTGCCCATCACCGCATGCGTCCCGCGCCGGTGGTGCGAAAAGCCCTGCCGGTCGCGGTCGAGCACGCTCAGTCCGCGGCCTTCGATCGCCACCCAGACCCGGTCGTGCGTGTCGACGTGGACGGCGGTGACGTAGTTGCCGGGCAGTGATCCGGGGATTTCCGGATCGTGGCGCCAGGTGCGCACCTCGACGCCGTCGTAGCGTGCCAGGCCGTCGCTGGTGGCCAGCCACAGGTAGCCCTCGCGGTCGCGTGCCAGGCCGTTGACGTTGCTGGAGGGCAGGCCGTCGGCGACGCCCAGGATGCGCGGACGCGGCGCATCCGGGCCGGCGGCACGGGCCAGCATGGCTGCCAGCAGCAGGACGATGAAGAGTGGCGAGCGCCACGCGCGCACCCGCCAGCCGCCGGGGTTCGGGGAAAGATTGCTTCGCATGCCACCCGCTCCATAGGTGTGTGGCGCGGCGGTGCCGCGCGCAGCGGCGTCCTGCCGGTGCGGTGCGATAGCCTCCCGGATCGGGCCGCCGCGTGCAACCGGGACACGCAGCGTTGCACCGCCCTGCACGGTTCATCGTCGCCGCGGGAGTATCGTGGGCTGGCCGCCCCGACCCCGCTGGAGACCCGATGCGTCCAGTCCGCCGTCCCGTTCCCCTCCTCGTGCTTGCCGCCCTGGCTGCGTCATCGGCCGGCGCTGGTGAGCTGGAGGCCTACGCGATCGACCCCGTGCATACGCGCGTGATGTTCGCGGTGGGGCACGCGGGGTTCTCCGACGCACTGGGCACGGTGTCGGGCAGCACCGGCGCGTTGCTGTTCGACCCCGATGACTGGGGGCGGACGCGGCTGGACGTGCGGGTGCCCATGGCCGCGATCGACCTGGGCGACGATGCCTGGAACCGCGCGACCCTGGCGCGCAACCTGCTTGATGCCGAGCGCCACCCCGAGGCCCGCTTCGTATCCAGCGAAGTCACCGCCGTCGATGCCGACAGCGCCCGTGCCTGTGGCGAGCTCACCCTGCGAGGGGTGGCGCGACCCCTGTGCATGGACGTGACCCTCAACGCGCTCAAGCGCCATCCGCTGCCACCCTTCCGGCGCACCGCGGGGTTTTCGGCGACGGCCACGCTCAGCCGCGCCGACTACGGCATCAACGCGTGGACGTCGGTGATCGGCGATGAAGTGCAGCTGCGCATCGAGGCCGAAGCCACGCGCGATGACGACGCGCTGTCGGTCTTCGGGCCGGAGCCCGCCCCGTCGCGCCCCGGCCTGCCCCCGCACGGCGACGGCGAGGGCGACGACGGGGCTGATGGCGAGGGTGGCGACGAAGGCCCGGACGCCTCCCACACCCCGCCCGATCCCGGGATGCGTACGCAGTGACCCTCAGGAATACAGACGAGCGTTGGAGTTGGCCCAGCCAATGGTTGCACTGGTCCGTCGTGGTGCTTGTCGTCGGGCTGGCCACGGCCGGGCTGCTGATGACGGAGATGCCCAACACGCCGCGCAAGATCGAGATCTACGCGCTGCACAAGTCATTCGGCTTGACGGTGCTGGTGCTGGCGGCGATCCGGCTGGCATGGCGACTCTATGCAGGAACGCCCGCACCGGTGCCCGGCTCTCCGCGCTGGCAGGAACGCATCGCGTCGCTGACGCATGCCCTGCTGTACGCCGTGCTGTTCGCCATGCCGCTGACAGGATGGCTGTTCAATTCCGCGGCCGGCTATCCGCTGCAGTTCTTCGGCCTGTTCAACCTGCCGGCGCTTGCCGGCAGCGACGAGGCGTTGCGCGAGGCCGCCCTTTCGCTGCACAAGGCCGGCTTCTGGGTGCTGCTGTCGCTGGTAGTGCTCCATGCAGGTGCCGCCTTCTACCATCACCTGTTCCTGGGAGACGCGACCCTGCGGCGGATGCTGCCGGGGCGTCGCCCGCCGCAGGCCTGACCCGGAGCCCCCCATGACATCGTCGTCCCCGACATCATCGCGCCCCGCCCGCGCGCAGGCCTTCGCCCTGTCCGCACTGGCGCTGCTCGCCGCGCCGCTGGCGCATGCCGCCGACTACGTGCAGGCGCCCGGCTCGGTGCTGACCTTCGCCACCGAGTACCAGGGCGAAGTCTTCGTCGGTCGATTCGCCTCGTTCGACACGCGCATCAGCTTCGATCCCGCACGTCCGCAGGACGGCTCGCTGGACGTCACCATCGCCCTGGCGGGCGCGGATACCGACAACACCGAGCGCGACGAGACATTGCAGGGCGCGGACTTCTTCAACGTCGCCCGCTTCCCGCAAGCGCGCTACAGCGCACGCGGGTTCCGCAAGCTGGACGCGAACCGCTATGCCGCCGACGGCACGCTGCAGCTGCGCGGGGTCGGCAAGCCGGTGACCTTCACCTTCGAATGGACGCCGGGCGCCCGCCCGGTGCTGGCAGGCAGGGCCACCGTGTCGCGGCTGGCGCACGACGTGGGTGGCGGCGACTGGGCCGATACCGGGTTGCTGCCCGACGCGGTTGCCATCAGCACGCGGGTCAACCTGCAGCCGGCGAAGTAACCAATACCCCGCCCAATGCAGGAGCGGCTTCAGCCGCGATGCTCCTTCCGCGTTGCTCCCCCGTCTTGTTCCCAACGCACCCCGGCCCCGCTGGTAGGAGCGACGTAAGTCGCGACCGCGCAGCCCTCCGGGACGGGAGGTGCTCGCGACTCACGTCGCTCCCACGATGAAGCGGAACTCCGCAGACATCGTGCAGGTCGTTCAGCCCCCGAGAAACCCCCGCAGCCGCGCCTCGTCGAACGGCCAGTCCAGTTCCGCGCCCCGCCCTGCATCGCGCAACACCGGCACCCGAAGGCCGTAGCGGTCTTCCAGCACCGCGTCGTCATCGATGAACACGCTTTCGAACTCCGGCGCGCGAGCGGCCGCCAGCACCTCCAGCGCGAGGTCGCACAGGTGGCAGTCATCACGCTGGAACAGCACCAGGCCGGGCGCTTCAGCGAGTTCGGGATCGGTCACGGAGCGCGGTCCACGATGCGTGTGCGTACGGCGGGGCGGCCGGCACGGGCGCGTAGAATAGCGGCCGTTGCGGCCGACCGGCCGTGCACCCCCACCGCATCAGGGCGTACCCGGAGCACCGCGTGGCCGTCAGCGTTTTCGACCTGTACAAGATCGGCCTGGGGCCGAGTTCCTCGCACACCGTGGGTCCGATGCGCGCGGCGGCGCGCTTCGTCGAGCGCTGGCTGGTCGACAACGGCGACCTTGAACGCACCGCCCGCGTGCGCGCCGAGGTGTTCGGTTCGCTCGCCCTGACCGGGCGTGGACACGGTACCGACAAGGCGGTGCTGATGGGGCTGGAGGGCCATTGGCCCAACGAGATCGACCCGGAGATCATCCCCGATGCGCTGGCGCGCATCCGCGGCGAGAAGCACATCCGGCTGCAGGGCCGGCACCGGATCGGGTTCGACGAAAAACACGACCTGATCATGAACAAGCGCCAGAAGCTGCCGTTCCACACCAACGGCATGCGCTTCACCGCCTACGACGCGGCCGGCGAGGTCATTGCCACGCGCGACTACTACTCCGTCGGCGGTGGTTTCGTGGTCAACCAGGACGAGGCCGCCGAGGACCGGATCGTCGCCGATACCACGGCGGTGCCCTACCCGTTCGCTTCGGGCGACGAGCTGATCGCGCGGGCCAACGACAACGGCATCACCATCGCCCAGCTGATGTACGCCAACGAGCAGGTCTGGCGCAGCCGCGAGGCAATCGACGCGGGACTTGACGAGATCTGGGCGGCGATGAAGTCGGCCGTGGATCGCGGCACCCGCTCGCCGGGCACCCTGCCCGGTGGCCTGCACGTCACCCGTCGTGCACCGCTCCTGCTGGCCGAGCTGGAGGCGCGGCCGGAGGCGGCGGTGGAAGACCCGCTGACGATGCTCGACTGGGTCAACCTGTTCGCGCTGGCAGTGAACGAGGAGAACGCCGCAGGCGGCCGCGTGGTGACCGCGCCCACCAACGGCGCCGCCGGGATCATCCCGTCGGTGCTGCACTACTACGACCGTTTCGTACCCGGCTCCAACCTGCAGGGCGTGCGCGACTTCCTGATGACCGCCGCCGCCGTGGGCATCCTCTACAAGGAAAACGCCTCGATCTCCGGCGCCGAGGTCGGCTGCCAGGGCGAGGTCGGGGTGGCCTGTTCGATGGCCGCCGCGGGCCTGACCGCCGCCATCGGCGGAAGTCCGTCGCGGGTGGAGAACGCGGCGGAGATCGGCATGGAACACAATCTCGGCCTGACCTGCGACCCCATCGGCGGGCTGGTGCAGATCCCGTGCATCGAGCGCAACGCAATGGGTGCGGTGAAGGCGATCAACGCCAGCCGCATGGCCATGCGCGGCGACGGCAAGCACAAGGTGTCGCTGGACAAGGTCATCAAGACCATGCGCGACACCGGCAACGACATGAAGGACAAGTACAAGGAAACCAGCCGCGGCGGGCTGGCGGTCAACGTCATCGAGTGCTGAGGGCGACCTGCCGTTGACGGCGGCGGGACGCCGACAGGACCATGCTCGCCGGGCCGGCACGCGTCCGGCGCCGGCGGAGCCCCGCGTCACTGATCGTGGTCACTGATCGTGACGGCCGGGGCACGGTTCTTGCCTCACCCGGTTGAAGCCCTGCCCGGAGCCCGATGTGTCACTCGTCCGAACCCTCTGCCTGCTCGCCTCGCTCGCCACCCTGCTGGTGTGGAGCCCGCCGGTAGCTGCGCTGCAGCCGGACAAGACCTTCCACCACTATGTGCGCAGCACGTGGTCGATCGAAGAAGGCCTGCCCCAGATCAGCGCGGTTGCGATCGCCCAGGGCGGGCGCGGTTACATCTGGGTCGGCACCCAGGCAGGCCTGGCGCGCTTCGACGGCGTGAAGTTCCAGGCCTTCACGCCCGAGAACGAGCCCGAGCTGCCCGGCATCTGGATCCGCTCCCTGCACTCAGGCCGGGACGGTCGGATCTGGATCGGCAGCTACAAGGGCCTGGCGGTCCATGACGGTCGCGATTTCCGAGCGGTCCCCGCGGCCGATGCCACGCAATGGCCGCAACTGGACATCAACGCGGTGGCCGAGGACGCCACGGGCACGATCTGGGTCGCGACCAACGCCGGTGTGTTCGAGGTTCGCGACCACGTGCTGCACCCCCTGGCCGGCAGCCCTGCCCCGGCATTGTCACTGGCGTGGTCGGAGGGTCGCTGGGCGGTTGGCGGGCACGGTGCGGTGTATTTCCCCGCCGACGGCCAGTGGCGGCGCGAACGGCTGCCGGCCGCCGCCAGCGACGCCCCCGTCAATCGATTGGCGCATGCCCATGGGCGCCTCTGGGCGGCCACCGCGGTGGGCCTGTTCGTGGATCGGGACGGCACGTTTGGCAGCCCGGTCGGTGATCCCACCCCCGATAATGCCGCCGCCCACGCGGTAGCCGGCTTCCAGGAAGCGTCGGTGCCGCAGCTCAACGGCGTGCCCGTTGACCTGTTGCTCGCCGACAGCGACGGCAACCTGTGGGCCGGTGGCGATGCGGGACTGGCCCGGATCCGTGCCGATGGCCCCACCGAGTTCGTCCCCGCGTCCGGACCCGGCGGCGTCGCCGGTGTGCGCACGGGCCTGGAAGACCGCGAGGGCAATCTTTGGCTGGGCAGCCAGTGGGAGGGACTGATCCGCCTGCGCGATGGCTGGACCCGGCGTTATGGCACGGCCGAAGGCCTGCCCGGGCCGATCGTGTGGTCGGTGGCGGCCGACCCCGATGGCAGCCGCATCTGGGTGGGCCAGAACGATGGCGTCAGCGTGCTCGAGGACGGCCGGTTCCTGCCGGTCGCCAGCGGCGAGGCGCTGCCGCACCCGCAGGGCTACAACCTGCTGGCCGAGCGCGACCGGCTCTGGATCGGGACCCGGCGTGGCGTGGCCTTCATCGACCATGGTGGGCCTGCCGCCGGACAGGTGAGGCAACCGGACTGGGCCGGCACGGTGGCGGAATTGCAGATCAACGGGCTGGTTCGCGACCGCGAGGGGCACCTGTGGATCGCCACCAGCGACGGCCTGTTCGAGCACGACGGCACGGCGCTGAAGCGGTGGGGCGAGGAAGACGGCCTCGAGGACCCCCGCGTCCGCTTCGTGTATGTCGATGGCCCGCGCGCCCTGCTGGTCGGCAGCCAGTCGGGCGTGTTCGAGTTCGACGGCACCCGCTTCACCCGCAAGAGCGGCCTGACCGACGGCCTGGACATCACCGCGATCAAGCGCATGGCCGATGGCCGGCTGGTCGTTGGGGCCCTTTCGGAGGCCGTGTACTTCGAGCATGAGGGCCACTGGCAACGGCTGTCTGCCGAGGAGGGCATGCCGGCCAACTCCCCCTTCGCCCTGATGGAGCATGCCGGATACCTGTGGGTGGCGGGCATCCGCGGCATCGTGCGGGTTCCCGTGGAAGACCTGGCGGCGCTTGCCGAGCGGCGCATCCCGCGCGTGCGCGGGCAGATGCTGCTCAACGAGCGCGGTGACCCGATGAGCGGGCAGCAGGGCTACTGCTGCAATGGCGCCGGCACCTCGAAGGGTTTCCTGCGTGGCGACACCCTGTGGCTGCCCACGCGCGATGGCGTGGTCGCGTTCGACACCCAGGCGATCCGGCCCAACACCGTGCCCCCTTCGGTGGAAATCGAACGGGTGATGGCCGACGGTGACTGGTGGCCCGCGCACCTGCTGGCCAACGCCGAGCTTCCGGTGACCGCGCGCGACATCACGTTCGAATTCACCGTGCTGAGTTTCCAGGACCCGCGCAGCAACACCGTCGAGTACCGGCTGGAAGGCTACGACCGCGACTGGCAGACCGCGCCACTGGCCAATCGCAGCGCGCGCTACACCAACCTTCCGCCGGGCGACTACGTGTTCGAGGTCCGCGGCCTCAACAACACCGGCACTGCCAGCCAGGCGCCGGCACGGCTGTCGTTCTCGATCGAACCGAAAGTCTACGAGACGCGCGCGTTCGCCATCGCCGTGGCCTTGTTGGCGCTGGCGCTGTTGGGGCTGGGCGTGCACCACCTGCAGGGCCGCCACCGTCGCCAGCGCCGGGCGCTGGAGGAAGTGGTCCAGCAGCGCACCGAGGCGCTGGCCGCGGCCAACGAACGCCTGCGCGAGGCCAGCCAGACCGACCCGCTGACCGGCCTGCGCAACCGCCGTTACATGGCCAGCCAGATTCCGGCCGACCTGGCGTACTACGACCGCCAGATCCGCCAGGGCCCGGACCAGGGCAAGGTCATGGTGTTCGCGCTGGTCGACATCGACCACTTCAAGGCCGTCAACGACACCCACGGCCACCGCGCCGGTGACCTGGTGCTGCAACAGTTCGCGGGCATCCTGCGCGCGCTGGTCCGCAGCGGCGATTACGTGGTGCGCTGGGGCGGTGAGGAATTCCTGCTGGTGTTCCGCCCGATGCCCGCCTCGCACGTGCCGCAACTTGGCGAGCGCCTGCGCGCGGCGGTGGCCGAGCATACGTTCGACCTGGGCAACGGCCAGAGCCAGCAACTGACCTGCTCGGTCGGCCTGGCCGAATACCCGCTGTTCGTCGGGCGGCGCGGGGTCGGCAGCTGGGAGACCCTGGTGGAGATGGCCGACCAGGCGCTGTATTTCGTCAAGACCCGCGGCCGCGACGGCTGGGCCGCGTTCCGCCCGACCGACACCACGCCCGAAGAGGACCTCCTGCAGGCCCTGCAGGCGGGCCCGGAGGTGCTGCTGGCCGAGGGCAGGCTGGCCCTGGTGGGGTCGCCTGCGGTGGTGGGCAATGCCGCCACCCCGACCCCCGCCGAGGGCTGAGTCCTGCCCGTTCGTACGGATCAGGCGCCCGGCAGCCGCCGGGCCAGGGCCAAGGCGTCGTCCAGCAGCGCGGCGGCCGTCACCCCGGCGCCCGCACCCGGCCCCTGGATGACCAGCGGCTGGTCCGGGTAGCGGTCCGACCAGATCGCCACGCGGTTGTCGGTACCACTGCCGCCGGCGAGTGGGTCGTCGGCGCCCAGCGACTCCAGCCCGATCCGCCCCCGTCCGTTCTGCAGCCGCGCAATGAACCGCAAGCGCTCTCCCCGCTTCCACGCCTCGGCAAAGCGCGTGCGCAGCGGGCCGTCAAGCACCGGTAGCGCCGCGTCGACGTGAGTGGCGGACAGCCGCGCCAGCACGTCGGGCACCAGCGACCGTACCGTGACGTCGCCCGTCTCCAGTTCTACCCCCGACGTACGCGCCAGGATCAGCAGCTTGCGACGCACGTCCTCGCCCGACAGGTCCTCGCGCGGGTCGGGTTCGGTGAACCCGGCCTGGCGCGCCTGGCGCACGAAACCGGAGAACGGACGCAGCCCGTCGTAATGGTTGAACAACCATGCCAGCGAACCCGACAGCACACCGGCGATGGCATGGATGCGGTCGCCACCGTCACGCAATGCGCGGATCGTCCGCAACAGCGGGAGACCCGCGCCCACCGTTGCGCTGTCGCCGTAGCCGCTGCCCCCCTCGGTGCGGGCCCGCTGGATCCGGCGCCAGCGGTCCAGCGACGTCCCCTGGCCCAGCTTGCAGGCGGTCACCACGTCGATGCCCTGCCCGAGCCAGCGGGCGTGGTGGGATGCGACCGTGTCGCTGGCGGTGGCGTCGATGACGATCCGGCGTGCCTGCTGCCCGCCGTCCGCCAGCGCGCGCGCCACCTGCGTGGGATCGCTGGGGGCCAGCGCCACCTCTTCGCCCGGTCCCGGCTGGAGCGGCTCGACGAGCCGGGCAGCGCGTTCGCGGGGCGGGTGTGGGTCCAAGCCGGCGCTTTCGCAGTCCGCCTCGACAGCCGAGGGCCGCCACAGCCGCGCCGCATGCCTGGAGTCGGCCACGTACACCAGTGACAGCGGATCGCCGCATCCGTCGCTTCGCCGCTCCCCGATCCTGCGCAGCAGTGCGGCGCCCACGTTGCCAACGCCCAGCAGCGCGATGCGGGCCGGGACGTGCGGCGACGCAAACCGTCCCGACACGCATCCTGCCCGGGCGCTCATCGGGCCACCCCGCGGGTGGCGCGTGCCGCCGCGTGGGCACGGTCAAGCGCGGCCTCGACGTCGGCCAACAGGTCGTCCTCGTGCTCGATGCCGACCGACAGGCGCAGCAGCCCGTCGCCGATGCCGGCGCACGCGCGCGCCTCCGCCGACATCGCGGCATGGGTCATGGTTGCCGGATGTGCGACCAGGCTTTCGACGCCGCCCAGCGACTCGGCCAGGGTGAAGCATCGCAGCCCGTCCAGGAATGCGCGCACCGCCGCCTCGCCACCCTCGAGCTCCAGGCTGAGCATCGCCCCGAAGCCGCGCTGCTGGCGCGCCGCCACCGCGTGTCCCGGGTGCGAGCTGCACCCCGGATAGTGCAGCGCACGTACCGCGCCGTCGCCCTCCACCAGCGACGCGAGTGCGGTCGTGTTGGCCTGGTGCACGCGCAGGCGTGCGTCCAGCGTGCGCAGGCCACGCAGGGTCAGGAAACTGTCGAACGGCGCGCCCGCCAGGCCCAGGCAGTTGGCCCACCAGGCCAGCTGCTCGTGCACGGCGGCGTCCCGGGCGAGCACCGCGCCACCGACCACGTCACTGTGGCCGTTGATGTACTTGGTCGTGGAGTGCACCACCACGTCGGCGCCGAAGCCGATCGGCCGCTGCAGCGCGGGGGAAAGGAACGTGTTGTCGACCACCGCCAGCGCGCCCGCCGCGTGCGCGGCCTCGATCACCAACCGCAGGTCGGTGATTCGCAGCAACGGGTTGGACGGGGTTTCGATCCACACCACCGCCGGTCCCAACCCCAGGGCGGAACCCAGCGATAGCGGATCGGTCATGTCCACGGTCAGCAGTTCGAACGCGCCCCTGGCCGCAAGCGCGGTGAACAGCCTCCAGCTGCCGCCATAGCCGTCGTGTGGCACCACCAGACGGTCACCGGGCTTCAGCAGTGCGTGCAGCGCCAGCGCGATCGCGGCCATGCCGGTTGCGGTGACCACCCCGCCCGCGGCGCCTTCCAGTTCGGCCAGCGCCCCGCCCAGCAGGTCACGCGTCGGATTGCCGCTGCGCGTGTAGTCATAGTGGCGCTTGCAGTCGAATCCCTCGAAACTGAAATTGGACGACAGCACCAGCGGCGGCGTCACCGCGCCGAACGCCGGGTCGCGGTCGATGCCGGCGCGCACCGCGGTGGTGGCCGGGTTGAAGCCGGTTTGCGCGCTCATGCCGGTGCTCCTTCGCGGGCGATGCCTGCTGCCATGCCATGCAGGGCATCGGCAAGCACCCGTCCGATGGCAGCGTCCTCCTTCAGGAACGCGTCGTGGCCATAGCGCGAGCGCAGCACGTGCAGGCGCACCTCGCCGCGCAGGCGCTCGACCAGCTCGTAGGCCTGCGCCACCGGGACCAGGCGGTCGTCCGCCACCGCCACCACCGTTGTGGGCACGGTGATCCGTTCCGGGTCGACGCATTGCAGGTCGATCGACTCCGACAGGCGCAGGAAAGCGGTCACCGGGGTGCGCGCCACATAGCCGGCGGCGCAGTGGTCGAGATAGTCCTCCGCAGCCACCCGGACGCGGCCCTCGCGCACCGTGGCGGGACCGAAGCGGGTGGCGAATTCCTCGGGGGTCCGGTAGCCCAGCACCGCCAACTGGCGCGCCAGCGCCAATCCGTGCGCGTCGTCGCACTGCAGCGCGCCCAAAGCCACCGCCCGCCGTTGCAGCGCACGCCACGCACTGGCGTAGGGATGGGCGCGGTGGACGCCGCTGATCGCGACCAGCTTTCGCACCCGCGCACCGTGCAGGGCGGCGAACTGCAGGCCCACCTGCGCGCCATACGAGCAGCCGACGAAGGCGTCCAGCGCGTCGATACCGAGCGCGTCCAGCAGCGAGGCGATCGCATCGGCCTGGTCAGCCGGATCCAGCGGCACGTCCAGCGCACCATCGCTGCCCAGCCAATCGACTGCCAGCACCTGCACGCGGCGGGTATCGATCGCCCGGCCAGGGCCCACCTGCGCATGCCACCAGCGATCCACGTCGCGACCCGCGGAGATGCCGCCGGCCACCACGACCACCGGCGCGTCCACCTGTCCGAGCCGGGCATGGCGGAGGTTGACCAGGCGCGGGCCGCCATGTCGCAGCTGCAGCAGCAGGCCGGTGCTGCCCAGTGTGGCGACTGGCGCGGTGTCCGGTGGCGAGGGCGGGTCGTCGCAGGTCTCGCGGGGAGGTGGGGCAACTCGGGCGGTCAGGGTCATGGCGGTGGTCATCCGTGGCAGCGGTGGGGCCACCGAGCGGACGACAACACGCGACGGGCCCATGCCCGGCGGTATCGCGTCCATCTTCCGACGGTCCGCGCAGCCGCGGGTCGTCGCAGGATTTGGCACCTGGCGCAGCCTTGCGCTGCGCGGGTTGCCCCGGCTTCAAAGGGCCTGTCCCTCTGCCGGTCTCGATGGATGCGGCGCAGTCTGCCCGTGCCATGCCGGGGCTGTCAATCGCTTCATGCGGATTAAGCGATGTATTGCATCGGTCACTCGTGGCAGGACCCGTCACGCCCATGGCGAATACACTTCGGTAATGACCCTGCATTCCCTTCGTCCCCTCGCCCTGTGCATCACCCTGCTGGCGGCGGCCGCCTGTTCCGGCCTCCCCCCGCGCGCCGCAGCTCCCAGGGCCAGCAGCCCCGCGGCCTCCCCGGCCCCTACCCCCGTGGCCGATGCATCCGCGGTCGCGGTGCGCGAGTCGTTCGTGTCAGCCGCCTATGCCGGCGAGGAACTCGATTCGCTGGCCACATGGCCGACCGTGGAAGGCGGCCTGTGGGTCATCGCCACCGCCAAGGCGAGCCACCGGCTGAAGGTCTTCGACGGCGATACCGGACGGTGGCTGCGCGACGTAGGCGGGCGCGGCACCGAGCCGGGCCAATTCAACCGCCCCAACGGCATCGCCGTGCACGGGGACCTGCTGTTCGTGGTCGAGCGCGACAACCGCCGGGTACAGGTGCTGTCGCTGCCCGGCTTCGAGCCGGTCGGCCAGTTCGGACATGCCGAGCTGCAAAGCCCGTACGGCCTGTGGCTGCATGAAACCGCGCCCGGCGAGCTCGAGGTTTTCGTCACCGACAGTTTCATGCTGGGCGAACGTTTCGACGTGGTGCCGCCGTGGTCGCAACTGGACCAGCGCGTGCGCCGGTACCGCGTGAGCCTCGATGGCGCGGGACGCCTGGCCGCACACCCGGCAGGCAGCTTCGGCAGCACGCAACCCGACACCGCACTGCGCATGGTCGAATCCATTGCCGGCGACCCGGCCACCGGGCGCCTGCTGGTTGCCGACGAAGACCGCCGGCACCGGTCCACGCTCTACGAATACCGGCTGGACGGCAGCGCCACCGGCCGACGCCTGCCCGGTGCCGGCTTCGGCGCCGAAGCCGAGGGCATCGCGCTGTGGAGTTGCCCCGACGACGGCGGCTACTGGGTCGCGGTGGACCAACTGATGCCGTTGGCGCAGTTCCACCTGTTCCAGCGTGGCGACCTGACCCCGGCCGGCAGCTTCCGCGGAGAAACGGTGTCCTACACCGACGGGATCGCGCTGCACGCCGCGCCCACGCGCGCATTCCCCGGTGGCGTGCTCTATGCGGTGCACGCCGACAGTGCAGTGGCGGCGTTCGACCTGCGCGGGGTGGTCGACGGCCTGGACCTCGATCGCGGCTGCGTGGAATAGACCGCCATGGCCCAGCCTTTCCCCCGCATCGCCTGCGCCGCACTCTTGCTTGCCATTGGCTGGCCAGCACCGGTGGAGGCCGCCAAGATCTACCGCTGGAAAGACGCCGACGGCGTCACCCAGTACGGCGACCAGTTGCCGGCGGCCGAGGCGGTTGCGGTGACGGTCATCCCGGTCGAGTTCGAGCCCGGAGCCATCGCCCAGCTGCGGGTGGAGAACCAGGGCAGCCGCTACCTGGCGTGGGCCGACAACCGCCTGTCGGGACCGATCGAGGTGCGGGTACGCTTCCAGCACCAGGACAACATCGCCGGCCGCCCGGCGCTGCCCACGGGGGCATTGCTGCAGCCGGGTTCCAGCGCGCTGGTCGCACAGCTGGCCACGTCCGATCCCACCCGCGGTGGCCGCTTCGAGTTGCACATGGACAGCGTACCGGGCGACCCGGCGGCCCGGCCGCGCGACGTCGAGTACCGGTTGCCGCTGGAGCAGTACAGGATCCGCGTCGACCAGGGCTACGGCGGCCGCTTCAGCCACGACGACCCCGCCAACCAGTACGCGGTGGATTTCGCAGCCGCGGAAGGCACGCCCGTGCTGGCAGCGCGCGAAGGCGTGGTGATGCAGGTCGAGTCCGACTTCCAGCGTGCCGGGCTGGACCGGGAGGCCTTCGGCGGGCGCGCCAATTTCGTGCGCATCGTCCACGACGACGGTTCCATGGCGCTGTATGCGCACCTGCAGCCGGAAGGCGCGTACGTGCGCGTGGGCCAGCGAGTGCGCACGGGCCAGCAGATCGGGCTGTCGGGCAACACCGGCTTCACCACCGGGCCGCACCTGCACTTCGCGGTGCAGGTCAACCGGGGCATGCGGCTCGAATCCATCCCGTTCCGCATGAACGGACCGACCGGGCCGCTGCGCATCGACGACGGGCGCTAGGCGCGTCGTGCCTTTGTAGGAGCGGCTTCAGCCGCGATAGGAAGCCGCACCTCAGTTGTAGGAGCGACGTAAGTCGCGACCGTCAGTTCCGAGGACTGGCGAGTTCGCGACTTACGTCGCTCCTACAAAGGGATTGAGAGATTCGATCGCGGCTGAAGCCGCTCCTACAGGAAATCGTTACGCCGCCTCGGCCAGCTGCTCCTCTGCCATCGCTCGCCAACGGGGCAGCTTGTCGAGCATGCCGACCGAGCGCAGGTACGTCTCGTCCACCTCCGTGCCACCGGCCAGGGCCGATGCCACGTGCACCGCGCCGGCGACCCAGAACCCGGACATCCGCATCCGACCGGGTTGGTGGTGGCTGGCGACCGCCTCGACGATCGGCATCGGCAGCCCCCACAGGCCCAACAGGTAGGCACCGGCTTCCGCGTAGTGCGGGCCTTGCCCGTCTCCCGCGGCGGCTTCTTCGGCCACTCGGCCGGGGATACGCACATCGGGCAGCAGCATGCCCACTTCCGCCAGCAGTCCCGCCGTTGCGGCCAGTTCCGCGCTGGGGCCACCCAGCAGCCGGGCCGCCAGCCGCGACGTACGCAGTGCGCGTTCCTGCATCGCATCACGATCGATGCCGTTGACGCCGCCGGCACCGCTGTAGGCTTCCGCCGCCAGCACCAGGCGCTGGATGGTCTGCAGGCCCAGCCGGGTCACGGCAGTGCGCATGTCGGTGATCACGCGCCCGGCGGAGAAGTAGGCCGAGTTGCACAGGCGCAGCACCTTGGCCGCGATCGCCGGATCCTGCGACAGCACCTCCGCGACATCGGCGGTGGTGGTGTCGGGGTCACCCAGCAGCTGGGTCATTTCGATGTATAGCCGCGGCGGCGGTGGCAATGCGCCGACCTTGCCGATCGCCTCCTTGAGCGATTCGTTGTCGAGCAGCTCACGCAGCTCGATCACGCTTTCCACCGCTTCGATCAGCTCGCCCGCGTCCAGTGGCTTGCGCAACAGGCGATGCGCGCTTTCCAGTACCTGCTCGACCCCACTCCCGTCGCCCTCGTCAAGCAGCAGGATGCGCACCGCCTCGGGGTAGCGCGAGCGCACCCGGGCCAGCACGTCCGGACCCGAGACGCCCTGAAGGTCGCGCTCGGCCACCACCGCATCGGGGGGGCGGTCGTCGGGCAAGGCCATCACCGCCTCGGGGTCGGGCTGCCACTGCACGTCCCAGTCCAGTCCGAAATCGGCCAGCGCCTGCTCGAACTCGACGGCGCGCGCACCCTTGCCACCCACGATCAGAATAAACACGGCCACTCCTCGGCGTATCGACCTGGAAGAGGTAACGGCCGCGTTGCGGTCACCCTGAAGGGGCGTTGCGTGACCCCGCTCGCACTTCGCGCCGGACCGCCGCACCGGCGCCTTCGTCCCGGGAATCGCGCCCGGACATCGCCGCCGCGCCGCGCCGCTATACTGCGCGGCCCCCGAGCCCATCCGGACGCGCATCGCGCGTCATCGCCATGTCCGACGTATCCCAGCAGGCGCTTCGCCGCCGCACATTCGCCATCATCTCCCACCCCGACGCGGGCAAGACCACGCTGACGGAGAAGCTGCTGCTGTTCGGCGGCGCGATCCAGATGGCCGGCTCGGTCAAGGGCCGCAAGGCCGCGCGCCACGCGACCTCGGACTGGATGGCACTGGAGAAGGAGCGCGGCATCTCGGTGACCTCCTCGGTGATGCAGTTCCCGTACGAGGGCTGCACCGTCAACCTGCTCGACACCCCCGGCCACGCCGACTTCGGCGAGGACACCTACCGGGTGCTGACCGCGGTCGACAGCGCGCTGATGGTGATCGACGTGGCCAAGGGCGTGGAGGAACGCACGATCAAGCTGATGGAGGTCTGCCGGCTCCGCGACACGCCGATCATGACCTTCATCAACAAGCTCGACCGCGAGGGGCGGGACCCGATCGACCTGCTGGACGAAGTCGAATCGGTGCTGGGCATCCAGTGCGCGCCGATCACCTGGCCGATCGGCATGGGCCAGCGGCTCAAGGGCGTGGTCCACCTGGTGAGCGGCGAGGTTCACCTGTACGAGCCGGGCCGCAATTTCACCCGGCAGGACTCGACGATCTTCCCGTCCATCGAGGATCCGGCGCTGGCCGCGCGCATCGGCGAGCAGGCGCTGGCCGAACTGCGCGACGAGCTGGAGCTGGTGCAGGGCGCCAGCCACCCGTTCGACAAGAACGCCTACCTGCGTGGCGGGCAGACGCCGGTGTTCTTCGGCTCGGCGGTCAACAACTTCGGCGTGCAGCTATTGCTGGACTTTTTCGTCGAGCACGCACCGCCGCCGCGCCCGCGCGACACCACCACGCGCGAGGTCGCGCCGACCGAGGACACGCTCACCGGGTTCGTCTTCAAGATCCAGGCCAACATGGACCCGCAACACCGCGACCGGGTGGCGTTCATGCGGATCTGCTCTGGCCGGTTCGAGGCCGGGATGAAGGCTTTCCACGTCCGTACCGGCAAGGACATGAAGCTGGCCAACGCGCTGACCTTCATGGCGTCGGACCGGGAGATCGCAGAGACCGCCTATTCCGGCGATGTCATCGGCATCCACAACCACGGCACCATCTCCATCGGCGATACATTTACCGAAGGGGAGAAGCTGTCCTTCACCGGAATCCCGAACTTCGCGCCGGAACTGTTCCGTCGCGCGCGCCTGCGCGACCCGCTCAAGCTCAAGCAGCTGCAGAAGGGCCTGGCCCAGTTGAGCGAGGAAGGCGCGACCCAGTTCTTCAAGCCGCTGATGAGCAACGACCTGATCCTGGGCGCGGTCGGCGTGCTGCAGTTCGACGTGGTCGCCTACCGGCTGAAGGACGAGTACGGCGTGGACGCGACCTTCGAACAGGTCTCCGTCGCCACCGCGCGCTGGATCCGCTGCGACAACGCCAAGAAGCTGGAAGAGTTCCGCGACAAGAACGCGATGAACCTGGCCGAAGACGCCGCCGGCCAGCTTGTCTACCTGGCCCCGACGCGCATCAACCTGCAGCTGGCGCAGGAGCGCGCACCGGACGTGACCTTCCTGGCCACCCGCGAGCACGCCCACGCAGTGGCGGTGGACTGAGCGGGAGGGGCAGCAGCGCCCCGCGGATCAGCCGGGCTGGCTGCCCAGCTGGGCCAGCCATTCCGGCTCGGGCTGCTGGCGGTCGTAGTACTCGAAGATCAGGTGGATGCGGTCGGTGTCGCCGGCGTTCTGGACCCCATGTACCGCCATGTTGCCCACTTCCACGGCCTCCCCCTCGGGGAAGTGGTACCCCACCCCGTCGACGTAGAACGTCACCTGGTCGTTGGTCAACAGCGGCACGTGGATCTTGTGCGGCCACTTCGCGGCAGGGTTGGCGTCGCGGTGCGGCTTGATCACTCCGCCCGGCGCCATGCGCGCGAGCATGACCCGTGGAAAAGCGGCATCCGCGTACCCGTAGTCGCGCACCGCGTGCGCCATCACCGGTTCCAGCAGTGGCTTCCACTCGTCCCACAGTGGCCGGCCGTACGACTGGCGCCAGTCCTGGAAGTTGCTGACGAAGCGGAAGACGATGTGGCGGGTGCGGTCCAGCGCCTCGAACCGGTTGGGCTTGTCGGCGTTTTCCGCGTCCCAGCGGGCCTCGTCGATGCCCAGCACGGCCTGGCGGAGCGCGGTGATGTCCACCGGGCCCAGGCGGCGGACCGAATGGGTCTTGCGGGGGTTGGGGTGCATGTCAGAACTCGTATCCGAACAGTTCCAGGTCCCTGCCGTAGCGCCGCGCGACTTCGTCCCGCGCACGCGGATCATAGTAGTCCCGGTACCCGCCGCGACGCGAAGTGTTCACCTGTTCGAGCGTGGCGGTAGGGATCCCGATGCGGGCGCAGATGGCGTCGTAGGACGCCTGCATGTCCTCGACCCGCCCGACCATGTCCGACAGCAACTCCCCCGCCCCGTCGACCAGGAACGTGTGCTGAGGCTGGAACAGGATGTGCTGCTCGGGCGGCTGCACGAACAGCAGGTGGTGCATCACCGCCTGCGGGTTCTGCACGAAGGCGTCGTTGGCGCGCGTCATGAAGGCGCAGTACGAGACGAACCGGTCGAAGGGATTGCGCACGAAGGCGAACTTCAGGTAGCGGGCGAACGCGTCCTCGCCCATGTACGGCCTCACCTGCTGCAGCGAAATGTGGCCGTGGCTGATCCGGGCGAGCTCCTCGAACGGAAACCGCTTGTTGACGAACAGCCCGACCTGCTCCAGGTCGCCCCCGCCGAGGTGCTCGCGCAGCGCCTGGCGCACCGAGTGGGTCCCGGTCTTGGGGATCGCGGTGAAGACGAACTCGTGCTCGTGGGAAATGATCATGTGCCGCCGGCATGGAAAGGAACCGGCGGATGATACGGCCCCGGACCCTTCGCACCCGTACGTTAGGATCGACCCATGAAGCCCAACGCCCCTCTCCACGGCCAGGATGCAATCGGGCACCCGCCCCCGGCGGGCAAACCCCATCCCCACCACCTGCGCGAGGAACTGGCCAATGCGCTGACGCACGGGCTGGGTGCGGCCGCGGCACTTGCGGGGGGCGCGGTGCTGGTCACCCTGGCGGCGCTGCATGGCGACGGCTGGCAACTGGCAGGCGCGATCGTGTTCGCCGGCACGCTGCTGCTGCTCTACCTGGCCTCCACCCTCTACCACGCGGTACGGCACCCGGTGCTCAAGGGCCGGCTGAAGGTATTCGACCACTGTGCGATCTACCTGCTGATCGCCGGCACCTACACGCCGTTCACCCTGGTCGGCCTGCGCGGGCCGTGGGGTTGGGGGCTGTTCGCGGCCATCTGGACCCTGGCGGTGGCCGGCGTGGTGTTCAAGCTGTTCTTCACCGGACGGTTCCGCGGCCTGTCGACCGGCATCTATGTCGCGATGGGCTGGCTGGTCCTGGTCGCCATCAAACCCCTGCTTGCTTCGCTTGATGGCTGGACCTTCGGATGGCTGCTGGCCGGTGGCGTGTGCTACACGTTCGGCACCGTCTTCTACCACCGGCCATCGGTGCCCTATTCGCACGCGATCTGGCACCTGTTCGTGGTGGCGGGCAGCGTGTGCCACTACGTGTCGGTGCTCGCCCACGTGCGCAGTCCGGCCTGAGGGAGTCCACAACGCGGCATCGGCCGGGCCACGCCGGCGCCGCTTGCGGCCTTGCGGGTCGGCCACTGGGCCCATTCACCCGCGCTTGACCGCCACGCCGGGATGGTGGGCCTTCCGCAACCCGCAGGAGTAGACCCCCGTGCGTATCCCGATGATGTCCCTCTCGACGCTGGCACTGGTCCTGGCGCTCTCCGCATGCCGCGACAACTCCGACCTCGAACCCGACGTTGATGCGGCTCCCGTGGTGATGGAAGACGCTGCCGACGACGCAGCGGGCCCCGGCGTCCGCCTGGACGCGGCGAGTTACAGCTGCGATGACGACCACCGCGTCACCGTGGACGGCGACACCGCCCAGGTGACCCTGGCCGACGGTCGCGAGGTCGCGCTCTCGCGGTCCGCCGGTGAGATCACCGCGGTGTTCACCGGCGAGGCACTCGAGTTCACCGGCGACTCGGAAGGCGGGACGCTGCTCCAGGACGAGGGCGGCAGCTACACCTGCCGCGCCGACTGACACGCCAGGACCGGGACGCGATCGCATGAGCGCATCGCCACCCGAAGAAAGCCGGGCCGGATCCGATCCGCGCCCGGCTTTGTTCGTCCACCGCCTGGGTGACGGGGTACGCGCGCACCCGGTCCTGACCGCGCTGGGCGTTGTAATGGCCGGCGTGGTGGCGTTGGTTCTGCTGTGGGACTGGAACTGGCTGCGCGGGCCCATCGAGCGTCAGGTCCAGGCACGCACCGGGCGGAGTTTCGACATCGGCGGCGACCTGGACGTGGACCTCGGCCGGATCACCACGGTGCGGGTCGCCGACCTGACCCTCGGCAACGCGGCATGGTCCGACCGCGACGAGATGGCATCGGCACGATTGCTTGAATTCAGCCTCGACGTGCCGGCGCTGTTCTCCGGCACCGTCCGCGTGCCCCGCCTCCGGCTGGTCCGGCCCGAGGCGTGGTTGGAAACCGGCGCCGAGCCCGGGGGCAACTGGACCCTGGGCGATGGCGGGGGTGACGGCCCGGAACTGGGGGCCATCCGCATCGACGACGGCCGCCTGCACTACCTCGACGCCGCCAACGACACCCGCGTCGACGTGGCCGTGGTCAGCCGCCAGGGGGACGCCGGCCACGCCCCCGTGGGTATTGCCGGCGACGGCCGCTGGAAGGGCGAACCCTTCGAGATCCAGGGCCACGCGGAATCGCCGCTGGCATTGCGCGACAGCGAGCGGCCGTACCGGATCGACCTGCGCGCTCATTCCGGCCCCACCCGCGCACACGCCCGGGGGGCACTGGTCAACCCGTTCCGCTTCAGCGATTTCGAGCTCCAGTTCGAACTTGCGGGAAACGACCTTGCCGACCTCTACCGCGTGTTCGGTATCGCCACTCCGCACACCCCGGCCTACACCCTGGATGGGACCCTCGGCCGGGAAGGCAAGCGCTGGGACTACACCGGCTTCAAGGGCCAGGTGGGCGACAGCGACCTGGCGGGAGATGCCAGTGTCGACCCGTCCGGCGAGCGCCCGTTCCTGCGCGCCGACCTGCGCTCCCGGCAACTGGACGTGGACGACCTGGCCGGCTTCATCGGCGGCTCGCCCCCCTCCGGCGCGGGCTCGGCTGGCGACGGCCCCAAGGTGCCCTCCCGCAGCGGGCGGATCCTCCCGGACGCGCCTTACGAGCTGGACAAGCTGCGCGCCATGGATGCCGACGTTCGGCTTCGCGCCGCGCGCCTGAAGGCGCCGGGCTGGCCGTTGCAGGACATGGACGCGCACCTGCTGCTGGAAGACGGCGTGCTGCGACTGGATCCACTGGACTTCGGCGTGGCCGACGGCAACATCCGCTCGACCATCCAGATGGACGCACGCGAAGACACGATCCGGACGCGTGCCGATATCCACGCCCGCGGCCTCACGCTGTCCAAGCTGCTGCCCAAGGTGGAGCTGGCCCGCGATGCGGTCGGCAAGGTTGGTGGCAGGGTCACGCTGGCCGGCCATGGCAACTCGGTCGCCGGAATGCTGGCGACCAGTAACGGCGACGTGGCAATCGGGATGGGCGCGGGACGCATCAGCAACCTGCTGATGGAGTTCGCCGGGCTGGACCTGGGCGAGATCATCAAGTTCAAGCTGACCCAGGACCGGCAGATCCCGGTGCGCTGCGCCTTCGGCGACTTCAGCGTCAAGGACGGGGTCATGCACTCGCGGGCGCTGGCGTTCGATACGTCCGACACCATCCTCGTCGGATCGGGAACGATCAGCTTGCGCGACGAGCGCCTGGACCTCCTGGTCAAGCCCCGCCCCAAGGACCGTAGCCTGCTGTCGCTGCGGTCCCCGCTGGTGGTGACCGGAAGCTTCGCCGACCCAGTGATCCGTCCGGACTTCAAGCGGATGGGCCTTCGCGGGGCGATCGCGCTGACCCTGGCCAGCATCGCGCCGCCGGCCGGACTGCTGGCCACGCTGGAGCTGGGGCCGGGCGAGAACGCGGCGTGCGGAGGGCAGTACGCGAAATGAAACCGCGCCGCACAGGCGGCACGGTAAACGTCAGCTGGCGATGTAGCGCTGCAGCTGCTCCAGCTCGACCTGCTGGTCCTCGATCACCGCCTTGACCAGGTCGCCGATGGAGACCACGCCCACCACCTCGCCCCCATCGACCACCGGCAGGTGGCGGATACGTTGTTCGGTCATCACCTGCATGCAGCGATCGGAGGTTTCGTCCAACCCGATGGTGACGACCTCGGGCGTCATGATCGCCTCGACCGGCGTGGTCGCCGAGGATCGTCCCTGCAGCACGATCTTGCGTGCGTAGTCGCGCTCGGACAGGATCCCGGCCAGCCTGCCGCCCTGGATCACCAGCACCGCTCCGATGTGCTTCTGCGCCATCAGGCGGATCGCATCGACGACCGGTGCGTCCGGTCCGATCGCGAAGATCTCAGGCGTCTTCGCCTCCAGCAGTTGTCGCACGGTGCGCATGGACGGCTCCTCCGACACGGGACTCGCCGGAGGATACCCCGGGCGCCGGCTGCCAGACATCCACCAGGTAGAGGGGGCGCTGCTTGGACTCCTCGTACAAGCGACCCAGGTACTCACCGATCAAGCCCAGCGCGATCAGCTGGATGCCGCCCAGGAACAGGATCACCGCCATCATGGTCGGCCAGCCTGCCACCGGGTCGCTCCAGATCATCGCCTTGGTGATGACCCATGCGCCGTAGAGGAACGACACGGTCGCCGTAACCAGGCCCAGGTACGTGGCCAGGCGCAGGGGCGCGGTGGAAAAGCTGGTGATGCCCTCGAGCGCGAGGTTCCACAGTCGCCAGAAATTGAACTTGCTGGAGCCCGCCACCCGCGGTTCGCGGTGATACCCGATCGAAGTGCGCTTGAAGCCCACCCAGCCGAACAGGCCCTTCATGAACCGGTGGCGCTCGCGAAGCTGTGCCAGCGCTGCCAGCGCGCGCGGGGAAAGCAGGCGGAAGTCCCCCGTATCGGCCGGTATGGGGGTACGCGACAGGCGGCCCATGAGGCGATAGAACGCATGCGCGGTACTGCGCTTCAACCAGCCCTCGCCATCGCGCACGACCCGGGTGCCGTGGACGTCGTCGAAGCCGTCCCGCCAGAGCCGCACGAAATCGGGGATCAACTCGGGAGGGTCCTGGCCGTCCGCATCGAGGATCAGTGCCGCGCCTTCCTGGACGCGATCCAGTCCGGCGGTCAATGCCAGCTCCTTGCCGAAATTACGCGACAGCCTCAGCAGCCCTACCCGGGCATCGCCGGCGGCAATCCCCTGCAGGAGCGACCAGGTGCCGTCGCTGCTGCCGTCGTCCACATAGAGAATCCGCCCTTCGAGCCCTTGTGCTTCCAGCAGGTCCAGCACTGCGGCGACCCGAGGGTGCAGTAACGGCAGGCTGTCGGCCTCGTTGTAGGCGGCGACGACAACAGTGAGCAGGTCTCGAGGCATGGCCGGCATGGTAGCGGCTCAGTCCAGCGCCGCCAGGTGCGCGCGCCCGCCAATGGCGCGCATCTGCCGCTCGATCGCCCGCGTGCGCCGCTGCACGTACGGACCAGGCTTGGCCGCACTGTAGCGCCGCGGACTGGGCAGGACCGCGGCCAGCCGGGCCGCCTGCGCCGCGGTGAGGTCGCTGGCATCGCGGCCGAAATAGCGTCTTGCCGCGGCATGCGCCCCGTACACGCCGTCACCGAACTCGGCCACGTTGACGTAGACCTCGAGGATCCGGTTCTTTGGCCACAGGGTTTCGATCAACACCGTGTACCAGGCTTCGATGCCCTTGCGCACCCAGCTGCGGCCGCTCCACAGGAACAGGTTCTTGGCGGTCTGCTGGCTGATGGTGCTGGCGCCACGGGTGGCGCCACCGCGGGCGTTGCTGGCCCGGGCCTTCTCGATCGCCTCCAGGTCGAATCCGTGATGGCGACCGAAGTTCTGGTCCTCCGAGGCAATCACCGCCAATGGCAGGTCCGGTGATACCTCCTCCAGGTCCTTCCATTCATGGGACAGGCGGAATTCGCCGTCGCCTTCGCGCCACGCCTCCAGCTGGCGCGCCGCCATGAACGCACTGAAGGGCGGGTCCACCCAGCGCAGGACCAGCACCTGCACCACCGTCAGCAGCAGCACCAGCAGCGGCGCGAGCAGCAGCCCGCGGACCAACCTGCGCCCCCTGGAACGCCGGGCACCGCCCGGCCCCATTGCTTGCGTCATCGTCCAAAGCCCCCACTTCCGCTACGTTCCGTGCACGAGTGCGCGACCATTATCACTGCTGTTGCATGCCAAGGCCCCCGATGACCGATACCGCTTCCGCTGCCCTCGACCACGATGGCCTGACCCGCTTCCTGATCCTGGGCGCCGGCGTGCGCGGCGTGCGCGTCCACCTGCAGGAGACCTGGCGGCAGATCCGTGCGCGCGAGGACTACCCCGCCGCCGCGGCCGAGCTGCTCGGCGAGGCCTGCGCCGCCGCGGCATTGCTGACCGGCCACACCAAGGTCGACGGCCGGCTCTCGCTGCAGCTGCAGTCGCGCGCCGCCATCCGCACGCTGTTCGCCGAGTGCACCGGCGCCGGCACGCTGCGGGGCATCGTCCAGCTGTCGGACCAGGCACTGCCGACGCGCAACCTCCAGGACCTCGGGGCCGATGCAGTACTCGCGATCACCGTCGAGAATCCACGCCCAGGCGCCCGCGGTGCGCAGGAGCCGATGCGCTACCAGGGCCTGGTGTCACTTGCCTCGGAGACGCTTGCCGGCGCACTGGAGGACTACTTCATTCAATCGGAGCAGCTTCCCACCCGGCTGCTGCTGGTGGCCGACGAAAACCGTGCAGCCGGACTCATGCTGCAGAAGCTGCCCGGCGACGAGGGTGACGTGGATGGCTGGAATCGGGCCTGTGCGCTGTTCGACACCCTGCGCTCCCACGAGTTGCTCGACCTGGCGGGTGACACGTTGCTTGAACGCCTGTTCCACCAGGATGGCGTGGAAGTGCTGGGCCGCAAACCGCTGGAGTTCGCCTGCTCGTGTTCGCGCGAGCGGGTCGCCTCGATGCTGGCCTCGCTGGGCGCCGACGAGGCGCGCGCGGCGGTGATCGATGGACAGGCCGAGGTTCGATGCGAATTCTGTGGCCAGCGTTACAGCTTCGATCCGGCCGATGTGGAGAGACTGTTGGCGCTCCACGGCCAGCAGATGGCCGCCCCGGAGCGCGTTCAATAGAGGGGGCTGCCGGCGACCGGCGGCAATTGTTAAAGAAACATAAATCACCTATAGTTCCCGACGACTCGGACGGGAACTCAGAAGACCTTTGCAGGTCTTAGGGCAACGGGATGAACACGCGATCGCTTCAATTGCCGCTTGCGTTGCTGCTGGCCTTCGGGCTGGCAGGCGGCGCGCATGCGCAATCCGGCGGCTCGGCCCGCGCCGACAGCACCGTGCTTCCGGTCTGGAACAAGGCGAGCGGCAACCTGGAAGCAGTGCTGCTGCTTGAGCCCGCGCCTGCTGCGGGGGGACGCTGGCGGCTCGGTCGTAACCTGATCGATGTGAACCTGGGCGGGTCCGGTGCCGATTCGCTCGGGCTGGTGTGTGATCGAAAGACCGGCCTGGCGGGCGCAATCGGCAACCTGGCCAATCACTGCATGTTGGCCTCTCTGGACCCCTCCCGTGCACGCAGCGGCTCGGGACAGCTGTCCGCCGGCGCCAGCATCGGGCGCAACGGCAACCGCATCGGGGTTTCGGTCGGGGAAGGCCGTGACAGCCTGCCGGCATGGCTGAGTCCCAGCGGGCGCAGCGCGCAGCTCGACCAGAACACGCTCACCGTATACGGCCAGAAGAACATTGGCCGCGAGGCCACCGTCTCCATCGGCGGGACCTGGGCACGGGCGCGGTTGATCCCCGCCGGCGAAGTGCCCGACGCCGTCAGCACCCACTTCAACGACCGCTGGAACACGCAGAGCGTGACCGTGGGTGCGGACATCGGGGACTTCGGTGCCAGCATCATCGGGCGCGTCATCGACACCCCGCAGCAGGAGGGCCAGTGGGAAGGGCTCGGCCTCGGGCTGACCTGGCGGACCCCCTGGAGCGGACAGCTCACCGTGGGCGCCGAAAACGTGGTGACGCGTGGCAAGAACCCGTTCGCGCCCAACAGCGGCGACAAGGAAGAAGGCACCGTGCCTTACGTCAGGTACGAGCAGGATCTCTGAGGTTTTTCCCGCTGGATATTGCTGAACAAGAGTTGCCTGCTTCAACTTATTGAATTTCAAAGAAATCGCCGCCCTCTCCGGGGCGGCGATTTCTTTTTGTTAACAACACTTTAATTTTTGGCCGCAGGGGGCTAGTATCGGCGCGGCCTTGCTGGACTTGGTGTCTTACTTGACGCCCCCGGCGGGTTCCCATGGGAAACACCAAGACTGACTTGGAGAGAGAGAATGACCTTGAAGACCACCAAGCTCCGCGACGCGATCACCTTCGCGCTCGTCGTGGGCGCTACCGCTGCTGCCGGCACGGGCGTTGCATTTGCCCAGGACGCCGATGAGCAGGAAGCCACCACCCTCGACCGCATCGAAGTGACCGGTTCGCGCATCAAGCGCACCGACATCGAGACCTCGCAGCCCGTATTTTCGCTGAACCGCGAAGAGATCGCGGCTCAGGGCCTGACCTCCGTTGGCGATGTGATCCAGAACATCTCCGCGAACGGCTCGACCCTCAACAGCACGTACAACAACGGCGGCAACGGCGAAACCCGCGTCAGCCTGCGCAACCTCGGCTCCAACCGCACCCTGGTGCTGGTCAACGGCCGTCGCTGGGTCGGTGGTACCGGCCTGGGTGGCGCAGTCGACCTGAACACCATCCCGACCGCCGCGGTCGAGCGCATCGAAGTCCTGAAGGACGGTGCCTCCGCGATCTACGGTTCCGACGCCATCGCCGGCGTTGTCAACGTCATCCTCCGCCAGAACTTCGAAGGCGCCGAGGCCAATGCCTACTACGGCCAGTACGACAAGGGCGACGGCGCCCGCCAGGCATACGACTTCACCGTCGGCTCCACTGGCGACCGCTGGTCGGCCATGCTGGGCGTGGGTTACGTGAAGGAAGACCCGGTCATGGCCGGTGACCGCGAGATTTCCGCGGTTCCCGTGTTCGGCTCGACCCCGGGCTTCGGTGGCAGCTCCACCACCCCGGACGGCAGGTTCTGCATCCTGGGCGACGTCCAGTTCTGCCAGCAGCCCAACGGTGAGTACGGCCTGTTCAATATCAACCCGGGTACGCCGAACGGCTACACGACCTACCGCGGCAGCATCGACAACTACAACTTCGCGCCGGACAACTACCTGCTGACCCCGCAGGAGCGCGTGTCGCTGTTCGCCAACGGCAGCATCGACATCACCGACGACATCCGTTTCCGCGCCACCACGCAGTTCAACCAGCGCCGCTCCGAGCAGCTGCTCGCCGCCATGCCGGTGACGATCATCCCGCTCTTCAACATCGGCGCCCCGGCCTTCGGCCCCGACGACACCGTCATCAGCGCAGACAGCATCTACAACCCCTTCGGGCAGGACATCCAGTGGGTCCAGCGTCGCGTCACCGAAACCGGCGGCCGTTCGTACAACCAGGACGTGGACACCTTCGCCTTCAACGGCGGCTTCGAAGGCAGCTTCGACGTCGGTGACCGCTTCTTCACCTGGGACCTTGGTTACTTCTACGGCGAGAACGAGCAGAACGACACCACGTTCGGCCTGTTCCAGTACAGCAAGCTGAAGAACGCCCTGGGCCCGTCGATGATCGTTGACGGCACCCCGACCTGCGTGACCACGGCGGGCGACGCCAGCACGGCGATCGACGGCTGCGTGCCGCTGAACTTCCTGGGCGGCGCTGGCACCATCACCCCGGAAATGCTGAACTACGTGTCCTTCGTGGCGCAGGATTCCTACGGCTACGAGCAGCGCAACTACTACGGCAGCATCGGTGGCGAGCTGTTCGACCTGCCTGGCGGCCCGCTGGCGTTCTCGTTCGGCGTGGAAACCCGCAAGGAATCCGGCTACGACCAGCCCGACGCGCTGATCAACGCCGGCGACACCACCGGCAATGCCCGTACCGCAACCGCCGGCCAGTACTCGGTCGACGAGGCTTACCTGGAGTTCGCGATCCCCGTGCTGGCTGACGTCCCGGGTGCGGAACTGCTGGAGTTCAGCGTGGCTTCGCGCTACTCGGACTACAGCAACTTCGGCGACACGGTCAACAGCAAGTTCGGGTTCAAGTGGAAGCCGATCTCCGACCTGCTGGTACGCGGCAACTGGGCAGAGGGCTTCCGCGCCCCGTCCATCGGCGAGCTGTTCCAGGGCGTCTCCGACTCGTTCCCGACGCTGCTCGATCCCTGCAACAGCGTCAACTTCCCGGGCCTGACGCCCGAGCAGCAGGCGCGCTGCACCTCGGCAGGCGTGGTGCCGGGCGGCTACAACCAGAGCAATTCCCAGATCCGCATCAGCACCGGCGGCAACCCGAACCTGAAGCCGGAGATGTCCGAGTCCAAGACCCTCGGCTTCGTCTGGAGCCCGTCGTTCATCCAGGGCTTCGACGTTTCGCTGGACTGGTGGAACATCGAGCTGCAAGACACCATCAGCGGCCTCTCGGGCCAGGCGATCGCCAACCGCTGCATCCGCGAGGGTGACGCGCAGGCGTGTGGCCTGATCACCCGCGCACCGGGTGGCACCATCATCGACCTGCTGTCGTCAGGCCTCAACATCGGCAGTGGCGAAGTCGAAGGCTACGACATGACGATGGGTTACCGGATGCCGGAAACGGCCTACGGCAACTTCAACTTCATCTGGGACACCTCGTACCTGGCGAAGGTCGAGTACGACGTCGACGGTGACGGCACCCGCGGTGAAGTGAGCGAAGGTGGCAACCTGGTCGGCGAGTACTCCGATCGCAACAACAACTGGCGTATCCGCTCCAACCTGGCCGTGCGCTGGGAGATGGGTGACTGGGGCGCGGCGTGGAACTCACGCTTCTTCTCGCGCCAGGACGAGGACTGCACGGGCTTCGACCCCGTCAACACCGCGCTTCTGTGCTCGAATCCGGACCGGGATGTGAACAATGAAGCTGGCCGTCCGGTCGATGCTCCTGAAAACCGCATCCCGTCGGTCACCTACCACGATGCAAGCGTGTACTGGAACGCACCGTGGAATGCCCGCGTGACCCTGGGCGTCAACAACCTGTTCGACAAGGATCCGCCGCGTTCCGCGTCGACCTTCGCCAACAGCTTCGACCCGCAGTACGAACTGCCGGGCCGCTTCCTGTACATGAAGTACACGCAGCGTTTCTGATCGAATCGCTGTAGGTTGCGGTACTTGCTACGGCCCCTCACGGGGCCGTAGCTTTTTGTGGCAACCCACGCCGCCCACCAGAGGGACCACGGAACCATGAGCCTGGAAGTCGCATCCATCTTTGCCGTCCCGTTCGCGCAGGATTTCCATCCCGACGCGACCCGGCTAAATCCCGAACTGGCGACCCTGCTCCTCTCGCGTGAAGCGCAGGGTGCGCGCTACGCCAATCCCCACACGTCGCTGAAGCAGCAGCCCGGGGTGTTTGAGAGTGATTTCAACCTGTTCGCCTGGCCGGAAGGCTGCGTGCAGGAACTGCGCAAGTTCGCCTGGCATTGCCTGGCCCGCACCGTGCAGGAGCTCAACGGCTACACGGTCGAAGAAGTACAGAAACTTCGGATCGCCTCGCACACGTGGTTCCACGTGACCCGCGAAGGCGGCTTCACCATCCTCCACACACATCCGATGGCGTCCTGGTCGGGCGTGTACTGCGTGACGCCGGGGGATACGCCTCTGGACCGACCCGAATCGGGCGTCCTGCGTTTCCACAATCCCCACCACTACAGCAACTACTTCACCGACGCAGGCAACGTCAGGCTGCGGCCGCCCTACCACCATGGGACGTGGAGCATCCCGCTGAAGGCGGGGCAGCTGGTGCTGTTCCCATCCTGGTTGCAGCACGAAGTGTTGCCGTTCTACGGGCGGGACGAACGCATCACCATCGCATTCAACTGCTGGTTCCCGCAGGACGGTGACTGAGCCATCCGGCAGCGCCACGCACCCCCGACCTAGCGAGCGTCCGATTCCAGCCGGGCGCTCAGGGGCGAGAGATGGCGCTGGTAGTGCCGCCAAACGCCGCCGCGGTTCCTCTGGATGCCCGCGCGAACGTCCGCCAGGCTCGCGGTCGCCACCGCGCCGCCTTTCCTGTCGGTGCCCAGCATGGGGCCATCCCGGGACAGTCCGCAGAACTCGAGGATCCGTTCGCCTTGCCCATCGGGATCCTCGACCAGGCACTCGTACTTGACATCCAGGATGCGTCCGGGCCACAGCGCGGACCAGTGATCCATCAACCGGCGGTACCCGAGGTAATACTCGGCGAGTTCGTGCTGGTCATAGCTGTAGGGCGCGGCAATGCTGAAGAGCGTGCGCAGGTTGCTGAAGCACGTGTCCATCGCGTTGCGTCGCATGTGCAGCACCCTCGCTTCCGGCAGGGCGGCAAGCAGCACGCCCAGGTGCAGGAAGTTCGACGGCAGCTTTTCGGTCACGCATGCGTGGCCGCGGGCCTTCCATCTCATGTACTCCAGCACGTCCCTGCGCACTCGCCCCAGGTCCAAACCCGGGTCGGTCAGTCGGCGTGCGCCCGCCAGGTCGAAGGTGTGGACAGAGTAGTGGTCCGTGGCGTGCCGGATGGCGGCGCTGACCGCGTAGCTCTCGCCGCCATCGATGACATCCCGGTGCCCTGCCAGCATGCGCTCCAGCAGCGTCGTGCCCGATCGATGCATGCCCACCACGAAAACCGGTATCGGTCCCTGCCTGGCAGCGGACGTCGATGCCATGGTGAATCGAGGCAATGCCATGAGGCGTTCGAAGATCTCACCCTGTTCCGAGGCGTCGTATTGCAGCAGCGCCCGCTTGACCCGGCACGCGCGCACCAGCGCGGCCCACGACGCCTCGTAGTCCCCGATTCCGTGCAACCGGTTGTGGAGCGCATAGGCCAGGTGGACCTCCGCCTCGCCACCCGGCGGCACCGCTTCCAGGCGTCGCTCGATGGCGGCGATCTGGCGCTGGGCGTCCTCATGGTCGGCGGGCTGCAACGAGAGCAGCCACTGCGCGCGCGGCGCGTGGGAAATTGACGCCGCGGCGAGTCGCTCCAGTAGGTGCCTGGCAGTGCCAGCCTCCCCTTCGACCATTTTCAGCGTCGCACGCATGCCAAGGAGCCGCACGTCGTCGGCGGGCAAGAGTGCCTCCGCCTGGTCGAGGGCACGGGTGGCATCCTTGTACAGCGCGATGGGTGCCAGTTCGGCTGCAAGTGCGGCATGGGTGCCCGCATCGCTGCCCGACCAGTCGACCGCATGGACGACCCTCTCTATGCGTTCAACCTCCTCGAACCGACGGAGCAAGCGGACCGTTTCCAGCGCAAGCGGGGGCGAGCGCGGCAGCGCGGCGGCGGCGGCGCAAGCCAAGGACCTCGCTTCGCGGTAGCGATCCAAGGAAAGCAGCCAGAGCGCGCGTTGCACCATTGCCGGCACGAACCCGGGCTGGAGTTCGAGCATCCGGCCCATCTCTGCGACCGCGCCCGGCAGGTCCCCTGCCCGCATGCGCGCAACCGCACCTTGCCAGAGCGCCGCACCCGCCGGAGCGAGGGGGAAGCCGTACATGGCGCTGGGTACATTGTCGGGCACAACACGCGCAGGCATGGGGGGCCGCTCAGACGCGGAAGTCAGCCCAACGACCGTACGATGCGCTCCTGCTCGTCCAGCAGGCCTCGTGGCATCCGGGGCCCGTAGTCGCGAAGGTAGTCGCCAATGGCCTGGAGCTCCGCGTGCCAACCGTCCCGTTCATAGCCGAACAGCTTCGCGCGGGCCTCGCCAGTCAGCTCCAGCCCGTCCAGGTCGAGGTCGTCCTCGCCCGGCAGCGCGCCAATCGGGGTCTCGACCGCCCGTGCGGAACCGGTGACGCGGCCGATCATCCATTCGATCACGCGGATGTTGTCGCCAAACCCCGGCCACAGGAACTTGCCGTCGTCCCCCTTGCGGAACCAGTTGACGTGGAACACCTTGGGCAGGTTGGCCCCCGGCGTGTCGAAGGAGAGCCAGTGGGCGAAATAGTCGGCGAAGTTGTAGCCGCAGAACGGCTTCATCGCCATGGGATCGCGACGCATCACGCCCACCGCGCCAGCGGCGGCCGCAGTGGTCTCCGACCCCATCGAGGCGCCGACGAGCACGCCATGGGTCCAGTCGCGCGCCTCGAACACCAGCGGGACCAGCGATGCCCGGCGGCCACCGAAGACGATGGCGCTGATGGGCACGCCGGCAGGGTTCTCCGCCTCCGGCGAATAACTCGGGCAGGCCTTGGCGCTGACGGTGAATCGCGAATTGGGGTGCGCGGCCGGGCGCTTGGCAGGGTCGTAGGGCTCGCCACGCCAGTCCGTGGCGGGCTGCTGGCCGTTGTCGAGGCCTTCCCACCACGGCTGGTTGTCGGCGGTGACACCGACGTTGGTGAAGATCGCATCGCGCTGCAGGCACGCCAGTGCATTGGGGTTGGACTTGCTGGACGTGCCGGGTGCGACGCCGAAGAAGCCGGCCTCCGGGTTGATCGCGTACAGCCGGCCATCTTCGCCTGGGCGCATCCAGCAGATGTCGTCACCGACGGTCCAGACTTTCCAACCCGCATCGCGGTAGCCCTGCGGCGGGATCAGCATGGCGAGGTTGGTCTTGCCGCATGCCGAGGGGAACGCGGCGGCGATGTAATGGGTTTCCCCCTGCGGGTTCTCCACGCCCAGGATGAGCATGTGCTCGGCCAGCCAGCCTTCGCCGCGGGCCTGGTGGCTGGCGATGCGCAGCGCGTGGCATTTCTTCCCCAGCAGCGCGTTGCCGCCATAGCCCGAACCGAATGACTTGATCGTCAGCTCTTCGGGGAAATGCATGATGAAGCGCCGCTCCGGGTCGAGTTCGCCGGTGGAGTGCAGGCCCTTCACGAAGGTGCCTTCCCTCTCGATGCGCGCCAGGGCAGGTGCGCCCATGCGCGTCATGAGGCGCATGTTGGCGACGACGTACGGGCTGTCGGTGATCTCCACGCCGCAGCGGGAAAGGGGCGAGTCGATCGGCCCCATGCAGTACGGGATGACATACATCGTGCGCCCCGCCATGCAGCCCTTGAACAGGGCGTCCATCCGGGCATGCGCCTCGGCAGGGGCCAGCCAATGGTTGTTGGGGCCGGCGTCGTCCTCCTGCGCGGTGCACACGAACGTCAGGTGCTCGACCCGGGCCACGTCGTCCGGATCGGACCGGTGCAGGAAGCTGTTGGGATGGGTCTGTTCGTTGAGCTTCAACAGGGTGCCGTCGGCGAGCATCCCGTCGATGAGGGACTTGTTCTCCGCATCGCTGCCATCGCACCACTGGATGCGGTCGGGGCCGGTCAGCACCGCCACTTCCGCGACCCAGTCGTTGAGCGCCTTGAGCCGTGTCGCATCCGGGCCCGGGGCGATGGGGGAGCGGTCGATCTCTTTGGAAATGGCGTTCACTGCGGTGCTCCGGGAACAGGTTGGACGATGGACAGTGCCGCGCGAACGTTCAGGGCGCGGGGATCAGCGTGACCATGACGTGTTCGACATAGGCTTCGAACTCATCGTGCTGCAGGCGCGCGTGGTGCAGTTGCAGGTTGAGCTGCAGGAAGCCGACATACGCGGCGTAGGCCAGGCGCGCGCGGTGCTGCGCATCCGTGCGGCTGAGACCGGCCTGCCGGAACGAGGCGGTGAGGTAGTCGAGCCGGCGCTCGGACACGCGGCCGATCACCGGCTGCACCGCGGGGTGGTCCAGCGCCTTGAGCAACTCGGAATAGATGACGTGGGACTTGAACTCGTGCGCGACCAGGTCGAACAGCGCGCGCAGGCGTTCACGCGGGTCGCCGATCGCCTCGAGCTTGCCGAACACGGTGTCCTGCTCGACTTTTTCCCACCGTTCCAGCGCCGCGACCAGCAGCGCGTCGCGTGAAGGAAAGTGCCAGTAGAAGCTGCCCTTGGTAACGCCCAGTCGGCGGGCCAAGGGCTCCACGGCCACTGCCGCGACCCCCTGTTCGGCGATGAGGTCCAGCGCCGCCTGCGCCCAGTCCTCCGCACTCAGGCGGCCGGTGCGTTCGGGCTTGGTTGCGCTGGCAAGGCTCATAGGGTGGCGAGTGTAACAACCATACTCAACCGACGGGAACGGTATGCGCCCCGGGTGGGCGGCATCCGGTCGAGCGCAACGCGGCGTCCCGGTGGCAACGGCCCGTGCAGGCCTTGACAGGCCTTGTCGGCATTACCATACTCACGCGTATGTTGACGCATGGCCGGGGTCCCTCGGGAATGCCATGCCGTCACCACCGCGTGACTAACCTGTCGCCATCGCGTCCGGGGGCACCGCCCTCGAGACCCGGCCCGCCCCTGGAGTGTGTCCATGAGCATCCTCGCCCCGTTCCTCGTGCTGATCGCCGTTGCCGGATTCGCGGCCTACCACCGCTGGCGCTTGGCCGTCTGGGCCGCATTGACCGCCACCGCGCTGGTGGCCTGCTGGTTGCTGGGCGCCAGTCCCGCAGCGACCCTGGTGGCCGCTTTCCTGGCCGCACTGGTGGCCGTGCCGTTGCTGATCCCGCAGATCCGCCTGCCGCTGATCACCGCGCCCTTGCTGAAGTTCTATACGAGGATCCTGCCGCCCCTGTCGGAAACCGAACGCGTCGCGCTGGAGGCCGGCACCGTCGGTTTCGAGGGCGAGCTGTTCTCGGGCCGTCCGGACTGGAACGTCCTGCTGGACCAGCCCATGCCGGTGCTGAGCGCTGACGAGCAGGCATTCCTCGACGGCCCGGTCGAAGAGCTCTGCCGGATGACCCACGACTGGGACATCACCCACGTGCGCGCCGACCTGCCGCCGGACATGTGGGAGTTCATCAAGAAGAACAAATTCTTCGGAATGATCGTGCCCAAGGAGTACGGGGGACTGGGCTTCTCTGCGCTGGGCAACCACAAGGTCATCGAGAAGCTGTCGTCGATCTCTTCGGTCGTCAGCTCGACCGTCGGCGTGCCCAATTCGCTCGGCCCGGCCGAGTTGCTGATGCACTACGGCACGCAGGAGCAGAAGGACCACTACCTGCCGCGGCTGGCCGATGGCCGCGAGGTTCCCTGCTTCGCCCTGACGGGCCCGTGGGCCGGTTCCGACGCCACCTCCATCCCGGACTTCGGCATCGTCTGCAAGGGCGAGTGGAACGGCGCCAACGTGCTGGGTGTCAAGCTCACCTTCGACAAGCGCTACATCACCCTTGCGCCCGTCGCCACCCTGATCGGCATGGCGTTCCGCATGTACGACCCGGATGGCCTGATCGGTGATACACGCGATATCGGCATCAGCCTGGCGCTGCTGCCCCGCGACACGCCGGGCATCGAGATCGGCCGGCGCCACTTCCCGCTCAACAGCCCGTTCCAGAACGGCCCGCTCAATGGCCGCGAGGTGTTCATCCCGCTCAGCCAGCTGATCGGCGGCGAAGCCTATGCCGGCAAGGGCTGGCAGATGCTGGTCGAGTGCCTTTCGATCGGCCGCTCGATCACCCTTCCCTCCACCGCCAGCGGTGGCGCCCGCATGGGCGCGCTGGTGACCGGCGCCTATGCGCGCATCCGCAAGCAGTTCGGCCTGTCGATCGGACGCTTCGAGGGGGTGGAAGAGGCGCTCGCCCGCATCGGTGGCAAGGCCTACACGATCACCGCGCTGGCAGAGGCGTCGGCAGCCGCGGTGGCCCGCGGCGAACTGCCGGCGGTGCCTTCGACCATCTCCAAGTACCACTGCACCGAGATGGGCCGCGAGCTGATCCAGGACGCCATGGACATCCATGGCGGCAAGGGGATCATCCTGGGACCGAAGAACTACCTGGGCCGCTCGTGGCAGGCCTCGCCCATCTCGATCACGGTGGAGGGCGCCAACATCATGACGCGCTCGCTGATGATCTTCGGCCAGGGCGCGATCCTCTGCCACCCATGGGTGCTCAAGGAGATGAAGGCCACCGCCCTGCCCGATCCGGACGAGCGACTGCGCGAGTTCGACCGCAACCTGTTCGGGCACATCGGGTTCGCGATTTCCAACGCGGTGCGCTCGCTCTGGTTCGGGCTGACCGCCGCGCGCGTGGGCTCGGCGCCCGGCGACGCCTACACGCGCCGCTACTACCGCAAGCTCAATCGCTATTCGGCGGTGCTGGCGCTTTGCGCGGACACTTCGATGCTGCTGCTGGGTGGCAAGCTGAAGTTCAAGGAGTCGCTGTCGGGCCGCCTGGGCGACGTGCTCAGCCAGCTCTACATCACCAGCGCGATGCTCAAGCGCTACGAGGACCAGGGACGTCCGGCCGCCGACCAGCCGCTGCTGGCCTGGGCGTTCCACGATGCCGTGCACAAGATCGAGGTCGCGTTGTCGGGTGCGTTGCGCAACTTCCCGGTGCGTCCGGTGGGCTGGATGCTGTGGGCACTGGTGTTCCCGCTCGGTCGCCGTGCGCAGCCGCCCAGCGACCGGCTCGGGCACAAGGTCGCGTCGCTGCTCATGTCACCCAACGAAGCACGCGACCGCTTGGGCGTGGGGGCGTTCCTGACCCCCGCCGCCAACAACCCGGCCGGCCGCATCAACAGCTACCTGCAGAAGGTGATCCTGGCCGAGCCGGTGGAGCGCAAGTTCCTCAAGGCGCTCAAGACCCGCGACATCGAGTCGCTCGCATTCCCCGCGCAGCTTGACGAAGGCGTGCGCGAAGGCTGGATCACTGCCGCCGAACGCGCCCAGCTGGAGGAATTGCGCGAGATGACCGTGGACGCCATCAGCGTCGACGATTTCGAGTCCGAGGAACTGCGGTCGGCAGGTTACCGCCCGCAACGCGAGCAGGACCGCGCCGCGGCCTGACCGGCTGTGCAAAGGAAACGAGGACGGGGCGGATCACCGCCGCCCCGACCGTCGCAAACGCACGAGACCCACCGCAAGCGCATTCCCCCGACCTGCCGTCCTTGTCCAGTCATTGTTCCAGGCGGGCCTTCAAGGTCAGCCGGGAAATCTCCGGAGGCACGCCGAAGCGGATCGGCAGGATGCTGGTGCCGATGCCGGGCGATACGAACAGCTGGCGGCCGTCCTCGATGAAGTGGCCCTTGGGGTAGCGGCCGTCGACCTTGCCCCACAGCCCGGGCGCGCCGATGCCGGGGAACGCGATCTGTCCGCCGTGGGTGTGCCCGGCAACCACCAGCGCGGCGCGGGCCGGCATCTCCGGGAACAGGTTGGGGTTGTGGGTGACCGCCAGCACCGGGCGGTCGTCGTCCACCGGCGCGAAGGCCCGCTGGATATCGTGTGGCGCTTCCCACAGGTCGCCCACGCCCACGACCCAGAGGTCGCACCCGGCCAATCGGGCGCGCGCCGCCTGGTCCTCCAGCACCGTCACGCCCGCGGACTCGAACGCCGCACGCACCCGCGCGCCGTCCTTCCACCAGTCGTGGTTGCCCAGCACCGCGTACACCGGCTTGCGAGCGGTCAACGGACGCAGGTGTTCGGCGATGACATCGGCCGGGATGTAGGTGCCCAGGAAGACACTGAGGATGACGTAGTCGCCCGCCATCAGCACCGCCTGCGAGTCGCTCTCGACCAGCCGTTGCACGAGCGTGTCGAGCTTGTCCAGGCCGTTGTGCGGGGAGCCCGTGTGGAGGTCGGCGATGACATCCACCCGCAACCCGTCGCATTCGGCCGGCCAGGCGGGCAGCTGGAACGCGTAATCGCGCGAGACCAGCGAACGCGGTTCCCACACGCAGCCCCATGCCAGGAACACCACCACCAGCACCGCCAGGATGCGCGCACTCCAGCGCATCCGCCAACGCCATGGCCGAGCGGTTTTCGCCATCGGCACGTCCCCTCCCCCCGCGGGTGGTCCAACGCGGGCACGACGTACACGGCGCCATCGGCCCCGGCTCATGGCGCTGACGCCGCGGGAACCGGCACCGGGGCCGGCCTCTCGACACGCCGGGCCAGCCGCCAGCCCAGCACGCCGGAAGCGGCCGCCGCCACGGCCGCAAGCCCGGCAAAGCCCGGCACGCCGACACCGACGGTGCGCAGTGCGTTCATCGACAAGGCCACCGAGAGATCGCCGAACCGCCACACGGCGGTGTCAACCGTGTTCTTGCCCTTGTAGCGGAGATCGCGGGGCACTCGGGTGTAAAGACTCTCGCGCGCCGGTCCGACCATGCCGTACGCCAGCCCCCGCCCGACGATCAGCGCGACCGCCACCAGCGGCATGGCACCCACCGCAGGCGCATACGGATTGTCGGAGGCGACCACCAGCAACAGCGCCACGGTTACGGCCACCGCCCACACGGCGATCACCGGGCCGGCGCCCCAGCGCACCAGCATCCAGCGCGTCAGGGTGAGCTGGACCACCACCTGCAGCAGGTTGGCCGCCAGGTCCAGGTCCGCGGCAAAGCGGGTGCGCGCGATGGCGTCACTGAACGTCGCGCCCGAGTAGTCCACCACCAGCGCGTAATTCACCGTGCCGATGCAATCGGCCAGCAGCATCAGCACCGCCATCGTGCGCATGAACGGGTTGGTGAACACCTGGCGCAGGCCGTCAAGGATGCCGCCACCGATCGCGGACTCGTGCCCGGGGTCATGCCGGCGATTGCCGTGGACCCGTGCCCAACGGCCGAGCCACGCCACGCATGCCAGTGCCAGCGCCAGCAGGGCCGCTGATGCCGCCAGCAGCGGCGCGACGCCGATCACGCCCACCAGGGTCCGCGTCAGCGCCGGCCCGGCGATCGCGCCGGCGGTTCCGCCCAGCGCGATCAGCGGAAACAGGCGTCGCGCCTGGAGGTCGTCCCAGACATCGGCCATGAAGCTCCAGAACACCGAGACGATGAACAGGTTGAACACGCTGATCCAGACGAAGAACACCGTGCCCAGTGCACGCGGGCTGAGCACGCCCTGCTGGGTGAACAGCGGCACGAAGCCCAGCAGGCAGGCAATGAAGAAGACATGCACCACCGGCACCACGATGCGGCGCGGGTAGCGGGTAACCAGAGCGCCAAACACCGGGGCGAGCGCGAGCGTGGCCAGGAACGTGGCGGCGTAGAACCAGGGCAACTGGGTCGAGCCCACCGCTGCCGACAGCTGGTCGCGTACCGGCCGCACCATGTAATACGCGGCGAGCACGCAGAAGAAATACCCGAATGAGACCGCCACCGCGCGCCACTCGGCAGGCCGCACCCGGCCTGGCCGGAGGGGCGGTTGCGGCACGGCATCGCCGTGGGACATGGGGACGTGGCTCACGGGCGACGGGACGGCCGGCACGGTAGCCCAACGCCGCGCGCCCCGCCACCACGCGCAGTGCCGGCACGCGGATGGCGGGGCTATCGCGGCCACCGGCGCTGGATTAGCCTCGTGGTCGCGCCCCAGGTCGGCGCCGGGGGCAGCGCGTGTTCGACTACATCATCATCGGCGCGGGCTCGGCGGGCTGCGTGCTGGCCCATCGCCTGTCCCAGGATGCAGACGTGCGCGTGCTGCTGCTGGAGGCCGGCCCACGCGACTGGCACCCCTACATCCACATGCCCGCCGGCCTGGCCAAGCTGGTGAACCTCGCATCGGTCAACTGGGACCACCACACCGCGCCGGAGCCCCACCTGGACAACCGCGTGCTCTGGTGGCCGCGCGGCAAGGTGCTGGGCGGGTCCAGCTCGATCAACGCGATGTGCTACGTGCGCGGCGTGCCCGCCGACTACGACGCTTGGGCGGCCGGTGGCGCCGCGGGATGGGACTGGGCGGGCGTGCTGCCCTACTTCCGCAGGGCGGAAAGCAACGCGCGCGGAAGCGACGTCCTGCACGGCGGCGACGGTCCGATGCACGTCTCCGACCTGCGCCACGTCAACCCGTTGTCGAACATGTTCATCGAAGCCGGCGTGCAGGCGGGATTCGCCGCCAACACCGATTTCAACGGCCCCTCCCAGGCTGGCTTCGGCCTGTACCAGGTCACCCAGAAGAACGGCGTTCGCTGGTCTTCGGCGTCGGCCTACCTCAAGCCGGCACGCGCTCGCGAAAACCTCCACGTCGTGACCGGCGCGCATGCCTCGCGGATCACCTTCGCCCGGGCGGGGGGCGCTCCGCGCGCCAACGGCGTGGTCTACACCGCCCGGGGCCGTGCATACCACCAGCAGGCGGCGCGCGAGGTGTTGCTGTGCGCGGGCGCGGTCAACTCCCCGCAGTTGCTGATGCTGTCGGGGGTGGGTCCCGCCGCGCACCTGCGCGCGCACGGAATCGACGTGGTCGCCGACGCGGGCCAGGTCGGCGCCAACCTGCAGGACCATCTCGACATCTGCACCCTGCGCCACTCCACCCAGCCGTTGACCTACGACCGGGTGGGCGACGTGTCGGTCGCCTTCGACTACTACCTGCGCGGGCGTCGCGGCCCCGGCACCAGCAACATCGCCGAAGCCGGCGCGTTCGTGCGCTCGCCGCTGGCACCGGACGCGCGCGCCGACATCCAGATGCATTTCGTCCCGGCCATGCTCGACGACCACGGCCGTCGCCGCCTGCCGGGCGACGGCTACACCCTCCACGCCTGCGCCCTGCGCCCGCGCAGCCGTGGACGCCTGTCGCTGGCCAGCAATCGCGCGGCGGACAAGCCGCGCATCCAGGCGAACTACCTGGGCGACGAGGCGGGCTTCGACCTGCGCATGATGGTGCAGTGCGCGAAGCTCTCACGCGACGTGCTCGCCCAGCGCGCGTTCGATCCGGTGCGCGGTGGTCCGATATTCCCGGGACGCGATGACCTGGACGACGCCGGGCTCGCGGACTTCATCCGCGCCAAGGCCGAAACCGTGTACCACCCGGTAGGCACCTGCAGGATGGGTTCGGACGCCGGTTCGGTCGTCGATCCGGAGTTGCGCGTGCGGGGTGTCCAAGGCCTGCGCGTGGTGGATGCCTCGGTGATGCCGACCTTGATCGGCGGTAATACCCACGCGCCCACGGTGATGATCGCCGAGCGCGCCGCCGACCTGGTCCGGGGGGTTGCGCCGCTGGCGTGACGCGCGGTCCTGCCGGCGTCACACGTTCTCGAGTGTCGGCGGCAGCGGACAGTGCAGCACGGCGCAGATGGTCCGCAGCAGCTCCGCCTCGGCCAGGCTGACCCGACCGTCGTGCAGCACCGCCAGGGTGACGGCTTCGACAAGCTGCTGCTTGGCGAGCGGGTCGAGGCGGTCCAGCGGCTCCCAGACCCCGTCCAGTGCGGTGACGCCTGCCGCGGGCGGGACGTAGGGCACGTGCGCCTCGGGCAGCATGCGATGCAGGCCCGCAAGGTAGGCATGGCGCCCGCCGGCAAGGTCCGCGTGCCCGGCGTGGGCGACCACCGCCAGCAACGTGGCGATTTCGCGCTGCACCGCGTGGGGACGGGCGCGTCCGAAGCGTGCATAGCGCGACGGGTCCAGTGACTCGCGCACCTGCACCGTCAGCAGGTGGCCCAGGCAGTACTCGAACAGCGATACCCGGCCGTCTGCCAGCGACATCGCCTGCACGGTGTCCATGAGGCGTTCCAGCTCGGGCCGCGGCCGCAACCGGAGCACCGGGAACGCCAGCGCGGCCAACGGAAGGCGCAGCACCGGGTGCAGTGCAACCAGGTGACGCCGGTGCACCCGGTCGGCGGCGCCAGCCAGGGGCTCGCCCATGCGCGCGGCGATTTCGATGCGCTGCCGCCCCGCCACCTCCGTTCCGGGCTCCATCAGCAATCCCAGCACCAGCGGAACCACGGATTCGCGTTGCGTTGCCATGCGCCGCAACGGCTCGGGAATGCCCGCGGCGATCGCATCGGCGCGACGGTAATCGTCCGCCCCGGGATGGGCCACCTGCGCCACCACCATCGGCGGCGTCAGGCTCCGCTCGCTGCCGGCTGGCGGCAGCGGGCCATGGGTCGGGGCAGCAAGGCCGCGTTGCAGATCCTCGTCCATCCCAACGGGCGGCGCCACCGCCCAGTGCCGCTGCAGGCGCTCCAGCTCGCCTGGCGTGAAGCCCGGCTCGAGCGCCTGGATCCGCTCAACGAGGTCGGGGTGAGTGGCGAACCAGCGCCCGAGCGTTCGTCCGGCATAGCCCACGCCGTCGCCGAAGAGCATGTGGCTGACCTCCTCGGCCTGGCCGGCATCGACCAGCCGCGCACCCTCATCCAGGCCTCCGATCTTCTTCAGCGCGCCGGCCAGGCCGGACGTCTGCCGGGTGAACTGCACCGCTGACGCATCCGCCAGGCGTTCGCGGCTGCGGCTGACGCCGGCCTTGATCAGGCGCCCGAAGAACAGCCCGACATAGCCGATCAGCATGGCCACCAGGGCCCCCACCAGTACCGGCACCCCGATGCTGCCGCGGCGGGTGCCGAAACGGCCGAGCGAAAGCACCTTGCGACCGGCCACGCCCAGCATGAGGATCCCGAACATCACCCCCATCAGCCGGATGTTCAGGCGCATGTCGCCATTGAGGACGTGGCTGAACTCGTGGGCGACCACGCCCTGCAGCTCGTCGCGGTTGAGCCGGTCCAGCGCGCCACGGGTCACCGCAATCACCGCGTCGGACGACGAGTAGCCGGCCGCGAAGGCATTGATGCCCGCCTCCCGCTCCAGCACGTAGACGCGCGGCACCGGCACGCCCGAAGCGATCGCCACCTCCTCGACGATATTCAACAGCCGCCGGGAGTTGGGGTCGCTGGCGTCCATCGACAGCGGAACGCCACCCTGCTGCAGGGCCACCGCGTCGCCACCCGCGCGCAGCGACGCCATCCGGTACATCGACCCCAGCCCGATCACCAGCACCGTGGCGATGCTCGCCACGGCCAGCAGTCGCGGCTGCACGCCGGCTACCAGCGCAACGAGCAGGTTCACCGCCAGCACGATGCCCACCACTGCCAGAGCGAACAGGACAACCAGGCGCGTGGAGTCCCGGCGCGCCCGGGCCTGGTGTTCGAAGAAGTTCATCGACGATCCCCCACCGCCGTTTGCCGTATCAGGCCGCGCCGGTCAGAACTGGATCCTGGGTGCCTCGCGCACCTCGGCCCGGTCGGCGGGGATGTCCAGGAACGCGGCGGGCCTGAAACCGAAGTTGCCGGCGACGAGGCTGGAGGGAAACACCTCGCGCCGGTTGTTGTAGGCCATCACCGCGTCGTTGTAGGCCTGGCGCGCGAAGGCCACCCGGTTCTCGGTGCTGGTCAGCTCTTCGGACAACTGCATCATGTTCTGGTTGGCCTTCAGGTCGGGATACGCTTCCACGACCACCATCAGCCGGCCCAGCGTCCCGTCCAGCGCGCCCTGGGTGCGTGCCAGCTCCGCCATGGCAGCGGGGTCGCCGGGGCTGGCCTTGGCCGCCGCCAGCCCGGACTGGGCCGCGCCGCGGGCGGCGATGACCGCCTCGAGCGTCTCGCGCTCATGGGTCAGGTAGGCCTTGGCCGTGTCCACCAGGTTGGGAATCAGGTCGAAGCGACGCTGCAGCTGCACGTCGATCTGCGAAAAGGCGTTGCGGTACCCGTTCCGCGCCCGTACCAGCCCGTTGTACAGCGCCACCAGCCATGCGACCACGACGGCAACGAAAGCCAACAAAATCATGAAGCTGAACATGATTGCTCCCCTGTCCCCTGAAAATCGGCGTTATGATCGAACGCGAGCCCAGCATATGCAGGCCATGATCCCATGAAAGACGCCGCGATCCGTCGGCCCCGCGCGTACTTGCGCGTCGGCGCCACCGCGCTACTCCTTACCCTGACCCTCGGCTCGACGGCGCAGACGCCGGGCGCGGGTGTCGATCCGTCCGCCGTCGCGACCGTTTCGACGTCGTCGCTGGACGCGGCGCCCCCCGCCGCCGCCCCAGCACCGATCAAGCAGCCGCAGATACCGCTGTCGAGTGAGTTCGATGCCCGGCTGTTCGAGGCCGCGGCCCAGCAACTGGTTGCCGACCAGCGGGTTCCGGGCCTTGCGATGGCGATCGTCTACAACGGTCGCGTGCTGTCGGCGCGCGGCTACGGCATCACCGACGTGCAGGCGGCCGAGCCCGTCGATGCACACACGGTGTTCCGCCTTGCCTCGTTGTCCAAGGGCTTCGCGGGCACCCTGGCCGGGCTGCTGGTGAACGACGGTTCGATCCGCTGGGACAGCAAGCTGACCCAGTACCTGCCCGAGTTCCGCCTTCGGGATCCGTCCGCCGCCGAGCAGATCACGGTGGCCGACGTACTCAGCCACCGGGTAGGGCTGCGCCACCACAGCCTTGATCGCGACCTCGAGCAATACGTCGACTACCGCACGCTGACCCGCCGCCTGGCGGACGCACCGCTCAGCTGCCAGCCCGGTACGTGCTACGGCTACCAGAACATCGCCTTCAGCCTGATCGGTGACGTTGCCTTTGCCGCCACCGGCACCTTCTACTCCCAAGCCGTGCAGCGCCGGCTGTTCAAGCCACTGGGCATGAACGACGCCAGCCTCGGGCTGGAGGGCATCCGTTCCAGCCCCCGCTGGGCCCGGCCGCACGTGCGCACCCGCGGCGGCTGGGTGTCGGTGACGCCCAAGCCCACCTACTACGAAGTCGCCCCCGCTGCGGGCGTCAATGCCAGCGCCAGCGACATGGCCCAGTGGCTTATCGCGCAGACCGGGCATCGTCCCGACGTACTGCCCGCGCCCCTGCTGGCCACGCTCCATTCGCCGCTGGTGAATACGCCAGGCGAAATGCGCAGTTCCGCCTGGCGCCGTGAGCGACTGACCCGCGCCGGTTATGGCCTGGGTTGGCGTGTCTATGATTACGCGGGGCACCAGCTGGTCTACCACGGTGGCGCGGTGCAGGGGTATCGCGGGGCGATCGCAATGCTGCCCGAGCGCGACTTCGGCGTAGCGGTGCTGTGGAATGGCGAGAGTGCGCTGCCGGCAGGCCTGCTGCCCAGCATCCTGGACAAGGCCATTGGCATGTCCTCGGGGGGACGCTGGTTGGACGTCGACTTCGAAGAGGCGTCGCTTTACGTCCAGTCCAACTTCGGCGCGCCCGGCGACAACCCCGGCAGCAACGCCAGCCGCGCAAGCGCTTCGCCGGAATAAGCCGTCCTGGGGGACTGCCCTCGCGCGAAAGGCCGCGATGGTGGTTGGGCGCGCAGCTACGCTCGCGCCTTCAAGAACGTTTTTCCAAGCTCGTTGGGGGTACCCGATGGGCGCCACTGTCGGCGAGGCCCATGGCGTTCTCATACCCCGTGCCGGACGGCGCCTTCGCGTAGCGGCGCTTGATGCCGTGACCCCACGGCTGACGGACGGAATCACCGCCACGGTCGTTGCGCTCCGCCACCCTGCCCCCTCGCGACGCTTCCGTGCCAGGCATGCTCCCGGGAAGCGCTACGGCTGGAAACGGTGTCAATTCGCCTTCTGGCCGGTGGCGGATGCGAGCGCACATCACCTCGCGCTCCGTACGGCCGCTTCGCCCATAAAAAACTCCCCTCCCGCCTGGGCTGCGGGAGGGGAGTCGATTACTGCAGTTCCGCTATCGGGTATTGCTTAGATCATCGGCGCCGGCGTCGCCGGCATTGCCGTTGGCGCAGACTTCTTGGTCGAACGCTTGGTCACCTTGCGGGCCGGCTTCTTGGCAGCGGCCTTCTTCGCCGGCGCCTTCCTGGCGGCGGCCTTCTTGGCTGGACGCTTGGCAGTCTTCTTTGCCGAAGCCTTCTTCGCCGTCTTCTTGGCGGCCGCCTTCTTGGCCGGACGCTTCGCGGTCGACTTCTTGGCGGTCTTCTTGGCCGAAGCCTTCTTCACCGTCTTCTTGGCGGCGGACTTCTTGGCTGGCCGCTTGGCGGTCTTCTTCGCGGCCTTCTTGGTCGAAGCCTTCTTCACCGTCTTCTTGGCGGACGACTTCTTGGTCGCCTTCTTGGCGGCGCTCTTGCGGGCGGTCTTCTTGACGGCCTTCTTTGCGGTCTTCTTCGCCGGACGCTTGGCCACCTTCTTGGTGGCCTTCTTCGCGGACTTCTTCGCAGTTGCCTTCTTGGCTGCAGACTTCTTCGCAACCTTCTTTGCACCGGTCTTCTTCGTCGCCTTCTTGGCGGCGGGCTTCTTCTTCGCAGCTTTCTTAACGGCCATGGGATGGCTCCTCGTCAGTGGTCTATCGGGGTGTACGGCCCAGTACAACCATTGCCACGGGCAAGCCCGCGGCCAACCGTCGACGCGCAGGTGCGCGTCGAAGCGGATCGAGCCCACGCCAAGTCGCGGCATGGCGGTACCGGCAATGCTGCCGGTACGCGGATAGCAAAAACCCGGGCCGCCAACGAGGCAATCCGGGTTTGTTCGGTAACGCGCCTGGGTCCCTGGAATCGATTGAAAGCGACGGAGGCGAAAACCCGTGTGCGATTTTTCGAAGGGGGCAGGACGCCCATGTCCACCGTTTTGAGTGTCCGGGTGGATTTCGATTTCGTACCGCGCGTTGTCGCGTTGTCTCGTATCACTCGTTTCCGCAGACACCTTGTGCTGCGCGAAACCTAATCAGGGCTTTTGCAAGTGTCAACAACCGGCAACTGCGGTTTTGCGCCCACCCTTCCTCTTCTGCTGCTGGGATTGAACTACTCCCTCCCCGCCCCGCGCGGCGTGCAATGAATCGCACCGACCGCACTGCAGTTTCCAAACCCATGATCGCCTTTGTTTGCAAGGCTTGCAGCGTTATGGATAAATATTGACCACTTTTCAATGTGGTGATTAATTGTCCAACAAGGGAAGTCAGGCACGACGGTACGGGGAGCCCATTTTCCTGCAGCGAACGTGCGATGGATCGACGCTTTATCGCGCCGCACAAGCGCATCTGCGCGGAATTTGCGCAGCGCTCGCGGGGCATGCGTGACTTCAGACCTGGGCGTCATCGGCTGGGATGCCGCCCGTGCAACAGGGCGACCTCCACGCGGCTGGCTGGAGAGCCAAAAAAAAAGCCGGTCGCGCGAGGCGACCGGCTGGGCGTGTTTCCGGGTGGATCGGCTGCTTCAGTGGTCGTCGTTCTCGAGCAGCTCGGCATAGTCGTCGGGGGAGAGCAATTCCTTGAGCTGTTCGGGTTCCTCGATCTCCAGGGTGAACAGCCAACCCTCGCCGTAGGCATCCTCGTTGATCGTCTCGGGCTTGTCCGCCAGCGCGGCATTGACCTCGGAGACGGTGCCGCTGACCGGCGCGTACACGTCGGATGCCGCCTTGACCGACTCCACGACAGCACAGGCATTGCCGGCTTCGACGCGATCGCCGACGCCGGGCAGTTCAACGTACACGAGGTCGCCCAGCAGGCCCTGGGCGTGGTCTGAAATGCCGACGGTCACCTTGCCGTCGCCTTCGACGCGAGCCCACTCGTGGGACTTCAGGAACTTCAGGTCACCGGGGATCTCACTCATGGGTTGCTCCGTGCCGTGCGGGTCTGGGGAAGGTGGGGGCAAGTGTAACGGGCAGGGGCGGCCGCTAGGCCAGCACCCCCTCCCGGGGCTGCCCGTCGCGGACGAACGGGAAGCGCACCACGCGAACCGGCACCTCACGTCCGCGGATGTCGACGCGAACGCCGTCGCTGCCCGGGGGCAGTTCGCCCGCCGGCACCCTGGCAAAGGCGATGGCCTTGCCCAGCGTGGGCGAGAACGTCCCGGAGAGGATCTCACCGTCGCCCTGGGGCGTGAGGACCACTTGGCCATGGCGCAGGACGCCTTTCTCGTCCATCACCAGCGCGATCATCTGACGCGGGGCGCCGCCGGCCTTTTGCCGCTCAAGCACATCGCGGCCGATGAAGTCCCTGCCCTCGTCGAGCGCCACCGTCCACGCCAGTGCGGCTTCGTACGGCGACACGGTGTCGTCCATGTCCTGCCCGTAGAGGTTCAGGCCCGCCTCCAGTCGAAGCGTGTCGCGTGCCCCCAGCCCGGCCGGCCGCACCCCAGCTGCAAGCAGCGCGTCCCAAAGTGCGGCGGCCTTGTCCCCGGACACCACGATTTCGAAGCCGTCCTCGCCGGTGTACCCGGTGCGGGCGATGAACAGCGCGGTGCCGTCGGGCAGCTGCGCTTCGCCGGCGGCGAACTTGCCCAGCTTGCCGATGCGCTCCATGTCCTGGTCGCGCAGCAGGCCGATGACCTTCTCTCGCGCTGCGGGTCCCTGGACGGCGATCATTCCGTAGTCCGGCCGCTCGGTGACGGAGACGTCGAATGCAGCGGCCTGGCGGGTGATCCAGGCCAGGTCCTTCTCACGGGTGGCGGCATTCACCACCAGCCTGAAGGACGATTCGCCGACGAAGTAGACGATCAGGTCGTCGATGATCCCGCCGCTTTCGTTGAGCATGCAGGTGTACAGCGCCTTGCCGGGCTTCTTGAGCTTGTCGACGGAGTTGGCCAGCAGGCGGCGCAGGAACTCGCGCACGCGATTGCCTTCCAGGTCGACCACGGTCATGTGGCTGACATCGAACATGCCGGCGTCGCGGCGGACCTGGTGGTGCTCCTCGATCTGCGACCCGTAGTGGATGGGCATGTCCCACCCGCCGAAGTCGACCATCTTCGCGCCAAGCGCGCGGTGGCTTTCGTTGAGGATCGTCTTGCGGGTCATCGGCCGGCCTCGGGAACGTGGGCCGGCGATTATCCCAGATGGCGCAGGGCACGCACCGTCGCCGCGGCGCCGGCCGTTCCATTGCCGGGCTCGCCGGCCGCCTTGCCAAGACCTTCGCGAAGGCGGCGGCGAGCCGCTTCAGTCGTGCGAGAACTCGACCCGCAGGGTCATCCCGTCGATGGAGACCACCCGCACCACCGTGCCCATCGGCATGTCGGGGCCGGCCACGTCGTAGAACGCGTCACCGATCTTGACCCGACCGCGACCATCGACGATGGCCCGCTCCAGCGGCCCCACCCATCCGACCAGTTGCTGTCCGCGCCGGTTGAGGTCGGGCCGGTCGCTCTGCCGCTCGTGACCGCGCCCCCGGAACCAGGTGCGGTAGACCTGGATGGAGACGAAGCTGAGCACCACGAACGCGGCGATCTGGAACAGTACCGACAGCCCCGGCGCCACCAGCACCATCACGAACACCGCCGCGGCGGCGATCCCGAGCCACAGCATGAAGGCGCCGGGCGCCAACGCCTCGGCCGCGAACAACAGCAGCGCGACCGCGCCCCACGAAACCGCCTGCCAGTCCCACTGCATCGGTCAGCTCCCGGCACGCGGCGGTGGCGGCGCCGGGCGCATGCTTGCCGAGCCCGACGGCAGGTCCAGGGCCTGCTTGGCCAGCTCGGCGATCCCGCCGAGCGAACCGATGACGCCCGCCGACTCCATCGGCATCATCACGAACTTCTGGTTCGGTGCCTCGGCCAGGGCCTTGAACGCCTCGATGTACTTCTGCGCGACGAAGTAATTGATGGCCTGCACGTTGCCGGCGGAGATTGCGTCCGACACCATCCGCGTCGCGTTGGCCTCGGCCTCGGCCAAGCGCTCGCGGGCCTCGGCCTCGCGGTAGGCGGCTTCCTTCTCACCCTCGGCTTCGAGGATCGCGGCCTGCTTGTCGCCTTCGGCGCGCAGGATCGCGGACTGGCGATGGCCCTCGGCCTCCAGGATCACCGCCCGGCGGTCGCGCTCGGCTTTCATCTGCCGGCCCATCGAATCGATGAGGTCGCGCGGTGGCTGGATGTCGCGGATCTCGATCCGATTGACCTTGATACCCCACGGGTTGGTCGCGTTGTCGACCACCCCGAGCAGCTGGGCATTGATCGCCTCGCGGTTCGACAGCGATTCGTCCAGGTCCATCGAGCCGATCACGGTGCGGATGTTGGTCTGCACCAGCGCGATCGTCGCCAGCTCCAGGTTGTGGACCTCGTAGGCGGCCTTGGCGGCGTCAAGTACGTGGAAGAACACCACGCCATCGACTTTAACCACCGCGTTGTCCTTGGTGATGACGTCCTGGCTCGGCACGTCCAGCACCTGCTCCATCACGTTGATCTTGCGGCCGACGCCGTAGACCACCGGAAACAGGAAGTGCAGGCCCGGCTGCATGGTGTGGGTGTACTTGCCGAAGCGCTCGACCGTCCACTCGTACCCCTGTGGCACCACCCGGACCGTCTTGAACAGCAGCACGATGCCGGCCAACAGCAGCACCAGCGCAAGAACCGTCCCCATCTCCATCGATCCGCCCTCCCCGGTTGTCGCTGGAGTATAGGCCGGCCCGACCGCAGCGCCGGCTGCCCGCGCGCCGCGAGGCACCGCCCCGGGCGGCCCGCTGTTCGGCACGGATCAGGCGCTGGCCGACCGCCTACTTGGTCAGGATCAGTTTGTCGTTGCGCGTGTGGCGCAACCGGTAGGTTTCGCCGCCGTGGCGGATCAGGACCTCGCGATGGCCGCGCAGCAGAGCACCACTGTCAACGTGGCCCGACGTCGCTGCGAAGGTCACCACGGAACCTGTACGGCAGGGGGCACTAGCAGGCTGGCGGAGAACGAGGGTCGGACGCTGGGGCATGGGGGGCATGGGGACGGCTCGGTGGGAATCCGCCTTGATGATAACCATTCTCATTTGCGCGGCAAGTGTCCGCGTTGCGGCGGCGCCCGACCGCGGTCGGGGCGACGTGTGGGCCCCCGTAATCCGGCGTCGCCTCCACACCACGTGTGACCGGCGCGCGCGGGCCAGTCCGCGCGAGACGGTCGCCACCCGCCGCCCCGGGGAGGCAGGCATTCTCCGGACAGCCGGGTGACGGCCCAATGCAGTTGCCCGGCTACTCCGCCGCCGCTTCCAGCCTTCGCCAGTCGCTCTCGCCCAGGCGGTCGATCCACTGCAGCGCCGACAGGTTCTGCAACAGCTGCTCAGGGCCACTCGCGCCCAGGATTACCGACGAGACGTGCGGGTTGCGAAGGCACCAGGCGATGGCGAGCGACGCCGGCGGTGCGTCGAACCCGGCCGCCAGCGCAGTGAAGGCCCGCGCGCGCTCCAGCCGGCGCTCGTCGCTGCTGCCGAACACGATCCGCTGCAGCCATCCCTCGCGGCCAAGCCGCGTGTCCTCGGGCACGCCACCGTTGTACTTGCCGGTGAGCAGCCCGGAGGCGAGCGGAGAGTAGGTTGTCGTGCCCAGGCCGAGTTCGGCGTAGAGCGCGGCGTACTCGAGTTCCACGCGCTCGCGATGCAGCAGGTTGTACTGCGGCTGCTCCATCGTCGGCGGGTGCAGGTGGTGGGTGCGGGCGACCTTGTGTGCTTCGCGGATCAGGGCGGCGGGCCACTCCGACGTCCCCCAGTACAGGACCTTGCCCTGGCGGATCAGTGCATCCATTGCCCACACCGTCTCCGCGACGGGCGTCTCGGGATCGGGACGGTGGCAGTAGTAGAGGTCCAGGCAGTCCACCCGCAGTCTCGCCAGCGCACCGTGGCACGCATCGGTCACGTGCTTGCGCGACAGGCCCTTCTGGGTGGGTCGCGGGTCGCTGGCCGATCCGAACATGACCTTGCTCGACACGCAGAAGCCGTCGCGGGGAAGCCGCAGGTCGGCGATGACATCGCCCATCACCCGTTCGGCCTCGCCGTTGGCGTAGCCCTCCGCGTTGTCGAAGAAGTTGACCCCGTGGTCCCAGGCCGTCGCCACCAGTTCACGCGCGGTCGAGCGACCTATCTGGGAACCGAACGTCACCCACGCCCCCAGCGACAACGCCGACAGCTGCAGGCCAGAGGCACCCAGGCGGCGGTACTGCATGGCGGACTCCACGATCGGGACGGCCACGCAGTGTAGCCAAGCCCCCGGCCGCGCTGCACATGCGCCGATACAATGAGAGCGGCCGACCGTGCGGGCGGCAGCCTTCCCTGCATGCCAGCCGGATGGAGGCCGCAGCACCCCGTTGGACGCAACCGGAACCGGCATGCTCGACATCCCCCTCTTCGCGCCGCTCGAAGCGCTGCCCTACGCCGCGGTGCTGGTGTCCACCGCCGTGGTCGCATTGGCCGAGATCGGCGACAAGACCCAGTTGCTTGCACTGATGCTGGCGGCGCGGTTCCGGCGGCCCGGCGCGATCATCGCGGGCATCGTGCTGGCAACCCTGCTCAACCACGCATTGGCGGCGTGGATGGGCGCATGGGTGGCGGCCTGGCTTCGACCCGAGGTGCTCAAGTGGCTGGTTGCCGGCAGCTTCACCGCGGTGGCGCTGTGGTCGCTGAAGCCCGACACCCTCGACGATGGCGAGCCACTGCCCGCCCGAGGCGCGTTCATCGCCACGCTGATTGCGTTCTTCCTCGCCGAGATCGGCGACAAGACCCAGGTCGCCACCGTGCTGCTGGCGACCCGCTACACGCCCTTGTGGGAAGTGGTGGTCGGCACCACCGCGGGCATGCTGCTGGCCAACGTGCCGGTGGTACTGCTCGGGGCCAGGTTCGCCGACCGGCTGCCGATGAAGACGGCGCGCCGCGTGGCCGCCGCGGTGTTCATGGGCCTTGCGCTGTGGGTGGCGCTCGACGGCGCCGGCTGATCCACCGCGCCAACAAACCGGCGCTGCGCACTGCGGCTGCGCTACTCTCCCCACGGTCACGCGGGAGGGCGCGGATGCTCGGCGACAGGCAGTCAAATCGGCGTTCACCTGGTGAAGTCGTGGGGACCCTGCTGTCTCGGCCCGACGAAATGATGCTGGAGGTGGGTGCCGGTGGCGAACTGCTGGTGGCGCGGCTGCGCGCGGTCATCGCCGCGCTGCTGCTGCTGTTGCCGCTGGCCAACGCACTGGGGGGCGGGTCCATCGACGAGACCCTGATCGGGCTGGCCGGCGCGGTCTTTGTCAATCTGTTCGCGCAGGTCTGGCTCGCCCTTGCCAGCCGGCGCCGGCGTTTCGCATGGCTGCCATTCGCCACCGCCGCCTTCGATGTCACCGCCACCAGCGCAATCCTGCTGGTGCTTGCACAGCACCACCTGCCGGCCGGCCTGAACAGCGTGGTTGTTTGGTGCGGTTACGTTCTGGCGATCCTGCTGACGGCCCTGCGCAACGATGGCCGCACCACGCTGTTCGCCGGGGCGCTTGCCCTGGTCCAGTACGCGGCGATCGCCTCGCTACTGATGCTGGGCGCCGGATCGCCCGAGCAGCTGATCTCCACCGACTACGGGACAGCGTCACCCGGCAACCAGCTGCAACGCCTGATCCTGCTCGCCATCGTGACCGTCATCACCGCGATGGTGGTCTACCGCCTGCAGCGACTGGTGGAAATGTCGGGCACCGATGGCCTGACCGGGCTGCCGAACCGGACCTGGCTGGTGCACCGGCTGCCGCACCTGGTCGACGCGGTGGAGCACGAAGGCGGCAGCCTCACCCTGGCGCTGGTGAACATGGACCACTTCCGCCGTATCAACGACGACATCGGCCACCACGCGGGCGATCGCGCGCTGCAGCACGTGGTCGCCACCATCACCTCGTTCACCGACGAGCGCGAGTGGCTGGTGCGGCTGCGCGGCGAAGAGTTCGTACTGGTGCTTCGAAAGCCCCTCGGCACCGCGTGGGAACGGGTCGACGCGCTGCGCAGGCGGGTATCGGCCACGCCTTTCGAGCCCGAGCGTGGCGCCGACCCGGTGCGGCTGAGTTTCAGCGCCGGCATCGTCGGCTACCCCAACGATGGCCACGACCTGTCGACGCTGCTGCGCAATGCCGACCGCCGCCTGCAGGCCGCCAAGCGCGAAGGCCGTGACCGGGTGGTTGCGCGGGAAACCTGAATACGCCGCGGCGTGCGCCGCACCCTCATCGCTTGCTGGCGGGCCTCCTGCCCTCTAGGCTGCGCCGATATTTTGCGGGCCCAACCAGATTTCCGGGGCACCTAGCCCTTGGGGGAGAACGACGTGGAAGTGATCACCCGGATGGCCTTCGGCCTGTTCGGCCTGGCCGTGCTGGTCGGGCTTGCGTGGCTGTTCTCCAACAACCGCCGGCGGGTGGACTGGAAGCTGGTGGGCGTCGGCATGGCGCTGCAGCTGCTGATCGCGGCATTCGTGTTGCTGACCCCATGGGGCGCGAGCGTCTTCGACGTCCTGTCGAGTGGTTTCGTGAAGCTGCTCGGCTTCACCACCGAGGGCGCGAGGTTCATCTTCGGCGACTTCACCGACCCGGCGAAATTCGGGTTCGTGTTCGCCTTCCAGGTGTTGCCGACGATCATCTTCTTCGCCAGCTTCATGAGCGTGCTCTACCACCTGGGGGTGATGCAGAAGGTCGTACAGGGCATGGCCTGGGTGATCACCAAGGTGATGCGCGTGTCGGGCGCGGAAACGCTGAGCGTGTGTGCCAACGCCTTCATCGGCCAGACCGAGTCGCCGCTGGTGGTGCGTCCCTACATCGCCCGGATGACCGAGTCCGAACTGCTGACGCTGATGGTCGGCGGCATGGCCACCATTGCCGGCGGCGTGCTGGGTGCCTACGTGATGCTGCTGGGCGGCGGCGATCCGGTGCAGCAGGCGTTCTATGCCAAGCACCTGATCACCGCCAGCATCATGGCTGCCCCGGCCACCCTGGTCATCGCCAAGATCCTGGTGCCCGAGACCCGCGAACCGCTGACCCTGGGCACGGTGCGCATGGATGTCGAGAAGACCACCACCAACGTGATCGACGCGGCGGCGGCGGGCGCGGGCGATGGCCTGAAGCTGGCGCTCAACGTCGGCGCGATGCTGCTGGCCTTCATCGCCCTGATCGCCCTGCTCAACGCGCCGCTGGTCTGGCTCGGCGAGGTCACCGGGCTGGAGGCAGCAATGGGCCGGCCCACCGACCTGTCGTCGCTGCTGGGGTACGTCCTGTCGCCGCTTGCCTGGGCCATCGGCGTTCCGTGGCAGGACGCCAACACCGTGGGCGGATTGATCGGCACCAAGGTCGTGCTCAACGAGTTCGTCGCCTACGTGCAACTCGGGGAGATTCTCCGCGGCGGTGTCCCGGGCACCAGCCTGACCCCGCAAGGGACGCTGATCGCTACCTACGCACTGTGCGGCTTCGCCAACTTCAGCTCGATCGCCATCCAGATCGGCGGCATCGGCGGCCTGGCGCCCGAACGCCGCGCCGACCTTGCCCGCTTCGGCCTGCGCGCGGTACTGGGCGGCTCGATCGCGACGCTGATGACCGCGACGATCGCCGGCGTGCTCAGCCACTACGCCTGAGGCCGTCGCAATGGCAGGCACGGTGGTCGTGGTGGGTTCCTTCAACGTCGACCACGTCTGGCGCAGCGAGCACCTGCCCCGCACCGGCGAAACGCTGAGCGGCAGCTACACCACCGGCCCCGGGGGAAAGGGTTTCAACCAGGCCGTGGCGGCACGCCGGGCGGGGGCGGAGACCACCTTCGTCTGCGCCCTGGGTGAGGACGTCGGCGCCTCGCTGGCGCGATCGCTCGCCACGTTGGACGGCATCGCCCTGCGCGTGCAGGCCAGCACCGCCGCGACCGGCACGGCCGGGATCTACACCGATGCTGCCGGCCGCAACAGCATCATCATCGGGCCCGGCGCAAACGGGGCGCTGACGGGTGACTTCGTGTTGGAGCAGGACGATGTGTTCCGACGCACTGCGGTCGTGCTGGCGCAGATGGAATCTCCCCGCGATGCCGTGCTGGCGGCGCTGCGGCAGGCACGAGCGGCCGGCGCGATCGCCATGCTCAACCCGGCCCCGGCCAACGTGGCGGTCGATGCGGAACTGCTCGCGGCCTGCGACCTCGTCACCCCCAACGAAACCGAGTTCGTCGCCCTGCTGGCCACCCATTCCGCCGGCCGGCTCGACGCCTCGGACATTTCGACGCTCGAGGATGCCGTGCTCCACGCCGCGTGCCGGGCGCTGCTGCCCCAGGGCACTGTAGTGGTCACGCTCGGCCAGGCGGGCGCGTTCGTCTCGCACGCCGCAACGGCCCTGCAGGGGGATTCGGATCCCTACTACAGGGTGGCGGCCGAGCCCGTGGTTGCGGTGGACAGCACCGGTGCCGGCGACGCATTCAACGGCGCGCTCGCGGCCCGGCTCGCAGCCGGCGGCGGGCAATCCTTTGCCGCCCACGTGCGCTTTGCCGGTCGCTTCGCGGCCCTGTCGGTCGAGAGTCCGGGGGCGGCGGCCTCGATGCCACGGCTGGCGGCGATGCGCGCGCGGTTTCCCGATCGTGCATGAGCTTGATAGTCCGTGAGCTTGGCCGTGACGGTGCTGCGCCGTGGCGATGCCGCTGACGCGAACCCGGCAAGCGTCGCCCGCTAGAATCCCCGCCATGCGCATCGGCCCCCACCTGATCGAGCCCCGCGTGGTCCTGGCCCCCATGGCCGGGGTCACCGACAAGCCGTTCCGGCAATTGTGCAAGCAGCTGGGAGCGGGCCTGGCGGTGTCCGAAATGACCACCTCGGACCCGCGGTTCTGGAACACGGCCAAGTCGCGCCACCGCATGGACCACGAAGGCGAGCCCGATCCGGTCAGCGTGCAGATTGCCGGCACCGACCCTGCGGTGATGGCGCTGGCGGCCCGGCACAACGTCGACCAGGGCGCGCAGATCATCGACATCAACATGGGCTGCCCGGCCAAGAAGGTGTGCAATACCTGGGCGGGCTCGGCACTGATGCGCGAGCCGGCGCGGGTAACCGACATCCTGCGTGCGGTCGTTGGCGCCGTGGACGTCCCGGTGACGCTGAAGATCCGCACGGGATGGGCGGCCGGCCAGCGCAACGCACTGGAAATCGCACGTATCGCCCAGGACGCGGGCATCGCCGCGCTCGCGGTGCACGGCCGCACCCGCGACCAGCACTACACCGGCACCGCCGAATACGACACCATCGCCGCGGTCAAGGCGGCCCTGTCGATCCCGGTGATGGCCAACGGCGATATCGACAGCCCGCACAAGGCCGCCGCGGTGCTGCGCCACACCGGCTGCGATGCGGTCCTGGTAGGGCGTGCCGCGCAGGGGCGGCCCTGGATCTTCCGTGAGATCGCGCACTACCTCGCGACCGGCCAGTTGCTTCCCCCGCCCCCGTTGACCGAAGTGCGCGAGATCCTGATCGGGCACCTCGAGCACTTGCACCGCTTCTACGGCGAGCTCGCCGGCGTGCGCATCGCGCGCAAGCACCTGGGGTGGTACGCCAGGGACCGCCCGGAGAACGCGACCTTCCGCGCCGTCGTCAACCGCGCTGAAACCGCAGCAGCCCAGCTGCAGCTGACCGCCGACTATTTCGACGCACTCATCGCCGGCATCGCGCCGGACCTACCTGCCGCCGCTTGACCCCGGCCCTTTCCGAGCAACGCGCAATGAGCGACCCGACCCGCTCCGCCACCGACTTTCCCTACCTGCACGGCTTCTCGGCCACTGAGCAGGCCCGCCTGGTCAAACAGGCCCGGCTCGCCGAGTCGACGATCTTCCGAAACATCGACTACACCGGCGCCAAGCGGCTGCTTGAGGTCGGCAGCGGCGTGGGTGCGCAGACCGAGATCCTGCTCCGACGTTTCCCCGACCTGCACGCCACCTGCGTTGACCTCAACGAGGCGCAGATCGGGGCCGCCCGGGCCAACCTCGGCAGCATGTCCTGGCTGGAGGGGCGGTATGCGATCCACCAGGCCGACGCCAGCGACCTGGCGTTCGAACCGCGCAGTTTCGATGCAGCCTTCCTGTGCTGGGTGCTGGAACACGTGCCCTCCCCCGCACGGGTACTGAGCGAGGTACGCCGGGTGTTGGCGCCCGGTTCGGTGGTCTACGTAACCGAGGTGATGAACGCCTCGTTCCTGCTCGACCCGTACTCGCCCAACGTGTGGCGCTACTGGATGGCATTCAACGACTTCCAGATCGACAGCGGCGGCGACCCGTTCGTCGGCGCCAAGCTGGGCAACCTGTTGCTGGCTGGCGGCTTCCGCGACGTCACGACAGAGATCAAGACCTTCCACTTCGACAACCGCGAGCCGGCGCGACGCAAGGCCATGATCGCGTTCTGGGAAGAACTGCTGCTTTCGGCCGCCGACCCCCTGCTGGCCGAAGGCAAGGTCGACCTGGAAACGGTGGACGGCGTGCGCCAGGAAATGCGACAGGTCCAGAACGACCCGGACGCGGTGTTCTTCTACTCCTTCGTGCAGGCGCGCGCGGTCGTCTACTGATCCGCCCGGGCCAAGGCCAGCGGGCAGCGGGCAGCGGCAGGCTGGGCCGTGCCTCGACCCGCCCGCTAGGAACGTGCCTGGAAAAGCCCCCGGAAGTCACTCCCGCCTTCGGCGCATGTGCACGTGCCGGCCGCGCGGGAGGATCGGGTTCGCCGGGACGCCCCCATGGGCGACGAAGGGTCGCCCCGTCCCGGCGAACTACCGACCGGAGATCCCATGAAAACCAGGATTGCAGTCGTGGCAACCAGCGTGTGCACCGCACTCCTCCTCGCCTCGGCGCCTGCCGTGGCCAGCCAGGCCCAGATCGAACACGTGGCGAGGGAGAGCGGACTGAGCGAGCGCAAGGTCCGAATGGTGCTGGGCAACCGCACCCCCTACGCCGAGTACCGTTTCACCTATGCCCGCAGTGCCGCGCGCATCAAGCAGGCCATCGGTGAGAAACAGTTCGAGCGCCTCATGGTGGGCCTGCCCCTCCAGCTTCCCCACGACCCTGTAGCGGTGGACGCTGCCGGAGACGTGCGAGCGGTGCTGTAGCCGCTACCGGCCCGGCGTCGCGGCATGCCCTGCCGCGGCACCGGGCACGGCCGGCTGGTGCCAGATACGCTGCCACATCGCCGCCAGGCGCCGTCGCGCCTGCCACGGCCATTCCACCTGCTCGGGCGGGATCGCTTCCCAGCCCCGGGGCCCCGGGGCCGCCACCGCGAAGCGGAAGGTGTAGTCCGGCTCGGCCCCCATGCGCAGGTCCGACAGGACCAACCGGCCATTGCGCTGTTCTGCCTTCATGAAGCCCCGGTTGAACCAGTGGAGCTCGCGCACCGCCGGCAGCCCCGCGACCTGGCCCAGCGCGCGCACATCCGAGCGGTAGTGCACGAAATCCATCGGACCCGTGTCGGCCACGAGGGAGCGCTCCCCCTCGACGAACCCCTCCGGCGTCATTGCCACCACCCTCCACAGCAACGTGTTGAAGGGCATGGGCACGCTGAAGCGCGGTGCGTCGGCCAGCCCCAGCGACGCGAGCGACTCCGACGCCGAACGCTCCACGCTGGCCTTGGCGACCATCGACACCCCCAGGTACAACGAACTCAACGCCAACCCTGCCACCAGGGCCTGGCCCGCGAGCGGGCGCTGCGACGCCCACCAAGCGATCGGGCACGCCAGGAGCAGCCATACGGTGTACATCGGGTCGATGATGAACAGGCTCGACCACATCGCCGGCCGCACCGGCAACGGCCATAGCAACTGTGTGCCGTAGACGGTGAAGGCATCCAGCAGCGGGTGCGTCAGCAAGGCCGCCTGGATCGCCCAGAGCCAGCGCCGCGGGGACGCGGCCACCCGCCCGCCACGTCGCCGCAGCCAGGCCCAGATCGCCCATCCAACGAACGGCAGCACCAGCAGCGAATGGGTGGCGCCGCGATGCCACGTCATGCGCTCGACGGGGTTGTCGGTCATCAGGGCGATGGGCAGCACGTCCAGGTCCGGCAGCGTGCCCAGCGCGGCACCGGCCAGCAGGGCGGCCCTGCGGTGTCCGGGCGGGGCGATGGCGGCGGTGACCGCGGCACCAAGGAGAATCTGGGTCATCGAGTCCATCCCCGCATGCTACCCAGCGACGTCGGCGGCCGCCCTCCAGCAACGCGTCTTAACCGCTCGCAAACCCGCCGTCGCGCAGAATCGGCCGCCCATGCGACCCGCGGGCCGAACCTGTATGATTCGCGCCCATCCTTTTATCCCGATGCAAGGATATAGACGCCGATGTCCAGCTACCTGTTCACCTCCGAATCCGTTTCCGAAGGCCACCCGGACAAGATCGCCGACCAGATCTCCGATGCCGTTCTCGACGCGATCCTGACCCAGGACAAGCGCGCACGCGTGGCCTGCGAGACGCTGGTGAAGACGGGCGCGGCGATCGTCGCCGGCGAGGTGACCACCTCGGCGTGGGTCGACATCGAGGCGCTGGCGCGTGGCGTGATCAACGAGATCGGCTACGACAACTCCGACGTCGGCTTCGATGGCCACACCTGCGCGATCATCAACATGCTCGGCAAGCAGTCGCCGGACATCGCCGCCGGCGTGGACGGCAGCCAGAAGAAGCAGAAGAAGCCCGAGGAGCAGGGCGCGGGCGACCAGGGCCTGATGTTCGGCTATGCCTGCAACGAGGCGCCGGAGTTCATGCCCGCGCCGATCTACTACAGCCACCGGCTGGTCGAGCAGCAGGCCAAGGTGCGCAAGAAGAAGAACTCGCCGCTGCCGTGGCTGCGCCCGGATGCCAAGAGCCAGGTCACCCTTCGCTACGACAACGCCAACCAGATCGTCGGCCTCGACGCGGTGGTGCTGTCGACGCAGCACGACCCGGGCATCAAGCAGAAGGACCTGGTCGAGGCGGTGCGCGAGCACATCCTCAAGCCGGTGCTGCCGAAGAAGTGGATGGAGTCGCTGCCCAAGAACAAGATCCACATCAACCCGACCGGCATCTTCGTGATCGGCGGGCCGGTGGGCGACTGCGGCCTGACCGGCCGCAAGATCATCGTCGACACCTACGGCGGCATGGCGCGCCACGGTGGCGGCGCGTTCTCCGGCAAGGACCCGTCGAAGGTCGACCGTTCGGCGGCCTACGCCGCGCGTTACGTCGCCAAGAACGTCGTTGCCGCCGGCCTGGCGGACAAGTGCGAGGTGCAGCTGAGCTACGCCATCGGCGTTGCCGAGCCGACTTCGATCTCGGTCACCACCTTCGGCACCGGCAAGATCAGCGACGACAAGATCGAGAAGCTGATCCGCAAGCACTTCGACCTGCGCCCGTACGGCATCGTCAAGATGCTCGACCTGATCCACCCGATCTACCGTTCGACCGCGGCGTACGGCCACTTCGGCCGCAAGCCGCAGGACGTCAGCTACGTCGACGGGGCCGGTGTCACCCAGAAGGCCACGGCCTTCTCCTGGGAGAAGACCGACCGCGCCGACGAGCTGCGCAAGGCCGCGAAGCTTTAAGTCCGCCGCTTTCGACCTCCTCTCCGCTTGCTGGGAGGGATCTGGGTGAGTGCGCTATTGCTTCACCGAAACGGACCGCATCGCGGTCCGTTTCCATTTAGGTGCTGCAGGCTTGCGACCGCGCCGATGTGATCCTGTGCGAAGGCCGGCTGTGCGCCAATACGGACCTGCAGGGCCGACGCTTTGGCGACCGCGGCGAGTACCGGCCAGTAGCACCACGTTGAACGGACCTGCGATGTGGTGTCAGGGGCGACGCCCCAGCGCCAACCCGCTACCCTTGCCCGGCACGCGCAAGGGGATCCAATGCACGGACTACTTTTCACCAGCGATTTCCTGCGCGAAGGCATCCGCCACACCCGTGGCTGGATGGACGCCGAAACCGGATTTTTGGCGTTCCGCGATGCTCTGGCGCGCCTCCGTCCGGACCTTGAAAACGCGGAAAGCCTGAATGAGGCACAGACCGAGGACGAAGTCATCGTTCCGGTGCTGAGGACGTTGGGCTGGACCGACCTGATCCGCCAGGCCACCACCAGCCAGGCCGACGCGCTGTACTTCAACCTCTACGGCATGGACCGGGCGGAAGCCGCCTACGTGCTGGACACCTTCCCCATCGTCCGTGCCCAGGAAGAGCGTGCCTTTGGCCGTTACCGCACCCGCGACCTGGTGCTGGGCTACATGAACGCGCTGGACGCCGGGGATACCGAGTCCGTATTGGCGCTTTGATGCGTACCAAGCTTGCGCCCATCGCCCGCGGCACGCGCCTGGCGCGCCCCGCTCCACACACCATTTCCGAACGATCACGGACCACACCGTAGCCATGCGTGACACCCACCCGACCCTGCACCAGCGCCTGCGCACCGCACTGGACCTGCTCGAATCCATCGCCGCCGACCGCACGCTGCTCGATGCTCTGCCTGCCGAGGACCGCAGCCGCCTGCACCGGGTGGTGGCGCAGGTCTACCATCCCGAGCCGGGCGCCCGCCGGCTGAAGCTGAAGGCGCTGGAGCGCGAGCGCAACGCCGAGAACATCCGGCGTTCCGACGCGCTGCTCGACAGCACCGGCATCCGCACCCTGCGCCGGCGCCCGGTGTTCACCACACCTAACTATTTCGTACCAGAAGGCTTCGGGCCGCAGGGCGAGCAGCCCGCCGCCCACCACGCTGATCGTGAGTCGCCCGAACTCCTGCACTGCTACGTCTGCAAGCAGAAGTACACCCGGGTCCACCACTTCTACGACCAGTTGTGCCCGACGTGCGCGGACTTCAATTTCGCCAAGCGGACGGAGCTGGCCGACCTCACCGGTCGCGTCGCGCTGCTGACCGGCGGCCGCGTCAAGATCGGCTACCAAGCCGGCCTGAAGCTGTTGCGCGCTGGGGCGGAACTGATCGTCACCACCCGGTTTCCCCGCGACTCGGCCGCGCGCTACTCGCAGGAGCCCGACTTCGCCGAATGGGGCCACCGCCTCGAGGTGTTCGGACTGGACCTGCGGCACACGCCCAGTGTCGAAGCCTTCTGCAGTGAGCTGACCGCGACGCGCCCGCGGCTGGACTTCATCATCAACAACGCCTGCCAGACCGTGCGCCGCCCGCCGGAGTTCTACGCACACATGATGGCCGGCGAGACCGCCGCGCTGGAGGACATGCCCGCCGACATCCGCCGGCTCATCGGCAACTACGAAGGCCTGCGCAGCCACGACCTGCTGCCGGAGGCCGCCGCTTCCGCACCGCAGCTGGGCGACGGCCGCGGGACCGCCGGCGCGGCGGGACTCACCCGTTCGGCGGAGCTGTCGCAGGTGCCGCTGCTGGCGGAAGAAATGCTGGGCCAGAAACACCTGTTTCCCCAAGGCCGCCTCGACCAGGACCTGCAGCAGGTCGACCTGCGCGGGCGCAACTCGTGGCGCCTGCTCATGCACGAGGTCCCGTCCGTGGAGCTGCTGGAAACCCAGCTGGTCAACGCGATCGCGCCGTTCATCATCAACGCGCGGTTGAAGCCGTTGATGCTGCGCACCGCAAATCGTGACAAGCACATCGTCAACGTGTCCGCGGTGGAGGGGCAGTTCTATCGTAACTTCAAGACCACCCGCCACCCGCACACCAACATGGCCAAGGCCGCGCTCAACATGATGACGCGCACCGTGGCGGCCGATTACCACGGCGACGGCATCCACATGAATTCGGTCGACACCGGCTGGGTGACCGACGAGGACCCGGTCGAGATCGCCGCCCGCAAGATCCGGGAAGAGCGCTTCCACCCGCCGCTCGACATCATCGATGGCGCCGCCCGCATCGTTGACCCGATCATCGCCGGCCTCAACAGCGGCGAGCATGTGTGGGGGCAGTTCCTGAAGGATTACAAGCCGGCCGACTGGTGACTCCCACTGGCGTGCCTGCGGCTGCCCCGCAGCACCCAGGCTCCACGCCGCCAACGCCAGCCCAACGGCGGGCGCTGGTCGGGGATCCGTCTTCGCCACCGCGCGCGCCTCGCTGTAGAATGGCCGCCGGCCGGCTCCGCAACGGATCCGTGCCACCACCCCGCCGAGGGGCGCTGCAAGTCCGGCCCGCCACGCGGGCAAGGGATCAGGCTCGGTGGGAGGCACCCTCAACCGCGCCCGATTGCTGCGAGTCACTCGCACGAGCCCGCACCGCGTGCCGGCTCACCAAATCGGAGCTACACCATGAATGCAGTACCCAAGACCTTCTCCACTGAAGGCGACTACAAGATCGCGGATATTTCCCTGGCCGACTGGGGCCGCAAGGAAATCGACATCGCCGAGCACGAGATGCCGGGCCTGATGTCGATCCGCCGCAAGTACGCGTCCGAAGCGCCCCTGAAGGGCGTGCGCGTGACCGGCTCGCTGCACATGACCATCCAGACCGCGGTGCTCATCGAGACCCTGAAGGACATCGGCGCCGACGTGCGCTGGGCGTCGTGCAACATCTTCTCGACCCAGGACCATGCCGCCGCCGCCATCGCCGAGACCGGCACCCCGGTCTTCGCCTGGAAGGGCGAGACGCTGGAGGAGTACTGGGACCAGACCCTGGCCGCGCTGAGCTTCCCCGACGGCAAGGGCGGTTTCCTCGGCCCGCAGCTGGTGGTGGACGATGGCGGCGACGTGACCCTGCTGATCCACAAGGGTTTCGAGCTCGAGAAGGGCGACGACAGCTGGGTCAACAGCGCCTCGGGCAGCCACGAGGAGCAGGTGATCAAGAACCTGCTCAAGCGCGTCCACGCCGAGCGCCAGGGCTTCTGGACCACCGTGGTGCGCGACTGGAAGGGCGTGTCCGAGGAAACCACCACCGGCGTCCACCGCCTGTACCAGCTGGCCGAGCAGGGCAAGCTGCTGGTGCCCGCGATCAACGTCAACGACTCGGTGACCAAGAGCAAGTTCGACAATCTCTACGGCTGCCGCGAGTCGCTGGCCGACGGCCTCAAGCGCGCGATGGACGTGATGCTCGCGGGCAAGGTCGCAGTGGTCTGCGGTTACGGCGACGTGGGCAAGGGCTCGGCGCACTCGCTGCAGGCCTACGGTGCACGCGTGGTGGTGACCGAGATCGATCCGATCTGCGCGTTGCAGGCTTCGATGGAAGGCTTCGAGGTCAACACCATCGAGAGCACGCTTGGCCGTGGCGACATCTACGTCACCACGACCGGCAACAAGGACATCATCACCGTCGAGCACATGAAGGCGATGAAGGACCAGGCGATCGTCTGCAACATCGGCCACTTCGACAACGAGATCCAGGTCGATGCGCTGTATACGCTCAAGGGCGTGCAGAAGACCAACATCAAGCCGCAGGTCGACAAGTTCACCTTCGAGGGCGGCAACAGCATCTTTCTGCTGGCCGAGGGCCGCCTGGTGAACCTGGGTTGCGCCACCGGCCACCCCAGCTTCGTGATGTCCAACTCCTTCGCCAACCAGACGCTGGCGCAGATCGACCTGTGGGCCAACAAGGAGACGTACGGCAACCAGGTCTACCTGCTGCCCAAGAAGCTCGACGAGGAAGTCGCGCGCCTGCACCTGGAGAAGATCGGCGTGAAGCTGACGACGCTGACCAAGGACCAGGCCGACTACCTTGGCGTGCCGGTCGAAGGCCCGTACAAGCCCGAGCACTACCGCTACTGAGCCAGCTGCAATCTCGCTGAAAGCGGGCGCCCCAGGGCGCCCGTTTTTTTTGACCCGTGAATGCTCGCTTGCTGAAAGCTGAATCTGGCTCGCCCTCGACCCCTGGGACCGGGATCTCGAGGAACCTCTACCAGCATCACGGCTGGAGCCGCTCCACCGGGCATGGGGGACCGCGCATGCGGTAATCCGATGGACGGACGGCGTGTTTACATTCATCGCGATGAAGCGATATATTGCCGAAACTCCCTGGCCCTGCGCGCATCGAATGACTCCCATCAGCTTCGAGTTCTATCCGCCCAAGACCGACGAGCAGCGGGTGCAGTTGGACAGGAGCGTCCGGCGGCTCAGGGGGGAGTCGCCCGAGTACGTCAGTGTCACCTTCGGCGCAGGCGGCTCTACGCTCAGCCACACGCCCGAAGCCATCCAGCGCCTCGGACGGGAATACTCCCTGTCCGCCGCGCCCCATATCACCTGCATGGGGGGCTCTCGCGAGGAAATCCGGGGCCTGCTCAAGCTCTACCGCGCCCTCGGTGCCCGCCGGCTGGTTGCGCTCCGCGGCGACCTGCCATCGGGCATGGTCAGCCCCGGCGACCTGCGCTACGCCAGCGAGCTGGTCGAGTTCATCCGCAAGGAGACCGGCGACCACTTCCACCTGGAAGTCGCCGCCTACCCGGAAACGCACCCGCAGGCCCGGGACGCACATGCCGACCTGGGCCACTTCAAGCGCAAGGTCGACGCCGGCGCCAACGGTGCGATCACGCAGTACTTCTACAACGCCGACGCGTACTTCCGCTTCGTCGACGATGTGCGGGCCCTTGGAATCGACATCCCGATCGTCCCCGGGATCATGCCGATTTCCAATTTCAGCCAGATCCGACGCTTCTCGGACCTGTGCGGGGCCGAGATCCCCCGTTGGGTCGCGCAGCGCATGCTGGCGTATGGCGACGACGTCGACAGCATCCGCGCATTCGGCGCCGACGTGGTCGCGCAACTGTGCCGGCGCCTGCTGGACGGTGGCGCGCCGGCGTTGCATTTCTACACGCTCAATCTGGCGAAACCCACGCTTAACGTGCTCGACCGCCTGCGCTGAGTTGCAGCAGTGTTCAGTCCCACGGCCCTTTTTGCCACAACGCATTGACGGACCGGCGGCAACCATTGACACGTCCCCCGAACGTGTTGCTCGCCGCCATGAATACCCGAACCGTACTCGCATCCGCCCTGGCCCTCTCGCTTGCCGCCATGCCCATCGCCCCGGCCGTCATTGCCGCGGGCAATGGCATCCAGCGTTGCCAGGCGGAAGATGGCACCACGGTCTACACCGACAAGCCCTGCGGCATGTTCGGTGCGCAGGCGGCGCCGATGTCGGGAGAACTGCTGACCCGCCTTGCTCGCGAGGACCGCGTTGCCGCACCGTCCGGCGACGCCTACGCCAATCAAGACGCCATTGCGCCCCTGGCGCCGGTGGGACGCCGCTCGGCGGCCAGCGGGTGCGCCCGCTCTACGACCCAATTGTCGATGGACCTCCAGGGCGCGCTGGCACTGAACGATGTCAACCGCGTGGCGGAGAGCTACCACTGGACGGGCATGAACAACCAGCAGGGCCAGGCCACGCTGGAGCGCCTTGATCGCCTGACCCGGCTGCCGCTGGTACACGCCCAGTACTTCAATGCCCAGATCGGTGGCCTCGCTTCGTTTGCCGATGCCAGCGCACCGCTGGCGAGCACCGGCAGCGCCGGGATCATGCAGCTCAGCTTCGGACACGGCGCCGATCGCTCGGTGGTGGATTTCGATGTCTATCGCCACCAGGGGTGCTACTTCGTACGCTTCTGACCGGGCAGCCGCTGACCGTCCCCGGGCGCTGCGGTGCGCACTTCTTGCCGCCTTGCATGGGGCCGGGCAGCTGAACGGACCTCACTTGCGCTTCATTGCGCGTGACCGCCGCACTTCTCACCCCCTGCGGGCGCCGTTAGGCTGCTCCGATGGCAGCCCGTCCCGCTTCCGCCCAGCCGAAGTTCGTCGCCTTCGCGTCGGTTGCCCTTGCAGGCGCCCTGTCCTGGGCGGCGCCGTTCCCGTCGGCAAGCGCACAGGTCCGCGAATGCATGGACCCGAGCGGCACGCGCGTATTCACCGACCGCCAATGCCGTGACATCGGCGCGGTGGAACGCCGCCGCACGACCGCATCCCCCGGCGCGACCCTCCGCCTGCACCAGGGCGGTTGCGCGCGCAACCTGCAGGATCTGCTGTTCGAGGTCACGTCCGCAATCGATTCGCGCGATCCGAACCGGCTGGCCGCGGTCTACCACTGGACCGGGATGTCCGGACGCACGGGCTACTCGATCCTTGACCGCCTGGATGCGATAACCCAGCGGCCGCTGGTCGACATCATCCCGGTCATGCCGGCGACACCCGCGGGGCTGGACGGCTCCTACTACCCCCAGGCCAGCGTGCGCCAACTGCCCATCGGCCTGCGCGTGGAGCAGACGCTGGCAAATGGAAGCACGCCATCGACCACCACCTTCGGCCTGCAGCGGCACCTGGGGTGCTGGTGGCTGCGGGGCTGACGCCGGCGGGGGCCCCGGGCCCCGACCGTCATGCCGTCGGCCCAAGCGTCGCGAGCCCGGGCACAATACGCGGCTGATTCCCGAAGGAACCGCCCCCATGCACTACCCCGAATGGATCTGGCACAACGGCGCGATCAAGCCGTGGGCCGAGGCCACCACCCACGTGATGGCGCATGCGCTGCACTACGGCTCCTCGGTGTTCGAAGGAATCCGCTGCTACCAGACGCCGGCCGGCCCCGCGGTCTTCCGCCTGAGCGACCACACCCGTCGCCTGCTGGCATCGGCGCGCATCTACGAGATGGTGATTCCCTACACGCTGGAGGAGATCAACAGCGCCTGCCGCGCGGTGGTCTCGCGCAATGGGCTGGCGCAGGCCTACCTGCGCCCGGTTGCGTTCCGCGGCCTGGGGGGGTTCGGGCTCTCGGCCGATACGCCCATCGACGTGGCCGTTGCCGCGTGGCACATGGGCCCGTACCTGGGTGAGGGCGTGCTGGACGACGGCATCGACGCCTGCGTTTCGAGCTGGCAGCGCTTTGCCCCCAACACCCTCCCCGCCGGCGCCAAAGCGGGTGGCAACTACCTGTCCGGACAGCTGGTGGCGCGGGAAGCGCGCCGCCTTGGCTTCGGCGAAGGCATCGCCCTGGCCTCCACCGGCCTGCTCAGCGAGGGTGCCGGCGAGAACCTGTTCCTGGTGATCGACGGCGCGCTCCATACCACGCCGGTCAGCGCCGCGCTGCTCAACGGCATCACCCGCAATTCGATCATCCACCTGGCACGGGATGCCGGGATCGAGGTCATCGAACGCGACTTGCCTCGCGAATACCTGTACCTGTGCGACGAGCTGTTCATGTGCGGAACCGCCGCCGAGATCACGCCGATCCGTTCGGTAGACGGACGTGCGGTGGGGGCCGGCAAGCCGGGCCCGCTCACCCGGCGCATCCAGGACATGTTCTTCGGCCTGTTCGATGGAACTACGCCCGACCGGCACGGCTGGCTGGAGCCGCTGGAGGAATGACCGATCGCCCGGGGCTGGCACTTGCCCATCCGGGACGCATCGCGGCTGGAGCCGCTCCTACGGGCCGGGCCGGGTTTCGGAAAACGTGAGCGTGGCGACGACGCCCTGCACCTGGCCGGGAGCGACGCGCACGTTCCAGCCATACAGGGCGCACAGGCGGCGTACGATCGAAAGGCCGATCCCGCCACCCTGCGAATGGCCGGCGTGGGTACCGCGGTAGCCGCGTTCGAACAGCTTGGCGGCGTCTTCGGGGCTGAGCCCCGGACCCGAATCGACCACTTCCACCTCGCCTGCATGCAGGCGCACCACCACCGCGCCCGACGGGGTGTACTTCACCGCGTTGCCGATCAGATTGCCCAGCGCGACCGCGACCGCGGCCTCGGGTGCGTCCACCACCAGCCCCCGCTCGCCTTCGATCCGCAGTTCCAGGCTCTTGCCGACGATCTGCGCGCGGTGCGCATCCAGCAACTGGTCGGCGACCTTTCCCACGTCGGTGGCACCGTGTCCGCGCTCGTCGCGTGACAACAGCAGCAACGCGCTGATCAGGTCGGTGCACTGCTGCTCGGCGCGCTGGATGCGCAGCAGCCGGTTGCGCGTCTTCTCGTCGACGTCGGGGCGCGACAGCAGCAGCTCGACCGCGCCCTTGATCACCGCAAGGGGCGTTCGCAGCTCATGGCTGACATCGGCGTTGAATTCCCGGTCGCGCTGGACCACGTCGGTGAGACGCGCGGCGTAATCGTCCAGCGCCTCCGCCAACTGGCCCACTTCGTCGCCGGGGAAGTGCGCGGCCAGCGCTTCGGGCTGGGCGCTTCGGCCCGACAGTTTCAGGCGCCGCGCCAGTTCCGACACCGGGCTCATCACCCGCGACGCTGCCCACCACCCCACCAGCAGCGAGAGCAGGGTGAACACCACCACCGAACTGAAGATCGCCCGATTGAACTGCTCCTCGCCACGCATGGCCTGGGTCATGTCATAGGCCAGGAAAAACCACTCGTCCGGCGTCTTGCGCACGGCCAGCTTGTAGGCGAACGGTTCGCCGTTTTCGTCGGTGCCGCTGATGTTGTGGATCCCGTCGGACAGCTCGTACCAGTCCGGCTCCTCGGCCCTGAGCTCCTCGAAGCGCTCCCGGCGCACGTGCCGCGCATACATCTGCTGGACCTGGATTTCGGGTTGGCGGTCCGGGGCGGAGTAGTACTGCCGCGCATACTCGTCGATGTTGCTGTTCATCACGTCCTCGACCAGCTCCGTCTCGACCCGGTTGCGGGTCCAGTTGGTCGCGAACGCGAACAGCGCGGTCAGGCCGAAGCCCAACAGCACGAAGGCCAGGATGATGCGGCTGCGGAGCTGGCGGCGGTAGCGCGGGCGCCGCCGCTGCGGTGCCCGCGGCGCGGCTTCAGCTTCCGGCATCGACTTCGGCGATGCGGTACCCGATGCCGTGGCGGGTCTGGATCAACGGCGTCGGGAAGGGCTTGTCGACCACCGCCCGCAGACCATGGATGTGCACGCGTAGGCTGTCGGAATCGGGCAGCTCCTCGCCCCACACCCGGGTCTCGAGTTCCTGCCGGGTGACCACGGCCGGGCTGGATTCCATCAGCGCCTGCAGGATCTTCAGCGCAGTGGGGTTGAGTTGCAGCAGCTTGCCCTGCCGGCGGACCTCCAGCGTGTCGAGGTTGTACTCCAGGTCCGCGGCGTTGAGCACGCGCGTCTGCACGCCCTTGCCGCGCCGCGCCAGCGCATTGAGCCGCACTTCAACTTCCTGCAGCGCGAACGGCTTGATCAGGTAATCGTCCGCGCCGGAGTCGAAGCCGGCCAGCTTGTTGTCCAGGCTGTCACGCGCGGTCAGCATCAGTACCGGGGTCTGCTTGCGTGCTTCGTTGCGCAGCTTGCGGCAGACCTCCAGGCCGTCCAGGCCGGGCAGGTTGAGGTCGAGCACGATCGCATCGAAGTCGTGGACAACCGCAAGGTGCAGTCCGGTGATGCCGTCGGCGGCGAAGTCGACAGTGTGCCCACGGTCTTCTAGGAAATCGCCGAGGTTGGCGGCAATGTCCTGGTTGTCTTCAATGACGAGGATGCGCATTTGGGGGGTTCCTGGGTGGGGGGTCGACCGCGGCAGCGTGACAAGGGTCGGGTCGACGTGGCGTGCGGGCCGGCAATCCGGGGATTCTGCCAGACGCCCATGGCCAGGGTGCCGGCGAGCCCTCGCCCCGGTGGATCGCGTGGCAGAACGGCCTCCGGGACCTTGGAAGGATGTACGGCACGCGACCACAAAAAACCCAGGCGCGGGCCACGCGCCTGGGTCAAAAGGGTATTGCCCCGATACCGAAACTGCTGGTGTCCGAGGAGCCAGCGGTGCTGCGGTCCGGAGACGCTACGCCGGGGGCGATTAAACGGTCGTTAAGCGCGGCGTTAAGGAATCGCTAAAAGGCGCGCCGACCCCCTGCCGCCCCGGCGGAGCGCTTCCGCGGCTTACTGAGCCCGGGTCGCGGCGCGCTTGGCCGCAAGCCGCTTGTAGCGCTGGGCTACGTAATCGACGATTTCACCGGCCACGTCCACGCCGGAAGCATCCTCGATGCCCTCCAGGCCCGGGGAGGCGTTGACCTCCAGCACGAGCGGTCCGCGGGCGGACCGGATCAGGTCGACGCCGGCCACCCCCAGCCCGAGCACGCGTGCGGCGCGGATCGCCACGTCCTGTTCGGCCGCCGTGGCGGTCACGCCCTTGGCGTGCCCCCCGCGGTGCAGGTTGGAGCGGAAGTCACCCTTGGGCGCCTGACGCTTCATCGCCGCGACCACCCTGCCACCCACCACGAAGCAGCGCAGGTCCGCGCCCTTGGCCTCGGCGACGAATTCCTGCACCAGGAACTGCGCATACAGCCCGCGCAGTGCCTCGATCACGCCCTTCGACGCCGAGAGCTTTTCGGTCAGCATCACGCCCGCGCCCTGGGTGCCCTCGTTGAGCTTGATCACGTGCGGCGGCGGGCCGAGCATCGACAGCAGGTCGGCGGTATCGTCGGGGTTGTCGCCGAACACCGTCGCCGGCATGCCGATGCCCTGCGCGGCCAGCATCTGGTGGCTGCGCAGTTTGTCGCGTGCGCGCAGCACGGCATCGGACGGATTGGGCGTGAACGTGCCCATCAGTTCGAACTGCCGCAGCACCGCGGTGCCATAGCGCGTGATCGAAGCCCCCACCCTCGGGATCACGGCGTGGTAGCCGGCGATGCCGGTGCCCTTGTAGTGCATCTCGAAGCCGTCGGAGTCGATGCGCATGTAGCAGCGCAACGGATCCAGCACCCGCACCGTGTGGCGGCGCTCGCGCGCGGCCTCCACCAGACGGCGGGTGGAGTAGAGCTTGGTGTTGCGCGACAGGATCGCCAGCTTCATCGGGGCTTCTTCAGTGATGGGACCGCGTCGCCGGAGGGACGGCCGTGGAGGAACGAGCGTGCCGGGTCGACCGTGAACGCCCCGGCCATCGCGGTGCGGCCCAGCAACATGGGGAACAGCATGCCGCGGCGATCGGAAAGGTTGATGTCGACTTCGCGTTCGACCCCCGCCAGCCGCAAGGTGGCGCGCAGGAATACCCGGCGGCTGCGGTGGCCGCCCGAGTCGGTCACTTCGCGCTCCTCCAGCACGGGGGCACAGGCCTGGATCGACGCGCCGGTGCCGGGTGCCACCCGGAAGCCCACCCACGGCACGCCGCCGTCGGTGAAACGCCAATGCGTATCCACGTGCAGCGCGCAACTGCGCGCCCCACTGTCCACCTTGGCGCGCACGGCAGGCAGCCCCAGGCCCGGCAGGCATACCCACTCGCGCCAGCCCAGGACGATGGTCCCCGGCGATGCTCCCTGCGTCATGCCGATACCGCCTGTGTGGATCGAAAGGCGCGACGCGCCAATGCGCGGCACGGAAGTGGGGGCCCAACGAAAACGGCGACCGGGTCCCGAAGGACAAGGCCGCCGTGCAAGTTGGAGCGGGTGATGGGAATCGAACCCACGCTATCAGCTTGGGAAGCTGAAGTTCTACCATTGAACTACACCCGCACGCCCGGAAGTCTATTCCGGCGCGCGCCTACTGGCAACGCGCCGCAATCGCGCCGGCCGCTTCCGTCAGAAGCCGCGTCCCACGTTGAGGAACACGCCCACGCCGTCGGTGCCTTCGCGCGCGACCGAGCCGGCCAGGCCGGCGTCGACCTCCAGCCCGAAGAGAAGGGTGCGGGCACCCAGCATGATCGTGCCGTAGTCCTCGTCCAGCTCCAGGCCCGGCACCGCGTACGGCGCCGCACCCGGCATCGACTGCAGCTGCGCGAAGACTTCCTCGTCGTGCTCCTCGAACTCGCGGTCCCAGGTCAGGCGCGCGTACGGCGCGAAATGCCCGCCCATCTGGGCGACTACCTGCCAGCCCACGCTGCCCACCAGCGAGTCGATCTCGCGCTCGGGGTAGGCCAGCGAGGTCGACAACGCCGGCTGGTCCTCGACCATGGCGTCGATGTCGATGCGCTGCGAGACCAGCGAGACCACCGGCCCATGGCTGAAGCTGCCGTGGTCGAAGCGCCAGCCCGCGTCCAGGGCGACGGTCAGGTTGTCGCCGTCGGCCGAGGCACGGTGCACGCGGGTGGCCGGGCCGAGATCGACGCGACGCTCGGTGTCGTATTCGCCCTTGCTGGTGCTGGCCTGCACGCCCACCCAGGCGTTGCCGCCGCGCCAGCCGGCGTATGCACCCAGGGTGGTGTCGTCGAAGGAGAACTCGCCGCGACGCTGGCCCCACTTGAGCGTCTGCGAACCGGCGCCCAGGAAGCCGCCGAGGTGGACGTTGCCACTGCTCCAGCCGAGCCCGGCCAGCAGGCCGGCGCCACCGCCTTCGCCTTCGATCATCGCGCCGGCGCCCTCGTCGAACTTCTGGTAGTCACCGCGCAGGTCGGCCCATGCCCGCAGGCCGGCCTCGCCCGTGGAGACGCCCCGCCACTGGCTCGCCACCCGCTCGCTGCGCGTGCGCCCGGCCAGCTGCTGGGCATGGGGCAGCATCGCCACCTGGCGCGGCCCTTCCAGCACGGAGATGGCGTAGTCGGCAATGATCGTGTGGGCATTGGCGGTGGGGTGCACGCCGTCGGCGAACGCATACTCGTCGGCCGCATCCGGGGTCACGTAGGTGCTGGGGTTGCAGGTCAGCGACTGCGCGGTGATCTGCGGCTGGCAGGCGGTGCCGGTGATGTTGCTGAAGCCGAATTCGCCCGGATTGGCCACCACCTCCTGGAACAGGCTGAAGGTGTCCAGCGGAATGACCCGCAGGCCCGCCTGGGCCAGGCCGGCGAAGAGCGCGTTGTTGTAGGCCATCGACAACTGGGTGCCGGCGGCCTGGGCGCCCGGGCCCTGGGCGCGGAAGCCTGGGGTCAGGCCGATGTCGGGCACCGTCGGCACCAGCACGTAACGCGCGCCGGCCGCCTGCAGCGTGCCGATCGCGCCGATCTGAGCGGCCACGGCCTGGCCGATCACCGGCGCCGGGTCGCCGCCGGCACCGGCGGTGCCGATCGCGGCGAACACGTCGTTGGCTCCGCCCCAGACGGCATACAGCGCGTTCGCATCGGCCTGGCCGCCGGTGGCCGCCAGGTAACCGGCCACCTGCGCCTGTACCGACGGCACCGGACCGAACGGGCTGGCAGTGTCGGTGCCGGTGCGCGCGCCGCCGACGGCATAGTTGCTACCGCCCTGGTTGGCAGCGACGGCCGCGTCGGCGTAGAAGTCCGCCAGCTGCTCGGCCCACACGAGCCCCGGGTTGGTGGTGAAGCGGCCGAGGATGGCGGCCTGCGGACCGGCGAACTGGATCAGTGCCGGCCGGAAATGACCCGAGTCCGTCAGGCTGTCGCCGAAGAACACGGTCTGCGAATAGGTCTGGGCGAAAGCGGGCGCGGCGGCGAGCGCCAGGGCCGCGGCCAGCGCGGTGCGAACGGGTCGGTTCATGGATCGTCCTTGCGGTATGCGATTGGGAAGGTGCGGTCCGGCGGACGTACGCCCGCGGATGGCGGGCATCGAACCACGCCCGGCGCACGCGGACAAGCGGCAGCGCGGCATCGCTACCGGCCCGGACGCCCCGGCAGCCCCTGGCGGGAGCAGCGGGGCCGGGTGCAGGCGACTGGCGCCACTGCCCGCCCGGCGGGACAATGCGCCCATGGACATCACCCTCAACGGCGAGCCCCGCGCCCTCCAGGCCGCACCCACCATCGCCGAACTGCTCGATGTCGAGGGCCTCGCCGGTCGCCGGGTCGCGGTCGAGGTCAACGGCACCATCGTCCCGCGCGGCGTGCACGCCAGCCACACGCTGGCGGAGGGGGACCGGGTGGAGATCGTGCACGCCCTGGGCGGGGGTTGAGCACGACCGGCCCGCACGATGCCGATGCGCGCGACGGCACCCGTCGCCTTCCCGGTGTTCCCCGCGGCCCACGCCCCGCGCACGATGCGATAATGCGGCGATGACCACGCCCGATTCCTCCGACGCCCTCGTCATCGCCGGCAAGCGCTACGCCTCCCGCCTTCTCACCGGTACCGGCAAGTTCAAGGACCTGGACGAGACCCGCCGCGCCACCGAGGCGGCCGGCGCCGAGATCGTCACCGTCGCCATCCGCCGCAGCAACATCGGCCAGAACCCCGGCGAGCCCAACCTGCTCGACGTGCTGCCGCCGGACCGCTACACGATCCTGCCCAACACCGCCGGGTGCTACACGGCCGATGACGCGGTGCGCACGTGCCGGCTGGCGCGCGAGCTGCTCGACGGCCATGCGCTGGTCAAACTCGAGGTGCTGGGCGACCAGAAGACGCTGTTCCCGGATGTGGTGCAGACCCTGGCCGCGGCCGAGACGCTGGTGGCGGACGGCTTCGATGTGATGGTCTACACCTCCGACGACCCGATCCTCGCCCGCCGGCTGGAAGAGATCGGCTGCGTCGCGGTGATGCCGCTGGCCGCGCCGATCGGTTCCGGCCTGGGCATCCAGAACCGCTGGAACCTGATCGAGATCGTCGAGAACGCCAAGGTGCCGATCATCGTCGATGCGGGCGTGGGCACCGCCTCGGACGCGGCGATCGCGATGGAGCTGGGCTGCGACGGCGTGCTGATGAACACCGCAATCGCCGGCGCCCGGGACCCGGTGCTGATGGCGCATGCGATGAAACTGGCGGTGGAAGCGGGCCGCGCGGCGTCCCGCGCCGGTCGCATTCCGCGCAAGCGCTACGCCAGTGCGTCCTCGCCAGTGGAAGGCCTGGTCGGATGACGGGTCCGGCCAGGCGATGAGCGACGACCCAAGGCCCGGCAAGGCCCCGCCGAAACCTTTCACCGTCACCGAAGGCCACCGCCAGGTGCGCAGCTTCGTGCTGCGCCAGGGCCGCTTCACGCCGGCGCAACAGCGCGCGTTCGACGAGCAGTGGCCCCGCTTCGGCCTGGACTACACGCCCCCTGGAAGCCGGGGCACGCCGCGCGATTTCGATGCCGTGTTCGGACGCAGTGCGCCGCGCATCGTGGAGATCGGGTTCGGCAACGGGGAAGCCCTGCGCTACTCCGCCGCGCGCGATGCGGCGCGGGACCACATCGGCATCGAGGTGCACGCGCCGGGTGTCGGCCGGCTGCTCAATGCGCTGGCCGACGACGACGCGCGCAACGTACGCGTGTACCACCACGACGCGGTCGAGGTGCTGTCAAACGAGGTCGCCGACGGCAGCCTCGACGAGATCCGCATCTACTTCCCCGACCCCTGGCACAAGAAGCGCCACCACAAGCGGCGCCTCGTGCAGCCCGACTTCGCCGCGCTGCTGGTGCGCAAGCTGGCGCCGGGCGGGCGCTTGCACCTCGCGACCGATTGGCAGGAGTATGCCGGGCACATGTTCGACGTGCTGGACGCGACGCCGGGCATCGCCAATCGCGCCGGGCCGCGCGGCGCGGTGCCTCGGCCCGACTGGCGTCCGCAGACGCATTTCGAGACCCGCGGCCAGAAGCTGGGCCACGGCGTGTGGGACCTGCTGTACGACAGGGTCTAAGAGGACCGGGAGCGGGACACTGGTGAGGAGCAGGCACGCCTTCTTGATGCAACCGGCCCCGGTACGGGGTGCCTGCATGCCGCCCACGCGCCGCGCCTGGCGCGCCTGCAACCACGTGCACGCAGCCGCCTGATGGATTCCGCGCTCGCGCTCACCACCGACATGAAGCTGGTCCTGGGACTGGTCGGCTTCACCATGGTGATGTTCCTGTTCGAGCGAATCCGCGCCGACGTGGTGGCGCTGGTCGTGCTGGTGCTGCTGGGCCTGTCGGGGCTGGTCGCGCCGGAAGAAATCTTCAACGGCTTCTCCTCCAACGCGGTCATGAGCATCATCGCCACGATGATCCTGGGCGCGGGCCTGGACCGCACCGGCGCGCTCAACCGCCTGGCCGGCTGGCTGCTGCGGCGCGCGCACGGCATCGAGCATCGACTGATGCTGCTGACCGGCGCGGTGGCGGGCGTCAACTCGTCCTTCATGCAGAACCCGGCGGTCATGGCGCTGTACCTGCCGGTGGCCTCCCGCCTGTCGTCGCGCACCGGCCTGTCGCTGCCGCGGCTGCTGCTGCCGATCGCCGCGGCCATCGTGATGGGCGGCGGCCTGACGATGGTGGGCAACTCGCCGCTGATCCTGCTCAACGACCTGCTGCTGGCGGCCAACAGCAACCTGCCCTCGGGCGCGGCGACGCTGGAGCCGCTGAGCATGTTCGCGCCGCTGCCGATCGGCCTGGCGCTGCTGGGTGCGTCGCTGGCGTACTTCCATTTCTTCGGCAAGAAGCTGGAACGCGATGGCGGCAAGGGCGCCACCCCGGCGCGCACGCAGAGCTACTTCGCCAACGCCTACGGGATCGAGGGCGACGTCTACGAACTGACCGTCACCGCCGACAGCCCGCTGGTGGGCATGTCGCTGGGCGAGGCCGAAGCGCTGCACGGCGCGCCCCTGCTGCTGGCGCTCAAGAGCAGCAACGAGTCGCGCCTGGCGCCGCCCGCCGACACCCGGATCTGGGTGGGCAGCGTACTGGGCGCAATGGGCGACAAGCAGCAGGTGGCCGATTTCGCGCAGAACCAGTTCCTGCGCATGACCACCCGCCTGCGCAACTTCGGCGACCTGTTCAACCCCAGCCGCGCCGGCATCTCCGAGGCGGTGATCCCCCCGACGTCCAACTTCATCGGCAAGACCGGGCGCGACCTGGAACTGCGCAAGCAGCTGGGCATCAGCCTGCTGGCGATCAACCGCGACAAGGCGGTGATGCGCGAGAACGTGCGCGACGTGCCCCTGCGCGCAGGCGACATGCTGGTGCTGCACAGCATCTGGACCGACCTGGCCCGCGCCGCGGCGGGCAAGAACCTGGTGGTCGTCACCGACTACCCCAAGGGCGAGCAGCGCCCGCACAAGCTCAAGATCGCGCTGGGCATCTTCGCCGTGGCGATGCTGCTGGCGCTGTCCTCGCGGCTGCCGGTGTCGATCGCGCTGATGACCGGCGTGGCCGGGATGCTGGTGGCCGGGGTCATCCACATCGACGAGGCGTACTCGGCGATCAACTGGAAGACCGTGTTCCTGATGGCCTGCCTGATTCCGCTGGGCTGGGCGATGGACTCATCGGGCGCGGCCGCGTGGGTGGCCGGCCACAGCATCGAACAACTGCCCGAAGGCACGCCCATCTGGCTGCTGGAACTGGCACTGGGCCTGCTGACGACACTGTTCTCGCTGGTGATCAGCCACGTCGGCGCGACCATCGTGATGGTGCCGCTGGCGGTCAACCTGGCGCTGGCGGCGGGTGGCGACCCGACCGCGTTCGCGCTGATCGTGGCGCTGTCGGCGTCCAACAACTTCATGACCGCCTCCAACCCGGTGATCTCCATGATCAGCGGCCCGGCCGGCTACTCCGGCAAGGAGCTGTGGCGCATCGGCGGCCCGCTCTCGCTGATCTACACGGTGGTGGCGGTGGGCATGGTCAACCTGATGTTCTGGGTCGACCTGTTCTGACCGTCATACCCTTGTCATGGCCGCGGAACGCATCGCGCATTGCGTCCCTCCGGTGCTGGCAGGGAGGTTGAGGGGGTTTCGTGTCCTGCGCAGCCCATCCGGCGTCGATCACACATGGAGATCCACATGATTCGAAGGAAGGCACGCCTGGCGATGATCGCCGCCATCGCGTTTACATCGGCCCACGCCGGCACGGGGTGCGAGCTCACCCTCAAGCCCACGACCAGCGGCTTTTTCCTGAACCCCACGCTCGAAAAGGTCACGGTGCTCAAGGCCACGCCCGGCGCGCCGGGAAAGCCCTGCCTGCTTATCGCCGACGACGAGCTGTTGCAGATCAACGACCAGGTCATTCCCGGGCGCAAGGCCAAGGAGGTAATGGGCTACTGGAAGGCTCTTCCCAGCGGTACCGCGCGCACCTTCAAGGTGAGACGGGCTGACTCGGTCGTTACCGTAGTTATCAAGTGACCCCCCGGGCCTGTTCCTCGGGACGCACACAGGGACGCACACATCCGATGACGCTTCACGGCATCGGGCATCGGTGGCTGCACGTCGTTCTCTCCGGCCAACCGCCCCCGTGTCGCTGACGACGCCGGAATCAATGGCTCTGCGGCCCATCCCGTGGCTCGGCTCGCTCGCCGTGCTGCTGTTCACGACGCTGGGCGGCAGCTGAAGGGACCTGCGGCGGCGCGCGGCCTAACGCGGATCCGCCAACCACACCGCGCCCTCGCGTACGTCCACCGGGACCGCGCGCAATGCCTCGCCCCGGCACGGACCGGCCACGCAGACACCGTCCACCAGCTGGAAGCTGGCGCCGTGGGCGGCGCAAACCAGCAGACCCTCGCGGCTCTTGAGGAACTGCCCGGGCGCCCAGTCCAGCCGCCGGCCCGCATGCGGGCAGATGTTGAGCCAGGCACGCACCGCGTCACCGTCGCGGTACAGCACCAGCGACTCGGCATCGCCGTCGAGCACCACCTCGACCTCCGCGAACGCGCCGTCAGCCAGCCGCTCCAGCGTGACCAACGGCGTGCGTGGGGCTTGGCTTTCACTATTGTTTAACGAATCCATTACAACCTCGCCGACGTGCGTCGCGATACTCGCTACCCCGCCGGATTGTAGTCACCTTGCAACACATGCCCGCATACGCGTTCCGCTTCGACCACGCCCAGTTCCAGTCCCGCGTCCGTGACGCGTTCGCGCCGCGCAAGCCGCGTCACCCGCTGGTGCGGATCGCATTCGGCCTGGTCGGCCTTGCATTGCTGGCGGTGCTGGTGGTGTTCGGCGCGGTGGTGGGCGCGGCGATGATCGCCGCCGGCCTGCTTTACAAGCTGTGGCGCAGCCGCGGCACCCCCGTGGCGCGTGGCGCCGGCCGGCCGGTGGTCGAAGGCCAGTACCGCGTGCTGGACCGCGCCGCGCTGGAAGAACCCCGCGACCGTCGCCGCTGATCGCGGTTCCTTGACGCCGGCCCGGCCGGCCCACCCTTTGGAGAACCTCCCCATGGTCGACGTCATCCCGGCGCCGACGCCGGTGCGCATCCCGGTCCGCGGCGGCGGGCACTTCCCGGTCCGGCGCGTGTACTGCGTGGGACGCAATTTCGCCGACCACGCCCGGGAGATGGGCGCCGCCGCTCCGGCCAGCAAGGCCGAGCGGGGCGAGCCGGTGTTCTTCCTGAAGCCGGCCAACGCGGTGGTCACCGGCGGCGACGTGCCCTACCCGCCCGGCACCCGCAACCTGCACCACGAGGTCGAGCTAGTGGTGGCGCTGGGCCGCGACGCGCCTCCCGGGGTGCTGGATGCGAAGGTCGCCGCGCCGCTGGTGTACGGCTACGGGATCGGCCTGGACCTCACCCGCCGCGACCTGCAGGCCGCGGCCAAGGCCAAGGGCCTGCCCTGGGATACCGGCAAGGCCTTCGACCACGCCGCGCCGGTGAGCGAACTGGTGCAGGTGGCGGACGTGGGCGACCTGGCCGCGCGCACGCTCACGCTGCATGTCAACGGAGAGAAGCGCCAGCATGGGGCGTTTGCCGACCTGATCTGGACCGTACCGGAGATCCTGCACGCGCTCTCGCGCCTGTATGCGCTGCGGGCGGGCGACCTGGTGTTCATGGGCACGCCCGCGGGCGTGGGGCCGCTGCGGCCGGGCGACGGGTTCGTCGCCTCGCTGGACGGCGTGGTCGAGCTGAAGGGACGGATCACCGACGCCTGAGGCGGGCCGTGAGCGGCCCCTTGAATGCGGGCCTGCCCGCATTGGGTAACCGGATTCGCGACGCGTGACGCAGCGCTATAGTCCGCCCCAGTCCACGTCACGAGGCACCCCATGAGCATGGTCGGCGAGTTCAAGGCATTCATCGCGCGCGGCAACGTGCTGGACCTGGCCGTGGCCGTAGTCATCGGCGCGGCGTTCGGCAAGATCGTTACCGCGCTGGTGGACGGCATCATCATGCCGATGGTGGGCATGGCGATGGGCGGGGTCGACTTCTCGCAGCTGTTCGTTTCGCTGGACGGCACCGACTACGCGACGCTGGCCGCCGCGCAGGAAGCGGCCGCCCCGGTGATCACCTACGGCGCGTTCCTGCAGACGGTGATCGATTTCGTGCTGATCGCGTTCGTCATCTTCCTCATCGTGCGTGCCTACAACCGCATGAACAAGCCGGCCGAGGCCGCGCCGGCCGTGCCCAGCGAAGAAGTCCTGCTGCTGCGCGAGATCCGCGACTCGCTCAAGCCGCGCACGCACTGAGCCACGCACGCACCGGCACGCACGCCCGACATGAACGCGCGCGCGTGACTTGAGGCACGCAATGGACGGGCCGCGGGTTGCTACCCTCGCTGCTTCGTCTTTTTCCAGGCTTGGAGTCACGCATGCGCGTACCGTTGTGGGCGAGCGCCGCCACCTTGTTGATCGCCCTGCAACCGGCCACCGTCGCCGCACGGGACACGTCCGCCACGCGGATTCCAGACGAAGCTCTGGCCGTGGCGCCACAGCTGCGCGAAGCCGCGCTGGCCAGCCGGCTGGGCTACGAGATCACCGAATCGCTCACGACCGAAGTCGGGCCGCGCATGGCCGGCAGCGAGGCCGACGCGCGCGCGGTGAAGTGGGCACAGGCCAAGTTCCACGAACTGGGCTTCGACAAGGTGTGGCTTGAGCCGGTCACGTTCCCCAAGTGGATCCGCCGCAGCGAGTCGGGCCATGTCCTGGGCGAGAACGCGCAGCCGCTCACCCTTACCGCGCTGGGCGGCAGCCCGGGGGGCACGGTGGAGGGCGAGGTGGTGCGCTTCGCCGACCTGGCGGCGCTGGAAGCCGCGCCGGCCGGTTCGCTGGCAGGCAAGATCGCCTTCGTCGACTACCGCATGGAGCGCGCGCGCGACGGCAGCGGCTACGGTCCGGGCTCACGCGTGCGCAGCCGCGGCCCGTCCGAAGCGATCGAAGCCGGCGCGTCGGGTTTCCTGATGCGCTCGGCCGGCACCGACTCGCACCGCAACCCGCACACCGGCATCACCCGCTTCGACGACGGGCTCACCCCCATCCCCTCCGCCGCCCTCTCGGTGCCCGACGCCGAGCAGCTCACGCGCCTGCTGGCGCTGCGCCCGCAGCAGGTGCGGATGCAGATCGACGCGGGCTGGGACGGCGAGGCCACCTCGCACAACGTGATCGGTGAGATCACCGGCAGCAGCAAGCCCGGGGAAGTGGTGCTGATCGGCGCCCACCTGGACTCCTGGGACCTGGGCACGGGCGCGGTCGACGACGCGGCGGGCGTGGGCATCACCATGGCCGCCGCCAAGCTCATCGCCGACCTGCCCCAGCGCCCCGCGCGCACCATCCGCGTGGTGGCCTTCGCCAACGAGGAGCAGGGGCTCTACGGCGGCAAGGCCTACGCCGCCGCGCACGCCGACGCCCTCACCGCGCACCAGATCGCCGCCGAGAGCGACTTCGGCGCCGGGCGCGTGTACGGCTACTCCAGTTCGGCGCCCGCGCATGCCGCCGAGGCCGACCGCCAGATCGCCCAGGCGCTGGCGCCGCTGGGGATCGAGCACATGCCCGGCAAGGGCGGCCCGGGACCGGACATCAGCCCGTTCGCGGCCCAGGGCCTGGCGTGGGCGCGGCTGGCGCAGGACGGCACCGACTACTTCGACCTGCACCACACCCCCGACGACACCCTGGACAAGATCGACCCGGATGCAGTCGCGCAGAACGTCGCTGCCTACGCGGTGTTCGCCTACCTCGCCGCGTCGGCGCAGGGCGGTTTTGGCAGCGGGCCGAAAGCGGCCGGGGAGTGAGCGCGACCCGCTCCCGCATCCCGTGCTGCACGACCGCGCCCGCCGGGTAAGCTGATCGCATGGTCCAGCGTTACGACGATTACGGCGACATCGCGGTCGACCCGGTCACCGGGCTCTACCGCCTGGGCGCCAACGGCCCCAGCCTGTCCACGGCGATCGCCGCGGCCGGCGCCACCAAGCGCCGGATCGCACTGCTGCACATCGACCTGGACATGTTCCGGTCGATCAACACCAACATGGGCGAGGACGTCGGCGACCAGGCCCTTGCGGCCGCGGCCCAGCGCCTGCGCAAGGCGATGCCGCGCGATGGCTGGTTGTGGCGGCTGGGCAGCGACGAGTTCGTGATGGGCATCGGCTACCGCACCGGCGAACCCGATGGCGCCGCGCTGGCCGAGCTGCTGCGCGACGCATTCGAGACGCCGCTTTCAATCCCGCCCTACACGCTGCCGATGACGCTTTCGATCGGCATCGCGATCTTCCCCGACCACGCCGAGAACGCGGCCGCGCTGCTGGCCAAGGCCGAGGAAGCGCTCCGCCAGGTCAAGCAGGAAGGCCTCAACAGCATCGGCCTGTACACCGCGACGCCCGAGCGGCCGGCCGGCAACGAAGGCTTCGCCGAGCGCTTCGTCGAGGCGCTGGACAACAGCGAACTCAAGCTGTTCTACCAGCCCCTCATCAACGCCCACGACGGCGGTCTGTGCGGCTTCAGCGCGCTGCTGCGGTGGGACACCGAAGGCCACGGCCTGCTGCGACCGAGTCGCTTCCTGGAAACGGTCGAGCGGGTCGGACTCTCGGCACGCCTGGGCATCTGGGTGGCCGAGGCCGCAATGGCGCAGGTGGCGCGCTGGCGGGCGCAGGGGCTGGATTACCTGTCGATCTCGGTCCACCTGTCGGGTGCGCTGCTGGCGCAGCCCGACTGCCTGGACCGCATCGGCGAGATGCTGCATGGGTTCGACCTGCCCGGCAGCGCGCTGGAGTTCGAAGTTTCCGAAAGCGTGCTGGCAATGGATGCCCACCAGGTCTACGACACCCTGGTCGGCCTGCGCGGGCTGGGCTCCACGCTGACGTTGCAGGACTTCGGCCTGGGCGGGCTCAGCTTCGCGGCGCTGGCGCAGTACCCGCTGGACCGCTTGAAGGTCGACCGCAGCTTCATCCGCAACGTCGCCAGCGACCCGCGCAGCGCGGCGATCGTGCGCGGCATCATCGCGATGGGCCACCAGCTGGGCATGAAGGTCACCGCCAAGGGCGTGGAGAGCGAAGCCGAGCTCGGCTTCCTGCGCCGCAGCCACTGCGACTTCTTCCAGGGCTACCTGTTCAGCCAGCCGCTGCCGCCCGAGGACATGGGCGAACTGGTGCGCAAGCGGTTCCTGCTGCCCGGTGCGTTCGCCGCCACCCGCCCGGAGCGCACCCTGCTGCTGCTGGACGACGAGGAAAACGTGCTGCGCTCGCTGGTGCGCCTGTTCCGCCGCGACGGCTACAACATCCTGACCGCCAATTCAGTCAGCGAAGCGTTCGACCTTCTGGCCAGCAACAGTGCGCAGGTGATCGTGTCCGACCAGCGCATGGCCGACATGAGCGGCACCGAGTTCCTCGCCCGGGTGCGTGACCTGTACCCCGATACCGTGCGCATGGTGCTGTCGGGCTACACCGACCTGGCGACCATCACCGAGGCGATCAACCACGGCGCGATCTACCGTTTCCTCACCAAGCCGTGGAACGACGATGAACTGCGCGAGCACATCCAGGCCGCGTTCCGCACCTGGGAGCGGCGTGCGGCGGGCGAAGCGGTGTACTGACGGGCGGTGAACCCCGTGCGGGAGGGCTTCTGCCCTGATCACGTGATCCTGCATACGTAGGAGCGACGTAAGTCGCGACCGCGCAACTCCGGGTACCTGCGGGGGTCGCGACTTACGTCGCTCCTACGAACGGCCGACCCCACCCATCTCGACTGAAGCCGCGCCTACAGCGCCGCGGACTCCGGCGCCACTTCACCCGCCGGTTGCCGCACCGGCAGCACCATGCGGAACGTGCTGCCCGCACCGGGCCGGCTGTTGACCTCGATCCGGCCGTGGTGCTTGGCGACGATGCGGTAGGCGATCGCCAGCCCCAGCCCGGTGCCGCGGCCGATCGGCTTGGTCGTGTAGAACGGGTCGAAGATGCGCGCGAGCACCTCGTCGGGTATGCCGCAGCCGCTGTCGGCCACGCTGATCCATGCCTCGTCGCCATCCACGCCGGTGGCCAGCAGGATCGTGCCCCGGTCCTCTATCGCCTGACCGGCGTTGATCAGCAGGTTCATGAAGACCTGGTTGATCTCCGACAGGTGGCACTCCACCAGCGGCAACTCGCCGTAGTGCTTCTCCACCCGGACCTTGTACTTCAGGTCGTTCCACACGATGTTGAGCGTGGACTCCAGGCCCTTGAGAAGGTCGGACGGGCGCATCGGTTCGTTGCGCCCCACGTGCGAGAACTCCTTGAGGTCCTGCACGATCTTGGTGACCCGCTCGATGCCCTCGCGCGACTCGCCCAGCAGCTGCGGCAGGTCACCGGTGATGAAGTCCAGGTCCAGCCGCTCGCGCATGGCCTGCATCGACTCGCGGCAGGCCACCGGGTCGGGCGAATCCAGCGCCCCCTGGTAGGCCTCCAGCAGCGCGAACAGCGAACCGACGTACTCCTGCAGCGTGCCCAGGTTGGAATGCACGTAGCCGATCGGATTGTTGATCTCGTGGGCGACGCCCGCGGCCAGCTGGCCGATCGAGGCCATTTTTTCGGACTGCAGCAGTTGCTCCTGGGCACCGGCCAGGCGGCTGTAGGTGCGCTGCAGTTCGTCGTGGCGTCGCTGCAGCTCGCTCGACCGCGCCGCCCGCGCGGAGACGTCGCTCATCGTCACGAACCGGCGCCACGGCTGGCCGGGCAGGCTGCTGAAGAGCTTGACCTCGAGCACCCGCGAGCGGTCGCCGGCCGTGTCCTTGCCCGTCCCATCGGCCCGGGACTGGTCGTCGCCGATTTCCACCTCGCCTATCCAGCGACCCTCCCGCCCCGCCGACTCCCATGCCGCATCGGGCACGCAGGCCAGCAGCCGCGCGGGCCCGGGATCGGTGGCGTCGGGGTAGAGCAGCCGGGCCAGGTCATGTGCGGACTGGTTGGCCTGGGCAAGCGCGCCCTGCGGGGTGACCAGCAGGACCGCGGTGTCGACCACGGCCAATGCCCAGAGCATGTCATCGCTCCAGGTGGCGGGGTCGGTTGCGGGGTCCGTGGAAGCGGAGGGCGGGTTCCGGGGGTCGTTCATCCGATACCGAGGCAGCGTGCCTGCGGGCGGGCGCCCGCATGTCCAGCGGCATCGTACACGCCGTTGGACTCCACGCGGCCCAGGTGTCGCAGGGCCCATGTCACCTCGCGCCGGCGCCTCGACAGCAGCACGCTGTTGGCGCGGTTGAGTTCGCTCAGCAATGCCACCCGCTCGCTGGCGTGGCCGTCCAGCGGCTGGGATTCGACCTGGCGCAGCGCCACCAGCTTGGCCTGATTCGAGTCGAGAAGCGCGTCGACATCGTGCTCCAGCAGGGCGCGGCGCTCCGCCTGCAGCGCCCGCTCCAGGCTGTCCAGGGCATTGGCCACCACCACCGGGTGCACCGCTTCGGGGTGCGGCGACGCGGGCGGGAGGGGCAAGACGGAACGGTTCATGGCGGCCTGGTGCATGGGGGCACTCACTGGGTCAGGGCGTTCTCGAGGTCAAGCATACGGCTGGCGATCCGCCCGGGGTCCACGCTGTAGTTGCCATCGGCAATGGCGGCGCGGATCTCGTTGACGCGGGCGACGTCCAGTCCGGCCGGGGCGGCGCCCAACTGGCGCTGCAGCGCCTGCAGTCCCTCGGCCTCGCCGGTCAAACGCATGCTGTCGGCAGGGGTCGGCGCGGCGACGGGCTGGGTGCGATCCTCGCCCGCGCGCTGCGCAGGTCCGGTCGCGGCCAGGTCCGACGGCCTCGCGGGAGGCAGTCCGCCATCGATCTTGTGGGTCATTTCGTGCTCCTGGTGACTCGGTCGACCATGCTAACGGCCGACCCACCGGGAACTTTAGGGCGCTCGGGCGAACGGATGGCGCGGCGGCCCCCCGGAGCGGGCCGGCCGATGCGAACGGTCGGCGCTGCCGGCTCATCGCACTTCCACCACCCCCGCCTCCACCACCCGGCCGCGGACCACGCGGCGCGACTCGATGTTCTCCACCGACACCGTGCCGCCGGCACCGGGCTGGCCCAGGACGCGGCCGGCCACCCGTACCTCGACCCCGCCGACCCGCGACAGCAGGACCACCGGGTCGCCCCGACGGAGCAGCTGGCCGGCCGCCACGTCGTCCCGCACCGGTGCCACGCCGGGCGCCAGGCCGTGGCGTGCCACCTGGCCGACCAGGTCGGCCGGGTCCGAGAATCCAGTCCCGCCCGCGCCGGCCATGTCGCGCCGCTGCACGGTGACGTCCTCGGCGGTGATCGGCTGGCCGGCCTGCACCGAATCCTTGAGCACCACCACCTCGCGCACGTCGCGCACGCGCACGGGAACGAACATCTGCCAGCCCGGCGCATCCGCGCAGCGCACCTGCACGCTGCGCCGGCTGACCGGCACCGCCTGCAGCGGTTGCGCGCACGCGGCCATCCGCAAGCGGCTGTCGACGCTGGCCTCGGCGCTGGAGGCGTCCGCGCCGACCGCAGCCAGCGCGGCATCGCGGATCGCCTCGGCGGGCGTGAAGCCGGTCGCCGACGCGGTCGCGGTGCACCCCACCAGCGCCAGGCAGGCAGCGGTGGCGAATATCCGGGCGGTCTTCGTGCCGCGGCGGGAGCGTTGCATACCCGGCAGGAGGCAAGGGGTGTGCCAGCGATGTTGCTCTTCTCGCATCGACACGGCGCAGCGTCCCATCTCACCCGGAGGGCGGCGCACATGGATGTGCGCCGTTTCCCGACCGAGCCAGGGATGGCGAGTCGGGAAATCCGAGGCGCCACCGGTTGCCGACGGGAGATCCGTCGGGGAGGACCCTTTCTTTTGGTGACTTTTCTTTGGGTCGGCAAAGAAAAGTGACCCGCCTTCAGGCGGAAGCATTTGATCTTGACTCCGGAGATCAAGAACAACCGCAACAGCTTTCGCCTGAAGGCGAGTTACTTGTCTTTGAAGCGCCAAAGAAAGGTAACCAAAGAATGGCGCTATCCACGACAGTTCGAATACCTCGCGTGGGGCGACGCGGGGACTTTCCGACTCGGCATCCATGCCGAGGTCGGAAAGCGGCGCACATCCCTGTGCGCCGCCCTTCGGGTCTGGCCGGGTCGATGGCACGTCGGGATGCACGGAAACCCCAGCGTCAACGGCCGAAGGCACTGTAGGAGCGGCCTCAGCCCCGATGCCCGGTAGCCGCGCCGCATCGCGATCCTTGTAGGAGCGACGTCAGTCGCGATCCTCGCCCGGTTGGGGTGCGCGGTCGCGACTGACGTCGCTCCTACTGGGGCTCGGGTGGGATCCTGGCGCCGGCCATCGCGGCCCGGGCCGCTCCCGCGCAGGCCCGCGCACCCCCTACAGAAACCCCGCCCCCGGCCGACAACGCCTGCATGAGCCGGGACCTCCTTGACCGCATCGACCAACGCACCCGGCTGGCCGGGCACAACCGCCTGGCGCTGTTGCTGTTCCGGCTGGGCACGCGTCAGCTTTTTGGCGTCAACGTGTTCAAGGTGCAGGAGGTGATCCCGCGCCCGCCGCTGTTCACCCTGCCGCAGCTGCCGGGCGCCTTCCGCGGTGCGGCCGATGTGCGCGGGCGCACGGTGCCGGTGCTGGACCTCGCGCGGGCCATCGGCCACGGCGCACCGGGCGCGCCGGGTGAACCGCCCTATCTGGTGGTGACCGAGTTCAACCGCAGCGTGCAGGGGTTCCTGGTTTCCGGCGTTGAGCGCATCGTCAACATCGCGGTGGAGGACATCCACCCGCCGCCGGACCTGGGCGGGGACTCCAACTACCTCACCGGCGTCACCCGCCACCACGGCGAACTGATCCAGCTGGTTGACGTGGAGAGCGTGCTGGCCGAGTCGGCCCCGCGTGCGTTCACGACCGGCCAGATCACGCCGCTGACGGGGGTCACCGGCCCGCGCGAGGTGCTGGTGGTGGACGACTCGCGGGTGGCGCGCAACCAGATCCGCCAGGTGCTGGAGCAGCTGGGGCTGACCGCCACCCTGCTCTCGGACGGTCGCCAGGCGCTCGACCACCTGCAGCAGCTGGCCGAGGGTGGCCAGCCCCCGCACCAGCGCTACGCCATGGTGATTTCCGACATCGAGATGCCGGCGATGGACGGCTACACGCTGACGACGGAAATCCGTCGCAATCCCGCCCTGCGCGGGCTGTACGTACTGCTGCACACCTCGCTGTCGGGCGTGTTCAACCACGCAATGGTCGAGCGCGTGGGCGCCGACGACTTCGTACCCAAGTACTCCGAGCACGACCTGGCCCAGCGCATCACCGCACGCATCAACTCGGTGCGGCAGGCCGCATAAGACTTCCGCGCTCCCCCTGCCCTTGCAGGGGTTGCGGAGGGATGCCCGTCAGCTCGCCGCAGGGCGCTTCGCCACCCGCCCTCCTCGACGTGTGGGCACGGGTTGCGCCAGCAATCCAACGCCTGGCGCAGCCTCGCCTGTCCTTCCGCGCCCCGCGTGGCACGCGCCTTGCCTGACCCCCGGTGAACCCGCACCCCGGAGGCGCGATGACCGAGCCCACTTCCTCGTTCCTGGGCATCCATGGCACGGCACTGGCCCTGCGCGAGCAGCGGTTGCAGCTGCTGGCGACCAACATGGCCAATGCCGATACGCCCGGCTACAAGGCGCAGGACCTGGACTTCAACCGGGCCCTGAGCGCGGCCATGGCGCCGACCGCCGGCCTCGACGGGCTGCACGGTGCGGCCCAGTCGGCGCGCTTCGAGCGCGCCTCCAGCCAACCCAGCCTCGACGGCAACACCGTGGACGGCGAGCGCGAGCAGGCGACCTTCGCCCAGGCCACGCTCGAATACCGCGCCTCGCTGTCGTTCGTGGAATCCAAGGTGCGGTCGATGCTGACCGCGATCACCGGCCAATGACCACGCAGCCAACGCGCACGGTGCTAGCCGGGCCTGACAGGAGCCGCCCATGAGCAACCTTCCCATCTTCGACGTCGCCGGTTCGGCGATGAACGCGCAGTCGGTCCGCCTGAGCACCATCGCCAGCAACATGGCCAACGCAGACTCGGTCGCGGGCACGCCGGAAGACACCTTCCGCGCACTGCAACCGGTGTTCTCGGCCGAAGCCGTGGGTGCCCGCCCCGAGCTGGCCGGCGTGCGCGTCACCGAAGTGACGCAGAGCGAGGCGCCGCCGATCAAACGCTACGAACCCGGCCACCCGCTCGCCGATGGCGAGGGCTACGTCTACGCGCCCGACATCGATCCGGTGGCGCAGATGGTCGACATGATCTCGGCCTCGCGCAGCTACCAGGCCAACGTCGAAGTGTTCAACACCGCCAAGGACCTGGCGATGGCGACGCTCAACATGGGCCGCTGAGCCCACTCCACCACAGGCCCCAGACGATGACGATGATCAACCCGCAGAACAACGACAGCCCGTGGGGCTCGATGGGGCTGGCCACGCAGGCGCCGCAGCGCGACACCTCGATGGGGCAGGCCGATTTCCTGCGCCTGATGACCGAACAGCTCAAGAACCAGGACCCGCTCAAGCCGCTGGCCAACACCGAGTTCCTGGGCCAGCTGGCGCAGTTCTCCACCGTGCAGGGCATCGAGGAGATGCAGAGCGCGATGGGCGCGATGGCCAGCGTGATGGAGTCCGACCAGACCTTGCGCGCGGCCGCGCTGGTGGGGCGCGACGCGCTGGTGCAGGTCGACACCGTGGAGCTGGCCCCCGGCGCCGGGGTGAAGGGCGAGATCGGTGCGCGCTCGGCCGGCCCGATCCAGGTCGACATCGTCGACGCCAGCGGCGCCACCGTGCGCCGCATGACCGTGCAGGCCGGCGCCGCGGGCGCCACCGCCTGGCAGTGGGACGGCCTTGCCGAGGACGGCTCGCCGGCCCCGGCCGGGCGCTACTCGATCCGCGCCACCGCCGGTGGTGGCGAAGGCGGCGAAGGCCTCGACGTGCGCCTGGCCGCGCGCGTGGACAGCGTCTCGATCGAACCCAGTGGCCTCGTACTGAACCTTTCCGGGCTGGGCAGCCATCCGCTGTCGGCCATCCGCCGGCTCGGCTGACGCGCGCTCCTCCGGCCGTCCGCACCCATCCCACGCACCGCACTCCCCAGGAGCACCCGCCATGAGTTTCCGCATCTCGCTCAGCGGCATGAACGCCGCCAACTCCGACCTCAACGTCACCTCCAACAACATCGCCAACGCCAACACGACCGGCTTCAAGCAGTCGCGCGCGGAGTTCGGCGACGTGTTCCCGGTATCGGCCTACGGGCTGTCGCGCAACTCCACCGGCGCCGGCGTGCGGCTCAACCAGGTCGCCCAGCAGTTCGACCAGGGCAACGTCGAGTTCACCGGCAAGGCACTTGACCTGGCCATCAGTGGACAGGGCTTCTTCACCCTGTCCAACCAGGGCTCGGCGGTGTACTCGCGTGCCGGCAACTTCGGCGCCGATCGCGACGGCTTCGTGGTCAACCCCTCGGGCCACCGGTTGCAGGTGTACCTGCCCAACCCGTCGGGCCAGGGCTTCGACACCGGCCGCATGAGCGACCTGCAGCTGGCGACGGGCGACTCGCCGCCGCGTGCCACCGGCGACGTGCAGCTGGGCAGCAACCTGCCCGCCGATGCCGCCGCGCCGGTGGTCGCGCCGTTCGATTCCACCGACCCGTCCAGCTACAACCACACCACCTCGCTGACCGTGTACGACTCGCTGGGCGCGCCGCACACCCAGTCGCTGTACTTCGTCAAGACCGCCAATCCCAACGAGTGGCAGGTCCACACCGAGATCGACGGCACCGCCGTCGGCGGGCCGACCACCCTGCAGTATTCCGACACCGGTGCGCTGGCCGCGCCCAACCCGGGCCAGTTCACCCTGCCGCCCCACGACCCGGGCAACGGCGCCGCGCTGCTGGAGCTGTCCATCGACCTTGGCGAATCCACCCAGTACGGCGAGTCCTTCGGCGTATCCCAGCTGGTCCAGGATGGCCATGCCACCGGCCGCCTGACCGGCATCGAGGTCTCGGCCACCGGCGTGGTCAGCGCGCGCTACACCAACGGCGTGTCCAACGCGCTGGGCCAGGTGGCGATGACCAACTTCGCCAACCCGCAGGGGCTGCAGCCGCTGGGTGACAACGGCTGGGCGGAGTCGTTCGAGTCGGGGCAGCCGCGCCGCGGCGCGGCCGGCAATTCCGAGTTCGGCATGGTCCAGGGCGGCGCACTGGAGGCGTCCAACGTCGACCTGACCGCGCAGCTGGTCAACATGATCACCGCCCAGCGCAACTTCCAGGCCAACGCGCAGATGATCTCCACCCAGGACCAGATCACCCAGACCGTGATCAACATCCGCTGACGCCGCGGCCACCGCCGCCGCGCCACGAGGCCGCCCCGCACCGCCGGGCGGCCTTTTTCATGGGCGTCGCGTTCCCCCGGCACGGCTCTTGCCTGATCCCGTGCAACGCGGACGCCCAGGCGGCGCCGCCCCACCGACCGCGAGGCCGAGATGATCGACAAATCCGTCTACGTCGCGATGACCGGCGCCAGCGCCACGCTCAAGGCCCAGGCCTCGGTCTCGCACAACCTGGCCAATGCCAACACCGTCGGCTTCCAGGCCACGCTCAACGGCACCCGCGCCGCCCCTGTCGAAGGACCCGGGCTGGCCTCGCGGGTGGCCGCCAGCCACGAGACCCTGGGCGTCAGCGCCCGCGCCGGCGCGATCCAGCAGACCGGCGATGCGCTGGACGTGGCGCTGGACGCGGACCGGTGGCTGGCGGTGCAGGCCCCGGGCGGCGACATCGCCTACACCCGCAGCGGCGATCTCCAGCTCAGCCCCAACGGCATCCTGACCACGTCCGCCGGCCTGCCGGTGCTGGGCGCCAACGGCCAGCCGGTGGCGATCCCGCCGCACGACTCGCTGCACATCGGCGGCGACGGCACGATTTCGATCGTCCCTCAGGGCGAACCGCCGGCCAACGTCGCCGAGGCGGGTCGCCTGCAGGTGGTGGCCGCGGCGACGCGCGACCTGCAACGCGGGGGCGACGGCCTGATGCGCGCCCCCGACGGTGCCCCGCCGCCCGCGCCCGCCGCCGGCAAGGTGCTGACCTCCGGCGCGGTTGAGGGCAGCAACGTCGATGGCACCTCGATGCTGGTGCAGATGATCCAGCTATCGCGCCAGTTCGAGATGCAGGTACGCGTCTTGCAAAGCGGTGAAGAGAACGCCCGCGCCGCGACATCGCTGATGTCATCGCGCTGACCGTCCCCACCCACCCACGCGCGACGCCGCACCGACACCCGCGCCGCGCCGATGAATTGACACCGTCCCGGAGGACGTCGCCATGACCCAGGCACTTTGGATCGCCAAGACCGGACTGGATGCGCAGCAGACGCGCATGGCGGTCATCTCCAACAACCTCGCCAACACCAACACCACCGGCTTCAAGCGCGACCGCGCCAGCTTCGAGGACCTGCTGTACCAGACCCACCGCCAACCCGGCGGCGCGACGTCCGAGCAGACCCAGCTGCCATCGGGCCTGTCCACCGGCACCGGCGTGCGGGTGGCGGCCACGGCCAAGCAGTTCACCCAGGGCAACCTGTCGCAGACCGGCAACGCGCTGGACGTGGCCATCAATGGCCGCGGCTTCTTCGAGGTACTGCTGCCCGACGGCAGCTCGGCCTACACCCGCGACGGCAGCTTCCAGATCAACGCCCAGGGCGAGATGGTGACCAACGCCGGTTACCCGGTGCAGCCGGGCCTGCAGCTGCCCGAAGGCGCGCAGAGCATCACCATCGGCGCCGACGGCACCGTCAGCGTGCAGCTGGCCGGCGAAGCCGAAGCGGTGCAGGTCGGTGCGCTGACCCTGGCCGACTTCGTCAACCCCGCCGGCCTGCAGGCCAAGGGCGAGAACCTCTACATCGAGACCGGCGCCAGCGGCCCGGCGCAGCAGGGCGCACCCGGCACCGCCGGCGCGGGCCTGCTGGTGCAGGGCGCGCTGGAAGGCAGCAACGTCAACGTCGTCGAGGAACTGGTGTCGATGATCGAGACCCAGCGCGCCTACGAGACCAACGCCAAGGCGATCTCCACCACCGACAACATGCTCGGCTTCCTCAACCAGAACCTGTGAGCGCCCCCATGACCGCCCGCCTTCCGCTCTGCCTGGCCGCCGCCAGCTGCCTGGTGCTCTCCGGCTGCGCCACCGTGATGGGCGACGTCCGCCCTTTCGACCGCGTCGCGCCGTCACCCTACGACGCGCACCCGGCGATGGCCGCCCAGGCCCATCCGCACGCCGTCGCTCCCGCGGCCCAGCCGGCCCCGCCCGCCTACGCCGCGCCGGCCACCGGCGGCGGATCCATCTATGCCAGTGCCGCCGGCACCGGCAACCGCGGCCTGCGGCTGTACCAGGACAACAAGGCGCGCGAGGTCGGCGACCTGCTGACCATCGTGCTGGTCGAGCGCACCGCCTCGCGGTCGGTCGCACAGACCTCCGTCACCAAGGACGCCGGCATCGGCATGAGCGCGCCGACCATCGCCGGGATGCCGGTGACCTACAAGGGCAAGTCGATCCTGGAGGCCGAGGTCGAGGGCAGCCGCGACTTCGCCGGCGTAGGCAACTCCACCCAGGCCAACCAGCTCGACGGCGACATCACCGTCAGCGTCGTGCGCAACCTGGGCAACGGCAACCTGCTGGTCAGCGGCGAGAAGCGCATGCGCCTGAACCAGGGCGACGAGCTGGTCCAGGTTCAAGGCATCGTGCGCACCGCCGATATCGGTCCCGACAACCGCATTCCGTCCGACCGGGTCGGCGAGGCACGCATCGTCTATGGCGGTCGCGGCACGCTGGCGCGTTCCAACGCGATGGGCTGGCTCGGCCGCTTCTTCAACTCCGCTGCCTTCCCGTACTGAGGTGTGACGTGAACCGACTCATCGAACTCATGCGCGGACGTACCGGCCGGGCCTCCCTGGCCATCGCCCTGTTCGTCATGGCGTCCTCGGCCAGCGCCGAGCGCATCAAGGACCTGGCCCAGGTGGGCGGGGTGCGCGGCAACCAGCTGGTGGGCTACGGACTGGTGGTCGGCCTGGACGGCAGCGGCGACCGCACCAGCCAGACCCCGTTCACCGTGCAGAGCCTGAAGAACATGCTCGACCAGCTCGGGGTGACCATCCCCCCGGGCGTCAACCCGCAGCTCAAGAACGTGGCCGCGGTGGCCATCCACGCCGAACTGCCCGCCTACGCCAAGCCCGGCCAGACCATCGACATCAGCGTCTCCTCGATCGGCAACGCCGGCTCGCTGCGTGGTGGCAGTTTGCTGATGGCCCCGCTCAAGGGCATCGACGGCGAGGTTTACGCCATCGCCCAGGGCAACCTGGTGGTCAGCGGCTTTGGCGCCTCCGGGCGCGACGGTTCGCGCATCTCGGTCAACGCGCCCAACAGCGGCTCCATCCCCAACGGCGCGATCGTCGAGCGCGCGGTGGCCGGCGGCCCCACCACCGGCCCGGTGCTGCTGAACCTGCACGAATTCGACTTCACCACCGCCGCGTCCATCGTCGCGGCGGTCGACCGCGCCTTCGGCCCGGGACGCGCGCGCGCCATCGATGGCGTGACCATCGAGGTCACGCCCCCGCCCGGCGACCGCATCGCGTTCCTGTCGGTGCTCGAAGGCCTGCAGGTCGCTCCCGGTACCGCCGCGGCCAAGGTCATCGTCAACGCCCGCACCGGCACCGTGGTGATGGGTGGCCACGTCACCGTGTTGCCCGCGGCGGTCGCCCACGGCTCGCTCACGGTGTCGATCGTGGAGAACCTGCAGGTCAGCCAGCCGGGGCCGTTCGCCGGCGGTGCCACCGTCGTCACCCCGCAGACCACCATCGAAGCCACCCAGGAAGGCAGCCGCATGTTCGTGTTCGAAGGCGGCACGTCGCTGGAAGCGATCGTCCGCGCGGTCAACGCCGTCGGCGCCGCCCCGGGCGACATCGTCGCGATCCTGGAAGCGCTCAAGCGCGCCGGCTCGCTGCGCGCCGAACTCGAGGTGATCTGAGCCACCGCCGGCACAACCCTTGCAGCGACCCCGCCATGCGCCTTCCCGCCGCCACCGCCATCCCCATGACGCCCTCCGCGCAGCCCTCGCGCGAACGGCTGCAGACGGCCGCGCGCGAGCTGGAGACGCAGTTCGCCCAGATGATGCTCAAGACCATGCGCAGCACCAGCATGGGCGACGCGATGTTCGGCGGTAACAGCACCTACCGCGACATGCACGACCAGCAGCTGGCCCGCGAACTGGGCAAGAGCGGCCTGGGCCTGGCGCCGATGATCGTGCAGCAGCTCGAACGCAGCAGCGGCATGGCGCCCGCGCCCGTGGCCACGCCCGGACCGATGGCGCTGCACGGCCGCCCGCCGGGCACCCTGTTGCCGCTGGCGATGCCGCGCGGCGGTGCCGGCTTCGCAATGCCGCTGCCCCTGCCGCTGGCGGGGACCGGGATGCTCTCACCCAGCTCCAGCGGCGTCTCGATACCCGCGGCCAACCCGATGGCGATGCCGGTCGCACCCGCGCCCGAACCGCACTACCCCTCGCCGGTGCCGTCGATGGACGCGGCCAGCTGCGAGGACGACGCCGCCCTGGACTGCAGCAGCCCCGAAGCATTCGTCCGCTCGATCTGGCCGCACGCCCAGGCCACCGCCGCCGAGCTGGGCGTCTCGCCCAAGGCGCTGGTCGCGCAGGCGGCGCTGGAGACCGGCTGGGGTCGCAAGCTGGTCGGCGGCGGCAGCGGCGTGGACTCGCACAACCTGTTCGGGATCAAGGCCACCGGCTGGGCGGGCGACCGCGTCAGCTCCGGCACCCACGAATACGTCAACGGCGTGCGCCGCAACGAGACCGCCGACTTCCGCGCGTACGCCTCCGCGCACGACAGCTTCGCCGACTACGCCCGCCTGTTGCGCGGCTCGCGCTATGCCGGGGCGCTGGAGGCGGGGACCGACGCCTCGCGCTTCGCCTCGGCGCTGCAGCGTGCGGGCTACGCCACCGATCCCAACTACGCCGCCAAGATCTCGGCGATCGTCAACGGGCCGACGCTCAACCGCGCGCTGGCGTCGCTGCCAGGCGCCACCCGAGGCTGACGCATGACCATGCTTTCCACCGGCAGTTCCGCCCTGCTCGCCTTCCAGCGGGCGCTGTCGACCGTCGGCAACAACGTCGCCAACTCCGCCACGCCCGGCTACAGCCGGCAGCGGGTCGAACTGGCCACGCGCCCCGGTCAGGGGGTCGGCGCCGCGCATATCGGCAGCGGCGTGGATGTCGCCAAGCTGCAGCGCCTGGCCGACAGCCTGGTGTTCGCACGCCAAGTCGACAGCAGCAGCGAACTGGGCCGGCTGCAGCAGCTGTCGACGATGTCCGGGCGCATCGATGCGCTGGTTTCCGACAGCGCCACCGGGCTGGGCGGCCCGTGGTCTGGCTTCTTCGGCGCGGTCGAAGGCGTGGTTGCCGAACCGACTTCCGCCGTCGCACGCGGCCAGGTACTGGCCTCGGCCGAGCAGCTCGCCGCGCGCTGGCGTTCGATGGACCAGCAGCTGGCGGGGATGGAGTCCGAAACCAACGAACGCATGGCCGCCCAGGCCGGCGAGGCCAACCGCATCGCATCGGAGATCGCCCACCTCAACCGCGACATCGTCTCGGCCGGCGGCAACGCCACGCCCGAACTGCTGGACCAGCGCGACATGCGCGTGCAGCAACTGGCCCGCCTGGTGGGTGGCGAGACGGTGATGCAGGACGACGGGGCGATGAACGTCTTCACCGCCGGAGGCCAGGCCATGGTGCTGGGCAACCGGGCGATGGCGCTGGGCACGGTCACCGACCCGTTCCGCCCCGACCGCCTGCAGCTGGCGCTGGATGGCCCCAACGGGCCGGTGCAGCTCCCGGCCAGCAGCGTGTCGGGCGAAGTGGGCGGGCTGCTGGAGTTCCGCAACCGCGTGCTGGACCCGGCGCGTGCCGAAGTCGGCCGGTTGGCGGTCTCCTTCGCACGCAGCTTCAACGCCGGCCAGAACGCGGGCGTGGACTACAACGGCCAGCCCGGCGCGGACCTGTTCTCGGTCCCCGCGCCGCGCGTCGACCGCCATGCCGGCAACGGCGGCAGCGCCACCCTGGCGGCGGCGTTCGGCGATACCGGCGCGCTCACCGGCCACGACCTGACCCTGCGGTTCGACGGCGGCGCCTGGAGCGCGACGCGCGCCGGCAGCGGCCAGCCGGTGGCGATGACCGGCAGCGGCACCGCTGCCGATCCGCTGCGGGTCGACGGGGTGGAACTGGTCGTCGCCGGCGCACCTGCCAACGGCGACCGATTCTCGCTGCGACCGACCTCGGGCGCGGCCAGCGGGCTGCAGGTCGCGCTGTCGGACCCGGCCGGCCTCGCCGCCGCATCGCCGCTGCGGACCAGCGCCGACACCGCCAACCTGGGCAACGCATCGCTGGGCGGGGCACGCGTCACCGACCCCGCCGCGTTCGCCGCCTTCAGCGGCGCGTCCATCGAATTCATCGACGCCGGCCAGTACACGGTCAACGGCGCCGGCCCCTACCCGCACACCGCCGGCAACCCGATCACCGGTCCCGGCTGGTCGCTGCAGGTCGAAGGCACGCCGGTCGCCGGTGACGCGTTCTCGCTGGCCCGCACCGCCGCGCGCTCGTCCGACAACGGCAACGCCCGCGCGCTGGCGGGCCTGGACACCGCCGGGGTACTGGCCGGGGGCACGGTCGGCATGACCGAGGGCCTGGCGCAGTTCACCGGGCGCGTGGGCAGCGACGCACGCCACGCCGAACTCACCCTGGACGCGCAAAGCGCGATCGACGCCCAGGTCACCGCCGAGCGCGAGTCCGTCTCGGGGGTCAACCTGGACGAGGAAGCCGCCGACCTGTTGCGCTACCAGCAGGCCTACCAGGCCGCCGCACAGGTGATCGCGACCGCCGACACCCTGTTCCAGTCGCTGCTCGGCGCGGTGCGTCGATGAACGGCGCCACCCCGCACCGGAGACGGGCATGAGGATTTCCACCGCACAACTGCACGCGCAGGGACTGGCCGGGATGCTCGGCCGCCAGCAGGAAATTTCCCGAACCCAACAGGAGCTGGTCACCGGCAACAAGCTCACCCGCGCCGCGCAGGACCCGGCCGGCGCCGCCTCGGCGCAGCGCATCGACCACGCACTGGCCTCGCTGGAGCAGTTCGAGCGCAACAGCGGGCTGGTCGGGCACCGCCTGCGCCTGCAGGAAGGCGCGCTGGGTGATGCCGGCGACACGTTGACGCGTGCGCGCGAACTGGCGATCCAGGGCAACAACGCAGCGCTGTCGGATGGCGACCGCACCATGCTGGTTGCCGAGCTGCGCGCACTGCAGTCGCAGATGCTGGGCATCGCCAACCGCGACGACGGCAACGGCCGCCAGCTGTTCGCCGGTACGCGTGACGGCGTCACGCCGTTCGCGCTCTCGGCCGGCAACGTCAGCTATGCCGGCGACGACGGACAGAACCAGGTCGACATCGGACCGGGGCTTGCGGTGGGCGATACCAACGCCGGCAGCGAGGTGTTCCTGCGCGTGCGCGCCGGCACCGGCGACGTGCGCGGCTCGGCCGACCCGGGCAACAGCGGCCGCGCGGTGCTGCAGGCGACGTCGGTGGCCGACAGCGCGCAATGGAACGGTGCGACGCTGCGGTTGCAGTTCACCGGGCCCGACGCCTACGAGATCCACGATGCAAACGGCGCGGTCGTGTCCACGGGCAGCTACCTCAGCGGCGACTCGATCGATGTCGGCGGCGTGACCCTGCGACTGACCGGCGCGCCCGCGGCCGGCGACGGCTTCGACGTGCAGCGTGCGCCCAACCAGGCCGTATTCACCACGCTGCAGCGGCTGGCCGACGCGATGGCCGCACCGGCCGCCACCGATGCGCAACGCGCGCGACGCGACAACATCATCAGCGAGTCACTGGCCGACCTGTCCTCCGCGCAGGACCACCTGTTGCGCATGCGCGCCGACACCGGCGCACGACTGGCCGCGGTCGATGCCGCCGCCGACACCCGCGAGGCGGGCGAGATCTCGATGACCGAGACGCTCTCCTCCTTGCGCGATGTCGATTTCGCCGAAGCCGCCAGCAGGCTCACGCTGCACCTGACCGCACTGGAAGCGGCGCAGGCCACGATGATGCGCGTGCAGGGTCTCTCGCTGTTCGACCGCCTGCGCTGAGCCGCGGCACGCGTATCTCCCGGCGCCTGCAACCCGGCCGGCGCCGGCATCCACTCCCCACACCCGGCCCGTTGTCGCTACCGCGACCGCGGGTTTCGCGTCTCTGGCCGATTGCCTGCCCCTCCGGCCGTGGCATCCATGCACAACGCCCCAGCGTCGCTTTGCGCACTTCGTGCACGCCATGCAGTGACGCGCATCACAACGTGGCGGGTCGTGCGCGTTGCGTCGACCGTTCGTCGGCCGATTCGTCGAACAACCCCTAAAGCTTGACAAGCACGCGCCGTTATCCATCACAGCAGCGGCGAGGGCAATCACGCCAACACCCTGCGAAACCCGGCCCCAGGCCTTCGCCGCCCGCCGGATCACCCCTTCCAGGAGATGCACAAATGCAAGTCATCAACTCCAACGTCATGTCGCTCAACGCCCAGCGCAACCTGTCCAACACGGGCGCCGACCTGGCGACCAGCCTGCAGCGCCTGTCCTCGGGCCTGCGCATCAACAGCGCCAAGGACGACGCCGCGGGCCTGGCGATCTCCGAGCGCTTCACCACCCAGATCCGCGGCATGGACCAGGCCGCCCGCAATGCCAACGACGGCATCTCGCTGGCACAGACCGCCGAAGGCGCCATGGGCGAGATCGGCAACAACCTGCAGCGCATCCGCGAGCTGGCCGTGCAGTCGCGCAACGCCACCAACTCCGCCTCCGACCGCCAGGCCCTGAACAAGGAAGCCCAGCAGCTGAAGGCCGAGATCGACCGCGTCGCCACGCAGACCTCCTTCAACGGCGTCAAGCTGCTCGACGGCTCGTTCCAGGACCAGACCTTCCAGGTCGGCGCCAACCAGGGCGAGACGATCAACGTCGCCAACATCACCGACGCCAGCTCCGCGGCGCTGGGCGAGTGGACATCCGCTGACACCACCGCCTACACGCAGACCACCGCGGCCGCCACGGCCACTGCATTCGCCACCGGCATGTCGATCGACATCAACGGCGAGACCATCTCCACCGCCGATGGTGCCGCCGACGCAGCCGCCGCCACCGCCGCGCTGAAGGCCGCGTTCGATACCGCCAAGGCCGATACCGCGAACAACCCGGGCCTGGCCAACGTAACCATGAGCGCGGCCGGCGAGATCACCTCGACCGACGAGGAACTGGTCCTGGCCAACCTGGTCAACGTCAGCGGCGTGACCGCGGGCACCACGGCGGGTACGGCCTCCACGGTGGCTGGCACGGCCCAGACCGGCTTCGGCTCGCTGGACATCTCCACCGCCGCCGGCGCCGACAACGCGATGCTGGCGATGGATGGCGCGCTGACCGCGCTCAACAACGCCCGCGCCGACATGGGTGCGATCCAGAACCGCTTCAGCTCGGTGGTGGCCAACCTCTCGTCCAACTCCGAAAACCTGTCGGCTGCACGCAGCCGGATCCAGGATGCGGACTTCGCCAAGGAAACCGCCCAGCTGACCCGCAACCAGATCCTCCAGCAGGCCGGCACCGCGATGCTGGCCCAGGCCAACCAGGCGCCCCAGGGCGTGCTGAGCCTGCTGCGCTGATGAACCACCCCGGAGGCGCGGCGCCCGCCGCGCCTACCGGACCTGCAGGGCGCGGGCGACCTGTTCGCCCGCGCCCCACCCATTCCGCGACTGCGCCCACCGAGCGAGACAACCGATGCAAGTCATCAACTCCAACGTCATGTCGCTCAACGCCCAGCGCAACCTGTCCGGTTCGGACGTCGCCCGGAGCACGTGGCTGCGGCCCATCGCGATCCTCCAGCAGGCCGCCATCGCGATGCTGGCCCAGGCCAACCAGGCGCCCCAGGGCGTGCTGGGCCTGCTGCACTGATGAGGTGACCCGATGCGCCGCGCCCACCCCACCCGACTCGAGCCTACCGGCGCAAACCGCGCGCGGCACGGCGCCTGCATGGATACCGGGATGAGCGCACGCACCACCATGGGCCAGTCGGGTGGCCGGGCCGAGGGAGCCGTGCAATGAGCGCGATCGGCTCCAGCCTGGACGTCAACAGCATCGTCCGCCAGCTGGTGGCCGCCGAGCGCGCGCCCACCGACGCCCGCAACGACCGCACCAACCGGCAGTTGCAGGCGCAGATCTCCGCGCTGGGCAGCCTGCGCAGCGCGTTCGCCGGGCTGCGCACCTCCGCCGAGGCACTTTCCGGCAACGCCGCGCGCAACGCCCGCAGCGTCACCGTGGAGAAGGACGCCGGCTTCACCGCCTCGGCCACCGCCGGCGCCGCCCTGGGCCAGTACCGGGTCGAAGTCGAAACCCTTGCCACGGCGCACAAGCTGGCATCCGCCGGGTTCGCCGACAGCCAGGCCACCGTCGGTACCGGCACGCTGACCCTGGGCTTCGGCGGGACCACGCTTCAGGTCGAGATCGATGCGGCGTCCAGCAGCCTGTCGGCCATCCGCGATGCCATCAACGTCGCCGCCGGGGGCGACGGCATCCTGGCAACCATCATCCAGTCCGATGCCGGCGACCACCTGGTATTGAGCGCAGCCAGCACCGGCACCGCCAACGCCATCACCGTCAGTGCCAGCGGCGGCGACGGCGGTCTGTCCGCGCTAACCTTCGACGGTGCCACCGGCGGCATGCAACAGCAGGCCGCGGCCGGGGACGCGGTGGTCCGCATCGACGGGCTGACCCGCACGCTGTCGGAAAACAGCGTTGCCGACCTGGTGCCCGGCGTCAGCGTGGAACTGACCCGTGCCCAGCCCGGCACCGAGTTCACCCTGGGCGTGGCGTCCGACCCGTCCGCCCAGCGCAACGCGGCCAAAACGTTCGTCAACGCCTACAACGGCGCGCACGGTGCGATCGCCAGCGCCACCGCCTACAACACCAGCACCCAGGTCGCCGCCGCGCTCAATGGCGACGCCATGGTGCGGGGCGCAAGCCGCGACCTGCGCGCCCACCTCAGCAGCAACGTGGTCGAACTCAAGGCCGTGGGCATCACGGTGGAGAAGGACGGCAAGCTCAAGATCGACGAGGCCGCGTTCAACAAGGCCATCGCCGAGGACCCGGCTGCGGTGGCGGCGTTGTTCGACGAGGACACCGGCATCGGCGCCGGCATCGGCCGCACGTTGGCCACCCTGCTCGATGACGACGGCCTGATGGACAGCCGCAGCGACAGCCTGGACACCCGCACCAAGGCGCTCGCCTCCCAGCGCCTTGCACTGGACCGCCGCATGGAGCAGGTGGAAGCCCGCTACCGCACGCAGTTCGTCGCCCTGGACGGCCTGGTCGCCCAGCTCCAGAGCACCAGCAACTACCTCGCCCAACAGCTCGCCAACCTGCCCGGATTCTGAGGCCACCCCATGTACAGCGCACGCAACCTCGCCAACCAGTACCGCCAGACCAGCGTGTCCAGCGCGGTGCTGGACGCCGACCCGCACCGGCTGATCGCCCTGATGCTGTCGGGTGCACGCGAGCGCGCCCGGCTGGCGGTGGCCTGCCTGGAGCGCGGTGACCTGCTGCGCAAGTCGCAGGCAATCGCCGATGCCAGCGCGATCATCGGCGGCCTCAACGGATCGCTGAACCACGAAGCGGGCGGCGAGATCGCCGACGGCCTGGCCTCGCTGTACGACTACGCCCAGCGTCGCCTGCTGGAGGCCAACGCCGACAACCAGTCGGCGCCGCTGCAGGAGGTCGACGCACTGCTTGGCGACATCGAAACCGCGTGGAACGCCATTGCCGACGGCCCCCGCCAACCGCAGGCCGCGGTGGCCGGGGGTGCCGCATGATCCCGGCCCTGCCCACCGATGCCATCCGCGCCTCGATGGACGCCGGCGACTGGGACGCCGCGGCCACGCTGATGCGCGACCACGAAGTCAAGTTGCGGCGGGCGATCGACCACCAGGCCGGCGACCGCACCGTCCTGCTGGCGCTACTCAACGCCCAGCAGGCGTTCCTGGCCGAACTGACCGCCACCCGCGACGAAACCGCGGCCTTGCTCGGCCAGCTGGGCCGCGACAAGCGCGGCGTGCGGGCCTACCTCGCCGGCGCCTGAGCACATGGACGCCGCCCGCGCGCGCGATGAGATCTTCGGCGATGCGCTGGCGTGCGAGGAAGCGCGGCCGTCCGGCTTCCACCCGGCCGCGCCCGACCCCATGGACATGCGCGCCGCGTGCCTGCGGTCGGAAGGCCTGCTGCGCGCGCTTGCGGTGGTCGAGGACAGCCGTGGCATCGAGGACAACGAGGAGTACGACCCCGCCAACGCCGCCCACCACCGGCTCGAGGCCAAGGTCGACCTGCTGACCGCGCTGATGGCGCGCCTGGTCCGCAGCCAGGAGCCGTCCGACCCGATCCGCACCGTGCGCTGGTCCGCCCTGGGCGTGTGCCTGCCCACCGACACCGCACGTTCGCCCGGCACCACCGGCACCTTCCGCATCCAGCCCTCCGACTGGCTGCCCGAATCGCTGGAACTGCCCGCCACGGTTCTGGCCAGCGTGGACGATCCCGCCGACCCCCGGCTGTGGCTGCGCTTCGGCCCGCTCACCCCCGCGCTGGAATCGGCACTGCAACGCCACCTGTTCCGGGTGCACCGCCGCGAAGTCGCAGAAGCCCGCCGCCCGCGGTAAGCGCGCGGCGTGCCTCCGGGACAGGCGCGGCGCCAACCGCGATCCCGGCACCCGCCCCCACCCTGCAGGAGCGACGCAAGTCGCGATCGCCTCACGATCGGAGTGACGTTCGCGACTCACGTCGCTCCTACAACGATCTCGATGCGGCGCGGCGACCGGGCTTCGCGGCCGAAGCCGCTCCTACAGGGCCTTCGGCCGTTGACCCTGGGCTTTCCGCGCATCCCCACGCGCCATCGCCCCAGCCAGGCCCGGAGGGCGGCGCACAGGGATGTGCGCCGCTTTCCGATCTCGGCAGGGATGCCGAGTCGGAAAGTCCCCGCGCCGCCCCACGCAAGGTGTTCGATGTGTCGTGGATAGCGCCTTTCTTTGGTTACCTTTCTTTGGCGCTTCAAAGAAAGTAACTCGCCTTCAGGCGAAAGCTTTTGCTCCTCATGTCGAAGGAAAGGGCAAGGGCTTCCGCCTGGAGGCGGGTAACTTTTCTTTGCCGACCCAAAGAAAAGTCACCAAAAGAAAGGGTCTTCCCCGACGAAACTCCCGTTGGCACGCCGGTGTCGCCTCGGATTTCCCGACTCGCCATCCATGGCTCGGTCGGGAAACGGCGCACATCCCTGTGCGCCGCCCTCCGGGTCGGGTTGGGACACACCGCCGTGACGATTCGAATGGAGCAAACGCAGCCCGCGCCCCCCCTGTAGGAGCGGCTTCAGCCGCGATCCAAGACCCTCCGAGCACAACCAGGTCTCCGTCGGAATCCACGCCCGTCCCTCCGGCCATCGGGACAGCCGCAAAAGCGCCACCGGCTCGCTGGCACCGCCCCATCCCGTCGGCTAAGGTGGCCCGCACCGCTACCCACGCCCGGCTGGAGCCCCGACACGTGCGGGTACTGATCTGCGATGACCACACCCTGATCCGCGCCGGCCTCCGGCGCCTGGTGGAGTCGTTCGACGACATGCAGGTGGTGGCCGAGGCGGCCAGCGCCGACGAAGCGGTCATCCGCGCCCGCGAGCACCACCCCGAGGCCGTGCTGCTCGACCTGTCGATGCCCGGCCGCAGTGGCTTCGAGGCGCTGGACGAATTGCGCCGCGTCTGCCCGGACTCCGCGGTGGTGATCATGTCGATGCACGACGACGCCACCCACGTGCGCGAGGCATTGGCGCGCGGGGCCAGCGGGTTCGTGGTCAAGGAGGCCGCGCCGGCCGAACTGGAGATCGCGCTGCGTGCCGCCGCTGCCGGTCGCACCTACCTCTCCCCGCAGGTGTCGGCGCCGCAATTGCGCGGCAACCGCCCCGACAAGCCCGATGCGCGGACCGCCGTCGACACCCTGCCCCCGCGGCAGCGCGAGATCCTGGTGCTGCTGGGCAAGGGCCGGACCACCAAGCAGATCGCCGGCGACCTGGGCATCAGCGGCAAGACGGTCGAGACCCACCGCGCCCGCCTGATGGAAACCCTGGGCTGCCGCAACTCGGTGGAACTGCTGCGCACCGCCCTGCGGCTGCACGACGAACTGTGACCCCGTGCCGGGATTCCGGCACCGTGTAGGGGAAACCCTGACATGCGACCCGGGATCGCCCTGACACCGCTCGGGTTTGCCCCGATTCGCTTGCCGGCGCGCCAGGCGCAGCATGCAAGGCGTGGACCACGCAGTGGAGTGCGTGGGGACCACGGGGACACCGACAGCGCCGAGGCCGGCGCCGCGCGCACCAGGGGATCACGATGAAGGCCACCGTCACCGCCAAGCTCAGCCAGGGCGTCAACCTGACCCCGCAGCTGCTGCAGTCCATCCGCCTGCTGCAGCTGACCGCGCCGCAGCTGGAAATGGAGCTGCGCGAAGCGCTGGAGCGCAACCCGCTGCTGGAGACCGGGGACGAGGACGAGGCCGGGGAAACCGACGCCCAGGCGCAGGCCGGCGACGACGGCGCACTGGACGCCGCGGCATGGGACGAACTGCCCGAGCCGGCCTTCATGTCGGGTCCGTCCTCGGGAGGCGGCGCCGACGACGACGCCACCGCCCGCATCGCCGCCGGCGATTCCACCGACTGGCGCGTCCGCACCCTTCGCGAACTGGCCGCCGACTGGTCCGATGCCGACCTCGCCATCGCCTCGTGGTGGCTGGACCATTGCGACGACCGCGGCTTCCTGGAAGTCCCGCACCCGGAGCTGCTGACCCGCGCCCACCACGCGCTGTCGCTGCCGCCCCTTGAGATCGAGTCCGTCCGCCAGCGCCTGCTGCATGGCGACTGGCCGGGCCTGGCCGCCAACGACGCGCGCGAGTGCCTGCTGGCACAGCTCGCCGCACGCGGCGCCAGCGACGGCGCCCACGGGCTGGCGCGCAGCATGGTCGCCCACCACCTGGACCTGCTGGCCCGCCACGACCATGCCGCGCTGGGCAAGGCGCTGGAGGCCGACGGCGATGCCGTGCAGGCCGCCATCGCGGTGGTGCTGTCGCTGCGTCCCAGCGCCGTGGAGGAACCGGCGACGGCCGCCGACACCCACGTGATCCCCGACGTGGTCGTGCGCCTCCTGGGCGGCACCTGGCGGGTCGCGCTCAACGGCCGCAGCACGCCGCGGCTGCGCATCTCGGCCCACTGCGAGCAGGCGCTGTCGGCCGCCCCGGGCGAGCACGGTGCACTGCGTGGCCTGCTCGACGAAGCGCGCTGGCTGGTGCGCGGCATCGCCATGCGCAACGACACCCTGCTGCGGACCGCGCAGGTGCTGGTCGAGCGCCAGCAGGGGTTCCTGGAGCAGGGCGAGGAGTCCATCGCACCGCTGACCCTGCGCGAGGTCGCCGATGCGATCGGCATGCACGAGTCCACCGTCTCGCGCATCACCAGCGGCAAGTACATCCAGACCCCGCGCGGCACCTTCGAGCTCAAGCGCCTGTTCGCGGTGCGGCTGGAGGGCGCGGCGGTGTCGGGCAGCGCGGTCAAGGCCATGGTCAAGCGCCTGATCGACGCCGAGCCGCCCCACGCCCCCTTGGCCGACGACGTGATCGCCGGCATGCTGGCGCGCCAGGGCGTGCGCATCGCGCGCCGCACCGTCGCCAAGTACCGGGACCAACTTTCGATCGGGCCGGCACGCGCGCGGATGCACCCGCCTGTCGCCGCCCGTGCGGCATGCTGAGGACACTGCAATGAAAACCCTACGGATCCTGTTGGTCGACGACCACGCCGGTTTCATCAACGCCGCGATGCGCCACCTGCGCAAGCTCGAATGGGTGGACGTGGTCGGGTCGGCCAACAACGGCATCCAGGCCATCGCCCAGTGCGAGGCACTGCGCCCGGACGTGGTGCTGATGGACCTGGCCATGCCCGAGATGGGCGGGCTGCAGGCCACGCGGCTGATCAAGGCGCAGGACAGCCCGCCATTCGTGGTGATCGCCAGCCACTTCGACGACAGCGAGCACCGCGAGCACGCCGCCCGCGCGGGCGCGGACGCCTTCGTCAGCAAGCTGTCCTACATCCACGACGTGCTCGAGCTGCTGGAACGGCTGGGGGCCGACGGCGCACCCGCGGTGCTGGCGCCGGCACCGGCGGGGTCGGCCGGATGAGCGAGTCACGCATCCTCCTGCTGGACCAGGATGCGCAGCGTGCCGAACGCGTGGCCACGCTCCTGGAGTTCATGGATTTCTCCCCACGCATCGCCGATGCCAGCGACATCGACCTGAAGAAGGCCCGGGCCAGCGACTGGGTGGCGGTGGTGGTGGGCGACACCGCGGGCGACGACGGTTTCGACGGCTTCGCCAAATGGCTGTCCAGCCAGTCCCTGCACCCGCCGCTGATGGTCCTGCCGGGCCACGAGGGCGCCGACTGGCGCGGCCAGCTCCATCCCGAATCGGTATGGACGCTGGACTATCCCATCCGTCGCGCCCAGCTGCAGGAAGCCCTGCGCCGCGCCAGCCTCAAGCGCATCGACGAAGACGAACGCCGCAGCGCCACCGCCGGCGACACCGGCCCGACCGGCCGCAGCCCCGCGGTACGCAAGCTGCTGAAGATGATCGACCAGGTGGCGCCGTTCGACACCACCGTGCTGATCCTGGGCGAATCGGGCACCGGCAAGGAAGTGGCCGCGCGCGCCATCCACCAGCGCTCCAGGCGCGCCGGCAAGCCGTTCGTGGCGATCAACTGCGGCGCGATCCCGGCCGACCTGCTGGAAAGCGAACTGTTCGGCCACGAGAAGGGCGCCTTCACCGGCGCGCTGACCCAGCGCAAGGGCCGCTTCGAGATGGCCGAGGGCGGCACCCTGCTGCTGGACGAAATCGGCGACATGCCGATGGCCATGCAGGTCAAGCTGCTGCGCGTGCTGCAGGAGCGCACGTTCGAGCGCGTCGGCGGCACCCAGACCCACCAGTGCGACGTGCGCGTCGTTGCCGCCACCCACCGCAACCTGGAAACCCACATCGCCGAGGGCAAGTTCCGCGAGGACCTGTTCTACCGTCTCAACGTGTTCCCCATCGAGATGCCGGCGCTGCGCGAGCGCGCCGACGACCTGCCCGACCTGATCGCCGCCATCGCCCGCCAGCTGTCCGAGTCCGGCCGCGGCAGCGTGAAGCTGGCGCCCGACGCGGTGCAGGCGCTGCGCCACTACGCCTGGCCGGGCAACGTGCGCGAACTGGCCAACCTGCTCGAGCGGCTGTCGGTGCTGCACCCGTCCGGCCAGGTCGGCGCCGACGACCTGCCCGCGCGCTACCGGGCCGGCGTGCCGGACGCGCCGGCCGCGCCGATGACCGAGTCACCCGTTGCCGCCGCGGCCGCCGCGGCGACCGACCCGGCAACGCTGTCGCCCAACGCCACCCTGCCCCCGGAAGGCATCGACCTGCGCGGGCACATGGCCGAGATCGAGGTCGAACTGATCCGCGCCGCCCTGCAGCAGGCCGACGGCGTCGTCGCCCATGCCGCACCGCTGCTGGGCCTGCGCCGCACCACGCTGGTGGAGAAGCTGCGCAAGTACGGGTTCGATCGCGACGAGTCGTAAGCGCGCCGGTCACGACCCAACGGGCCGTGATCACACCAATCGCGACCGCACGGGTCGCGAATGCACCGATCGCGATCGCGCCGCCCCTGTAGGAGCGGCTTCAGCCGCGAAGCCCGGTCGCCCCGACCCCACACCTGCTTTGCAGGAGCGACGCAAGTCGCGACCGGACGCCCCAAGCGCCCCGAATCCCTCACCCCGTTTGTAGGAGCGACGTGCGTCGCGACCGGACACCCCACGCGGCACCGGTTCCGGATCGCGGCTGAAGCCGGTTCGCCGCGTGCCCCACACCTCCTTTGCAGGAGCGACGCAAGTCGCGATACGCGCTCGCCCGAAGTCCCTCGGTCGCGACTCACGTCGCTCCTACAAAGGGACCGGTGGCATCCGTTCCGCTCGTACGTGATGCGTGGCACCCGCCATCGCCCCGTCACCCGCCCCGCGCCGGAAACCCGTCAACCCCGTGGCACGCGCCTTGCCTAGTCCGGGCAGACCCCGCCGACACGGACCCGGCCCGCAATGAGCGACGCCATTTCATCGATCCTCTCCCAGATCCGGGCGCACCAGTCGCACGCGGCGCTGCGGGCCGATGCGCCTGCCGGCACCGCCATCGATCCCTCGCTGTTCAACCCCGGCGCCGGCGCCGCACGTCCGTCCGACGGGCCGGGGTTCTCCGACACGATGGCCAAGGCGCTGGACAACGTCAGCGCGACCCAGCGCAAGTCCGGCGAGCTGCAGCAGGCATTCGAACTGGGCGATCCGCGCGCGGACCTGGCCCGGGTGATGGTGGCCATGCAGGAATCGCAGGTCGCCTTCCGCGCCACCGTCGAGGTGCGCAACCGGCTGGTCCAGGCGTACCAGGACGTGATGAACATGCCGATCTGACGCCGGGAATAGGGAACAGGGCATGGGGAAACCCGTCCTGCCCGCTTTCCCGATCCCGGTTCCCCACTTGCGCTCCACCACCCCCTCCACCTTGGCCCGCCCTGCATGAGCGTCATCACCCTTCCCAAGAGCACCTCCAGCCAGCTGCGCGACCTGGGTCGCCTGCAGGACATCCCGGCGGTCCGGCAGTTGGGCGTGTTCGCGCTGGCCGCGCTGGCCATCGCGCTGGGCCTGTGGCTGTTCTTCTGGACCCAGAAGCCCGACTACGTGCCGGTGTTCGCCGGGTTGGACGCCAAGGCCACCAGCGAGGCGTCCGAGCTGCTGCGCAGCGCCAACATCCCGTTCCGCATCGACAGCGGCAGTGGTGCGCTCGCCGTGCCGCAGGACAGCCAGGGCGATGCCAAGCTGGCGCTCGCCGCCGCGGGCCTCCCCGCCGGCAGCGCGGGCGGCTTCGAGATGATGGGCCAGGACCAGGGGTTCGGCACCAGCCAGTTCGTCGAGAACGCGCGCTACCAGCACGCACTGGAAAACGAGCTGGCGCGCACCATCGCCAACCTGCGCCCGGTGCGCGAGGCGCGCGTGCACCTGGCGCTGCCCAAGCCCAGCGCCTTCACCCGCCAGAAGGAGCCGGCCAGCGCATCGGTCGTGCTGCAGATGCAGTCGGGCAGCACGCTGGAGCAGGGCCAGGTGGCGGCGATCGTGCACCTGGTCGCCTCCAGCATCCCCTCGCTCCCGCCGGAGAACGTCACCGTCGTCGACCAGTTCGGCCGCATGCTGTCCAACCCGGACCCCAACAGCGACGAGGCCGTCGGCGCCAAGCAGTTCGAGCAGCGCGGCCGGCAGGAAGCGGTCTACGTGCAGCGCATCCAGGAACTGCTGGAGCCGATGACCGGGCGCGGCCGCATCAGCGCGCAGGTCAGCGTCGACATGGACTTCGCCCAGACCGAGGAAGCTCGCGAGACCTACGGCCCCGACGCCGGGCTGGTGCGCAGCGAGCAGATCTCCGAGTCCGGCGACATCGCCGGCACGCCTGCGGGCAGCCCCGGCGCCGCCCCGGCCCAGGGCGTACCGGGCGCGGTCGCCAATACCCCGACCACCGCCGCTGCGGCACTGGCCGGGCCGGCAGCTGCCACCGCGCCGGAGGGCGACAACGGCCCCAGCGCGCGCACCGCGGTGCGCAACTACGAGCTGGACCGCACCCTGACCCACACCCGCGGCGCGCCGGTGCGCATCAGCCGGGTCACCGCCGCGGTGCTGATCGACAACGTCCCGCAGGTGGGCACCGAGGGCAAGGTCAGCTACCGCTCGCTCAACGATGCCGAACTGCAGCGCATCGACGCGCTGGTCAAGCAGGCGATCGGCTTCAACGCCGAACGCGGCGACATGATCTCGGTGGTCAACGCTCCGTTCGCGCCCGGCGCGGCGGTGGAGGACATGCCCGGTGCGCCGTTCTGGGAAAACCCGCGCGCGATCGAACTGGCGCGGACCGTGCTGGGCGGGCTGGCGGTGCTGGTGTTCATCCTGGCGGTGCTGCGCCCGGCCTTCCGCGCCATGCTGGCGCCGCGTGCGACCACCACCGCGGTGGCCGAGGTGGTCAGCGAGGAGACCCACGTGTCGATCTCCACGCCGGGCGCCGCCGGCCCGCCCCAGGTACAGGCGCCCCGCGCGCCCTCGCACGCCTCGCAGGTGGCGATGAATTTCGACGAGAAGCTGCAGGTCGCACGCACCGCCGTGACCAGCGACCCCAAGCGCGTCGCCAACGTGGTCCGCAACTGGGTGGAAGCAGATGGCTGAGGCCGCGCAACTGAAGAAACCGACCCCGCTCTCGGGCGTGCAGCGCGCCGCCGTGGTGCTGCTCTCGCTGGGCGAGGAACAGGCCGCCGAGGTGCTCAAGCACATGGGCGCCAAGGACGTGCAGAAGCTCGGCCTGGCGATGACGTCGGTCAGCGCGGTCTCCCGCGACGACGTGGCGTCGGTGTTCGACGATTTCGTCGACGTGCTGGCCCAGCCCAACGCCCTGGGCGCCGGCGCCGACGACTACATCCGGGCGGTGCTGACCCAGGCGCTGGGCGAGGAGCGCGCGGCCAGCCTGATCGACCGCATCCTGGCCGGGCGCAACACCTCCGGGCTGGACGCGCTCAAGTGGATGGAGCCGCGCGCGATCGCCGACCTGGTGCGCAACGAACACCCGCAGATCATCGCCATCGTCATGGCCCACCTCGACGCCGACCAGGCCGCCGAGGTGCTCAAGGTGCTGCCCGACCGGACCCGGGCCGACGTGCTGCTGCGCATCGCCACGCTGGACGGCATCCCGCCCAACGCGCTCAACGAACTCAACGACGTGATGGCGCGCCAGTTCGCCGGCAGCCAGAACATCAAGTCGTCCAACGTCGGCGGGATCAAGGTCGCCGCCAACATCCTCAACTTCATGGACTCCGGCCAGGACGAGGCGATCCTGGGCACGATCAACGAGATCGACGATGCCCTGGGCGGGCGCATCCGCGAGGAGATGTTCGTGTTCGACAACCTGGCCGACATCGACGACCGCGCGATGCAGACCGTGTTGCGCGACGTGCCCAACGAGAAGCTCGCCATCGCGTTGCGCGGCGCCGACCAGCGGGTGCGCGAGAAGATCACCACCAACATGTCCCAGCGCGCGTCCGAGATCCTGATGGAGGACATGGAAGCGCGTGGCCCGGTGCGGCTGGCCGAGGTCGAGGCCGCGCAGAAGGAGATCCTGTCGATCGTGCGCAAGATGGCCGATGACGGCAGCATCCAGCTGTCGGTCAAGGCCGAGGCGTTCGTATGAGCGCGCCGGCCCTGGACATGCCGGACGCCGCGATCATCCGCTGGACCGCGCCGGGCTTTGCCCGCACCCGCCCGCCCGAACCCGAGATTCCCAAGCCGCCCAGCGTCGAGGACCTGCAGGCGCTGGAGAAGGCGGCCTTCGACGAAGGCTTCGAACGCGGCCACGGCGAGGGCATGGCCGGCGGCCAGGCCGAAGTACGGCGGATGATCGCGCAGATCGAAGGCATCCTGGACGGCTTCACCCGCCCGCTGGCGCGCCTGGACGGCGAAGTCGGCGATGCGCTGGGCGAGCTGGCCGTACGCATCGCCGGCGTGCTGCTGGGCCGCGCCTACGCCGCCGACCCGACGCTGCTGGCCGACCTGGTCCGCGAGGCGCTAGACGCGGTGGGCACCACCCAACGCGAAGTCGAACTGCGCCTGCACCCCGACGACCTGGGCGTGCTCGCCCCGCACCTGGCCGGGCTGAGCGGCGTGCGCCTGACCAACGATGTCGCGCTGGCACGCGGCGAGCTGCGCCTCAACAGTGAAGCCATGCGCATCGACGGAACCCTGGCCGCACGGCTGCAGGGGTGCCTGGACGCGCTGGTGGAACCGGAAGGGGGCGCGGCATGAGCAGCGTCGCCGCCGCCCATTGGCAGGAAGCGCGCAACCTGCGCCTGGCCGCGCGCCTGGGCGCCGCCGATCCGCAGCCGCCGTCGATGGCGCTGGCACGCGAAGGCGTGCTGCGCCGCGCGGTCGGCCTGACCCTTGAGGCCTCCGGCTGCAGCGCACCGCTGGGCTCGCGCTGCAAGGTGGAGACCTCCGGCGGGCGCTGGGTGGATACCGAGGTGGTCGGCTTCGCCGGCGACCGCACCTACCTGATGCCGACCGCGGACCTCGAAGGCCTGCTGCCCAACGCCCGCGTGGTGGCGACCCGCCGCCGCGGTGAAGTCGCGGTCGGCGAGGGCCTGCTCGGCCGCGTGATCGACAGCGACGGCGTGCCGCTGGACGGGCGTGGCGCGATCCGCGCCGAAGGCTGGATGGGCCTGGCCGGCACGTCGATCAACCCGCTCATGCGCGAGCCGATCAGCCAGTCACTGGATGTCGGGGTGCGCGCGATCAACGCGCTGCTGCCGATCGGCCGCGGCCAGCGCATCGGCCTGTTCGCCGGCTCGGGCGTCGGCAAGTCGACGTTGCTGGGGATGATGACCCGCTACACCGCCGCCGACGTGATCGTCGTCGGCCTGATCGGCGAACGCGGCCGCGAGGTGCGCGACTTCGTCGAGAGCACGCTGGGCGTGGAGGGCCTGCGCCGCTCCGTCGTCGTCGCCACCCCGGCCGACCGACCGCCACTGGCGCGGCTGCACGGCGCGTTGCGCGCCACCGCGATCGCCGAATGGTTCCGGGACCAGGGCTTGCATGTGCTGCTGCTGATGGACTCGCTCACCCGCTTCGCCCATGCCCAGCGCGAGATCGGCCTGTCGGTCGGCGAGCCGCCGACCACGCGCGGCTACCCGCCCAGCGTGTTCGCCAAGCTCCCCGCGCTGGTGGAGCGCGCGGGCAACGGCGCCGACGGCCGCGGCTCGATCACCGCCTTCTACACCGTGCTGACCGAGGGCGACGACCAGCAGGAGCCGATCGCCGATGCCGCGCGCGCGATCCTCGACGGCCACATCGTGCTGACCCGCCGCATCGCCGACGCCGGCCAGTACCCGGCGATCGACGTGGAGGTGTCGGTCAGCCGCGTCATGCAGGAAATCACCGACCCGGCGTGGCGCGCGCGCATCCGCAAGCTCAAGCAGTTGATGGCCGCCTACAACGCCCAGCGCGACCTCATCGCCATCGGCGCCTACCAGCGCGGCAGCGACCCGGTGGTCGACGAGGCGCTGGCGCGGTGGCCTTCGATCATGCAGTTCCTCGGCCAGGACGTGACCGAAGCCTCCGACGTCGAAGCCAGCCGAGTCGCCCTTGCGCGCCTGCTGGACGACACCTCGTACCCCGGCAGTGACCCGCAGGAGACCGCCCCGTGACCCGATCCCAGCGCCTGGACCCGCTGTTGCGCGTCAAGCAGCAACGCCAGGACGATGCCGCCCGCGAGGTGGCCCAGCGCGACCGCGCGGTGCTCGAACAGGAGGAGCGCCTGGACGCGCTGCGCAAGTACGCGGCCGAGTATTCCTCGCCCGAGGCATTGGCCGGGGCGACCCTGGCACCGGCCCTGCTGGCCAACCGGCTGGCGTTCCGCGAAAAGCTCGACCAGGCGGTGGACCAGCAACGCAGGGTGGTCGACAGCACCCGCGAACGCGCCGACGTCGAGCGCGCCCGCCTGATGCTGGCCAGCCGCGAAACCCACGTGCTGGAGAAGCTCAAGTCCAGCTACCGCGCCGAAGAAGCGCGCAGCGCCGACAAGCAGGTGCAGCGGGAAATGGACGACATCGGCGGCCGCCGCGCACGCATCGCCCAGGCCGCGCGCGACCCGGAGACCACGACGTGATGCCCGCCCTGCCCGCCACGCCCCCACCGCCGCCGTCCCCCAGCAGCGCCGGTGGTGGCCGCGCACCGGGCCCGTCCGATGCCGGCGCCGGGTCCGACGCCAGCGACAGCCCGTTCTCGCTGCTGATCGGTGGCGACGCCCCCGTGCCGGTAGCGACGGCCGTGGTGACGACCGACGGCGGCCACGGTGCCCGGGACGATGCGACCGCCAGCGACGATGAACCCGGCCTCGGCTCCGGCGAAGGCGCCCTGCCCGAACGCCTGCTCGGGTTGCTGGCCGGACCGTGGGGCACGCCGCCTCCCGCCGCCACCGCCGCCACCGCCGCGCCCGCGCCGCCGCCCACGGCGCACGCAGCGGCGCTGCCCGGTAGCCACGCGCCGGGGCTGGCGATGCCGACGCTGCAGGTCGCTGCCTCTGCACCGCCCGCGCCGGCCTCGGCCGCGCTGGCCATCGCGATCCAGAACGCCACCGCCGCCGGTGCAAACGCCCCCGAGGCGCCCGCCGGCGACACGCCCACCACCGCGCAGGCGCTGGTGCAGGCCGGACTCCCCGCGGCGGCCGCCCGGGCCACACCCGCCTTCGACACCCTGGTGCGTGATGCGGTCGCCGCCGCCCGCGCCGACCCAGGCATCGAACAGACACCCTTTGCGCCGGCGAGCACAGGCGTCTCGCCTGCCAGCCTCGCCGCCGTGCGTGCCTCCCCGCTCGTCCAGCCCCTGCCGATGCCCGCCGACCCCGCCGCCGGCTTCGACGAGGGGCTGACCACGCGCGTGGCCTGGATGGCCGAACAGGGCATCGGCCGCGCCGAACTGCGGGTCAATCCCGACCATGCCGGCCCGATCGAAGTGCGCCTGCAGATGGAGGGCACCCGCCTGGTCGCCGAATTCAGCGCGACCAATGCCGACACCCGCCAGGCCCTGGAAGCGGGCATGCACCGCCTGCGCGAGATGCTGGGCCAGCAGGGCCTGCAGCTGGCGCAGTCGCACGTGGGGAGCGGCGGCGGACAGGGACGCCAGGGCGGTTCCAACGACGGCATGGCCGGGGGCACGGGCCAGCCCGATGGCAGCGAAAGGACGGCCGGCGACACCGCCCCGGCACGCTGGCTGAGCCGCGGGCTGCTGGACGAGTACGCCTGACCAGTCGCTCCCGATGGCGACACCCGCCCCTGTAGGAGCGACGTAAGTCGCGACCGCGCAACTCCGGGCAGCGACGATTCGCGACTCACGTCGCTCCTACAATGGCGCTGGCGCGGCAGCTGCCGGAAAGGCGCCCCTGACCTGGCCCCTGTAGGAGCGACGTAAGTCGCGACCGCGCAACTCCGGGCAGCGACGATTCGCGACTGACGTCGCTCCTACAACGGCGCCGACGCGGCAGCTGCCGGAAAGGCGCCCCTGACCGGCCCCCTGTAGGAGCGACGTAAGTCGCGACCGCGCAACTCCGGGCAGCGACGCATCGCGACTGACGTCGCTCCTACAACCGCGCCGACGCGGCAGCTGGCGGAAAGGCGCCCCTGACCGGCCCCCTGTAGGAGCGACGTAAGTCGCGACCGCGCAACTCCGGGCAGCGACGATTCGGGACTGAAGCCGCTCCTACAGGGGCTCCGGCCGCAACCGACCGGGCGTCGGAATTCCGCCACGCCGGCGACACGCCCGTTCAGCCGATACCCGTCAAAACCCCGGCACCCACCCCCCGGGCACCCCGGCACGCCGCTTGCACAGACCGGGCATCCCCGATGGAGGTGCACCGCGTGTCCGCCCAGCCGATCCCCGAAAAGCGCTCCCGGCGCAAGCTGATCCTGATCCTCACCACCGTGCTGGTGCTCGGCGCGGCCGGCGCTGGCGGCTGGTGGTGGTGGTCCGGGCAGGCCCAGGCTGGAGGGGCCGACGCCGCCGCCGCGGCCGCCAAGGCCCCGGCGTTGTACTTCGCGCTGGAGCCGGCGTTCGTGGTCAACCTGGTCGATGCCCAGGTGGTGCGCTACCTGCAGGCCGACGTCCAGCTGATGACCCGCGACGCGGAAACCGCGACCGCACTGGAGGCGCATGCCCCGGCGGTGCGCAACCGCTTGCTGCTGCTGTTCGGCCAGCAGTCCGCCACCCAGCTGGCCCAGCGCACCGCCAAGGAGCGGCTGCAGGAGCAGGCGCTGGCCGAGGTGCGCGACGTACTCAAGGCGGAGGGCGCGGCCGACCGGGTCGAAGCCGTCTACTTCACCAGCCTGGTCACGCAGTGACCCCCGTCGCGAACGCCGCGAACCAGGAGCCCGCATGAGCGCCGACCTGCTCTCGCAAGACGAAATCGACGCCCTGCTGCATGGCGTCGACAGCGGCGCGGTCGACACCGCGGACGCGCCCGCCGAACCCGGCGAGGCCCGCACCTACGACTTCGCCAGCCAGGACCGCATCGTCCGCGGCCGCCTGCCGACGCTGGAGATGATCAACGAGCGTTTCGCCCGCACCTGGCGGATCGGCCTGTTCAACCTGCTGCGCCGCTCGGCGGACCTGTCGGTGCGCGGCGTGGACCTGGTGCGCTTCGGCGAGTACATGCACTCGCTGCAGGTGCCGACCAACCTCAACCTGGTGAAGATGAAGCCGCTGCGCGGCACCGCGCTGGTGGTCTACGAGCCGCGCCTGGTGTTCACCGTGGTGGACAACTTCTTCGGCGGCAACGGCAAGTACCACACCCGCATCGAGGGCCGCGAGTTCACGCCCACCGAGATGCGCGTGATCCAGCTGCTGCTCAAGCAGACCTTCGCCGACCTGGTGGATGCGTGGGCGCCGGTGATGCCGGTGGAGTTCGAGTACATGAACTCCGAGGTCAACCCGCACTTCGCCAACATCATCAGCCCGCGCGAGTACATCGTGGTCAGCCGCTTCCATGTCGAACTGGAAGGCGGCGGCGGCGAGTTCCACGTCTCGTTCCCCTACTCGATGCTCGAGCCGATCCGCGAGCAACTCGATGCCGGCGTGCAGTCCGATCGCATCGAAAAGGACGAGGGCTGGACCAACGCCATGCGTCGCCAGCTGCAGGATGCGGAGGTCGAGCTCAGCAGCGCCATCGCCCAGCGCTCGATCAGCCTGCGCGAACTCAGCCGGCTCAAGGTCGGCGACGTGATCCCGATCGAACTGCCCGCCAGCGTCATGCTCAACGTGGAACAGGTTCCGCTGTTCTCCGGCGAGTTCGGTACGCACAACGGCAAGAACGCCATCAAGGTCACGCAGGTGCATGCCGCGCGACCCACTCCCACCCTGGACAGCCTCGTGCCCACGCCATGAATACAGCCGTTTCCGCCGACGACCGCGCCGCCTTCGACGCGCTGACCCCCGACGCCGCCGCCGGCGCCGACATGAACCTGGACGTGATCCTGGACGTGTCGGTGTCGCTGTCGCTGGAGGTCGGGCGCACCCGCATCCCGATCCGCAACCTGCTGCAGCTCAACCAGGGCTCGGTCGTCGAACTCGAACGCGCCGCGGGCGAACCGCTGGACGTGTTCGTCAACGGCACCCTGATCGCCCAGGGCGAGGTGGTGGTGGTGAACGACCGCTTCGGGGTGCGCCTGACCGACGTGGTCAGCCCCTCCGAACGCATCAAGCGCCTGCGCTGATGCGCCGCGCGCACGCCCGCGACGCGTTGCGTTGCCTGCTGGTGCTGGCGTTGGCCGCCGGCGGCAGCGCGTGCGCGAGCGTGCCCGGTGCGCGGGCTTCGACATCACTGCCTGCACCGGTAGCCGCGCAGGCCCCCATGGCCCATGCCCTGACCGGGCCCGGTGCCGCTGCGGCCGCCCCGGCGCGGGATGCGGCGCGTGCAGTGGCCGAACCGGCAACCCTCGCGACCGCAGCGCCGCCCGTCGTCGCCCCGTCGGATGCAGCCAAGGCCCCGGCCCCCGATGCGGCAACCAGCCCGTCGACCGCGCCAGCCAACACGATCGTCGCGACCCCGTCCGCAGCCGCCGATGCATCCACGGCTGCAGCCGCCCCGGGTGCGTCCGTCGAAGGTGGCGTGCTTCATGACACCCCCACTGCGGATGCCAGCGGTGCGCAGGCACCTGTCACCCTGCCGCGCACGCCGACCGCCACACCGGCAACGCCTCGCACCGCCACCACGCCCACGCCCGCCCCGGCCTCCACCGCCGGCAGCGTCGCCGGCAGCCTGTTCGCACTGCTGCTGGTGGTCGGCCTGATCCTGGGCCTGGCGTGGCTGGCCAAGCGGCTGCCCGGCGCGGCCGGCGGCGGTGCCAACGGCGCCTTGCGCGTGGTCGCCTCGGTCCCGCTGGGGCAGCGCGAGCGTGCGGTCGTGGTCGACGTCGGCGGCACCCAGTTGCTGCTGGGCGTGGGCCCCGGCGGCACCCGCACCCTGCACACCCTGGCCGAGCCGTTGCCGCAGGCGGATGCCCCGCCCCCGTTCGCGCAACTGCTGGCCCAGCATTTCGGAAAGAAGCCATGAGCCGTTGCCTGCCTTCCCTGCGTGGCGTGCTGGCCGGGCTGCTGTTGCTGGCGACGCTGCTGCTGGCCGCCGCGCCCGTGATGGCCCAGACCGCGCCGGCACCGGCCGACCCGGCCGCCGCCGCGCAGTCCACGCCATCGTTGCCGGCGGTGACGGTGGGCGAGATCGGCGGCGAACCGGTCAGCCTGCAGTTGCAGGTGCTGCTGCTGATGACCGGCATCACCCTGCTGCCGGCGGCGCTGCTGGGGCTGACCGCCTTCACCCGGATCATCATCGTGCTGGCCCTGCTGCGGCAGGCGCTGGGCACCGGCCAGACCCCGAGCAACCAGGTGCTGCTGGCACTGGCGCTGTTCCTCACCGCGATGGTGATGATGCCGGTGTTCGACCAGGCCTGGGCGGCGGGCATCTCGCCGTACCTCAACGACCAGATGGACTTCAAGGCCGCGTGGGACGCCGCGTCCGCGCCATTCCGCGGCTTCATGCTGGCGCAGGTGCGCGAGAACGACCTGATGACCTTCGCCGGGCTGTCCAACTCCGGCCCGTACGCGACGCCACAGGACGTCCCGTTCGGGGTGCTGGCCGCCTCGTTCCTGACCAGCGAGCTGAAGACCGCCTTCGAGATCGCGTTCCTGGTCTACATCCCGTTCGTGATCATCGACCTGGTGGTGGCCAGCGTGCTGATGTCGATGGGCATGATGATGCTCTCGCCGATGATGATCTCGGCCCCCTTCAAGATCCTGCTGTTCGTGCTGGTGGACGGCTGGGTGCTGGTGGTCGGCTCGCTCGCCGCCAGCTTCAATCCCGCCTGAGGCCGCCGACATGACCCCCGAAACCGCCCTCACCGAGATCGGCCGCGGCCTGCAGATGGCACTGCTGATGGGCGCACCGCCCCTGCTGGCGGTGCTGGTGGTCGGCGTGGTGGTGGGCATCGTCCAGGCCGCCACCCAGGTCAACGAACAGACCATCGCCTTCGTGGTCAAGGCCATCGCCCTGGCCGGCACGCTGGCCATCACCGGCCACTTCCTGCTGGGCAAGCTGGTGAGCTTCACCATCGACCTGTTCCAGCGGATCCCGCACCTGATCGGGTAGCGGCAGGGGCGACCCACCACCGACACATGGACACCGTCACCCTGACCACCGCCAGCGGCGTCAACCTGTTCGCACTGCTTGCCACCGTGCTGTGGACGGCGTTGCGGATCGGCGCGGTGGTGATGGTGATGCCGATGCTCAGCGGGCGCGGGATGCCGGTGCGCGCGCGGATGATGGTCACCCTGGCGCTGGCCGGCGCGCTGTCCACGCTGCTGCCCACGCCACCGGCCGCCGCGGTCGATGCGACCACCTTCATCACCGTGCTGCGCGAGCTGGTCGTGGGGGTCGCCATCGGGATGATGCTGCGGCTTGCGTTCGAGGCCGGGCGCTTTGCCGGCGAGCTGGTCAGCCAGGGCATGGGCCTGTCGTTCGCGACCATGGCCGACCCCTTGAGCGGCGCGTCCTCGCCGGTGCTGGCGCAGTGGTTCTACCTGGCATTCGGGCTGCTGTTCTTCGCGCTGGACGCGCACCTGGCGCTGGTGGAACTGCTGATGGGCAGTTACCAGGCGCTGCCGATCGGCCAGCCGATGGCCGACCGCAACGAGATGCTGGCCGGCGTACCGGCGTTCTTCGGGACCTGCCTGCAGGCCGGGCTGCTGCTGGCGCTGCCGGTGATGATGGCGCTGCTGGCGGTCAACCTCGCCTTCGGCGTGCTGTCGCGCGCGGCGTCCGCGCTCAATCCCATCGCCATCGGCCTGCCGGTGGCGCTGCTGGTCGGCCTGCTGCTGATCGGCCTGCTCATGCGCCATGTGCAGGCGCCGGTCGAGCAGCTGTTCGGCGATGCGTTCTTGGCCGCGCAGGGCCTGACGCCGTAGCTCGTGTGTAGAGCGGCTCCAGCCGCGAACGCGTATCCCCCTACGCGTTGTAGGAGCGACGTAAGTCGCGACCGGACCGCCCGGTGGAGGCGCGATCGCGACTTACGTCGCTCCTACAAAGGAAACCGATTCGTCGTTCGCGGCCGAAGCGGCTCTTGCAGGGGAGCGGTTCGCGCGGGGAGGCCTACGTGGCGACCGCCCCTGTTCGGCGAGGCGTTCATGGCGGCCAGAGGTCTGACGCCGTAGCTCCGATGTAGGAGCGGCTCCAGCCGCGAACGCGTATCCCCCTACGCGTTGTAGGAGCGACGTGAGTCGCGACCGGACCGCCCGGTGCAGGCGCGATCGCGACTTACGTCGCTCCTACAAAGGAAACCGATTCGTCGTTCGCGGCTCAAGCCGCTCCCGCAGGGGGAGCGGTTCGCGCGGGGAGGCCTACGTGGCGACCGCCCCTCCACGCGGCGGCGCGATCGCGACTTACGTCGCTCCTACAAAGGAAACCGGTTGGCGCTTGGCGGCTGAAGCGGCGCCTGCAGGGAAGCGGTTCGCGCTGGAACGGGCCTTGCAGCGCTGGAGGCATCGCCCCCACGGGCCACGCAGACCCCGCGCGACATGGCCGAGCAGGAACAGGAAGACCGCACCGAGGAACCGACCGAAAAACGCCTGCGCGAAGCGCGCGAGAAGGGCGACGTCCCGCGATCGCGCGAGCTGGCCAACGTCGCGGTGCTGGGCGTGACCACGCTGGCGGTGATGTCGCTGGCCGCCAACACCGGCGATGCCGCCCAGGGCTGGCTGCGCCAGGCACTGATGGTGGACCCGGCGATGCTGGGCCAGTCCGACCGCCTGATCCCGCATGCCGGCGCGCTGCTGGCCGGGCTGATGATGCCGGTGCTGCCGATCATCGGCGCCGCGCTGGCCGCGTGCTTCATCGCCCCGGCGCTGATGGGCGGGCTGCGGTTCTCCAACAAGGCCCTGCAACCGGATTTCAAGCGCCTCAACCCGCTGTCGGGCCTCAAGCGCATCTACGGCAAGGAAGGCCTGGCCGAACTGCTGCGCTCGCTGCTGCGCGTGGTGCTGATCATCGGCGTGGGCGGGGCGGTGGTGTGGGCGGCGTTCGACGACATGCTGGCGATGCCGCGCATGTCGCTGCAATCGGCCGTCGGCACCGGACTGGACACCGCGCTGACCGCGCTGCTGGCCATGGCCGGCTCGCTGGGACTGCTGGCCGCCATCGACGTGCCGTGGCAGCGCTGGCAGCACCGCAGCAAGTTGAAGATGACCAAGCAGGAAATCCGCGACGAGCTCAAGCAGACCGAGGGCAATCCGGAAATCAAGGCGCGCGTGCGCCAGGTGGCGCGGCAGATGTCGCAGCGCCGGATGATGGAGGCCGTGCCCACCGCCGACGTGGTGGTGATGAACCCGACCCACTACGCGGTCGCGCTCAAGTACGACCCGGCCAACATGCGCGCGCCCAAGGTGGTCGCCAAGGGCGTGGACGAACTGGCCCTGCTGATCCGCGCTGCCGCCCAGCGCCACCGCATCGCCGTGCTGGAGGCGCCGCCGCTGGCACGCGCCTTGTATCGGACCGCGCAGGTCGATCAGGAAATCCCGGTGAAACTCTACGCCGCCGTTGCACAGGTGCTGTCCTACGTGTTCCAGCTGCGCCGCTGGCACCCCGCCCACGGCCCCGCGCCCGAACTGGCGTCGGTCGGCCTGGGCGAGGCCGAGGCCGACGGCCGCCCCGACGATGACGCCGGGGCGCCGACGCGATGAGTGCGCTGCAGGGACGGTTCGCCGGCGTCGGCTCGGCGGTACGCAGCGGCGCGGCCGCGCCGCTGGTGGTGATGGCGATGCTGGCGATGGTCATCGTGCCGCTGTCGCCGCTGATGCTGGACATGCTGTTCACCATCAACATCGCGCTGTCGCTGGTGGTGATGCTGGCGGTGGTCTACGTCAAGCGTCCGCTGGAATTCTCGATCTTCCCCAGCGTGCTGCTGATGGTCACCCTGCTGCGGCTGGCGCTGAACGTGGCCTCCACCCGCGTGGTGCTGCTCAACGGCCACCAGGGCGAGGCCGCCGCCGGCAACGTCATCGAGTCGTTCGGCCAATTCGTCATCGGCGGCAGCTACGCGGTGGGCATCGTGGTGTTCGCGATCCTGACCATCGTCAACTTCGTGGTGGTCACCAAGGGCGCCGGGCGCATCTCCGAGGTGTCGGCGCGCTTCATCCTCGACGCCCTGCCCGGCAAGCAGATGGCGATCGACGCCGACCTCAATGCCGGCCTGCTGACCCGCGAGGACGCCAAGGCGCGCCGCCAGGAAGTGCGCGAAGAGGCCGACTTCTACGGCTCGATGGACGGTGCCAGCAAGTTCGTCCGCGGCGATGCCATCGCCGGCATCCTGATCCTGGTCATCAACCTGGTCGGCGGCCTGCTGATCGGCATGCTCCAGCACGACATGGCCTTCGGCGATGCCGCGCGGGTGTACACGCTGCTGGCCATCGGCGACGGCCTGGTCGCGCAGATCCCGGCGCTGCTGGTGGCCACCGCGGTGGCGATGCTGGTCACCCGCTCCACCTCCGAGCAGGAGATGGGCGAGGCGGTGCAGGGCCAGATGTTCGGCCACGGCCGCGCCCTGACCGTTGCCGCGCTGCTGATGGGCATCATCGGGGTGATCCCGGGCATGCCCAACCTGCCGTTCCTGATCCTGGCCGCGGCGCTGGGCTACGCCGCGTGGCGGCTGCACAAGCGCAAGGCCGCCGAGGCCGAGGCGCCCACCCCCGAGGCCACCGCCGCCGCGCAGGCGAACTCGCCGTTGGCCGAGCTGAGCTGGGACGAGGTGCGCCCGGTCGAACCGCTGGGCCTGGAAGTCGGCTACCGGCTGATCCCGATGGTCGACAAGACCCAGGGCGGCGAGCTGCTGGCCCGCCTCAAGGGCGTGCGCCGCAAGCTCACCCAGGACCTGGGCTTCCTGATCCCGGCCGTGCACGTGCGCGACAACCTTGAGCTCGCCCCCGGCCAGTACCGGGTTCTGGTGCACGGGGTGCCCGTGGCCACCGGCGACCTGCACCCGGACCGCGAACTGGCACTGGACCCGGGCCGCGTGTTCGGCCCGCTGGAGGGCATCCCGGGCAAGGACCCGGCGTTCGGCCTGGACGCGGTGTGGATCCCCACCAGCCAGCGCGCGCATGCCGAGTCGCTGGGCTACACGGTGGTGGACGCCTCCACCGTGGTCGCCACCCACCTCTCGCACCTGGTGCGCGAACGGGCCTCCGAGCTGCTCGGCCACGACGAGGTGCAGCAGCTGCTGGCCAGTGTCGGAAAGTCCACGCCGCGACTCGTCGAGGATTTGACGCCCAAGCTGCTGCCGCTGTCGGTGGTGGTGCGGGTGCTGCAGTCGCTGCTGGTCGAGCGCGTGCCGTTGCGGCAGATGCGCCAGATCGTCGAGGCGTTGCTCGACCACGGCGCCCACAGCCAGGACCCCGCCGTGCTGACGGCCGCGGTCCGCACCGCGCTGGGCCGGTTCATCGTCCAGGAAATCAACGGCCTGGCCCCGGAACTGCCGGTCTACACGCTGGCGCCGGCACTGGAACGGGTGTTGCAGGACTCGGTCAGCGGGCAAGGCGCCGCGATGGAACCGGGACTGGCCGAACGGCTACACCAGAACCTGAGCGATTGCGTCATCCGCCAGGAAGGCCGCGGCGAGCCCGCGGTGCTGCTGGTCCCCGGCGGCATCCGCGCCACGATCGCCCGCCTCGTCCGCCACAGCGTGCCGGCCCTGTCGGTCCTGGCCTACGGCGAAGTGCCGGAGGACAAGAAGCTGCGGCTGGTGGGGAACGTGGGCTGAGTGGGGCGAACGGCGAACGGGTACGGGTAACGCGGAACAGGGAATGACCGGGAGCGCAGGCACATGAGTTGCAGGACACACATCGAAGCGCCGCCAGGCACCGGACCACCCGCGCCGCGACGCCCCACCCGCTCCACCCCGCAGCCCCACGTCCCCAACCACCAGCCCGGTCACTGACATGCGAATCAAACGCTTCATCGCCCCCGACATGCGCGCCGCGCTGAAGATGGTCCGCGACGAGCAGGGCCCGGACGCGGTCATCCTCTCCAACCGCCCGACCGAGGGCGGCATCGAGGTGGTCGCGGCCACCGACTACGACGAGGCGCTGGTGCAGCAGGCACTGCGACTTGCGGCCCCGACCCTGAAGCCGCTGCAGGCCAGGGTGATCGAGCCCGCACCGGTCCCGGCAGCCGCACCGGCGCCCACGCCGGCCCCGGTGGCCGTAGCTGCGGCCGCGACCGTTCCCGCCTTCGCCGCCGGCGTTCCCGCACCGGCCGCCCCGGCCGCGGCAATCGCCCAGCGCAACAGCCTGGCCAGCCGCGCCCTGTCGGTATTCGGCCTGGGCGGCGACAGCGCACGCGAGGCCGCTGGCGAGCCGACCCTGGCCGAACTGGTGTCCGGCAGCGAGGCGAGCGCGACCGGCGCGACGGCGACGGCACCGGTCGCGGTGCCCATGACGGCACCGACCCGCACCCAGCGCTTCGACGAAATGATGGCGGCGTTGGCACCGATGGCCGACGACGCACCTACGCACCGCCACGGCACGCTCGCCGCGCCGGCCGCGGCCAAGGTCCCCGCGCGGGAACCGCTGGTCGCCGATGACGTGAAGGTGTCGCTGTCCCAAGCGGCATCGCCTGCCCACGCCGGGCAGCGGCCATCCGCGCCGGCCGTTGCACGCACCGCACCCGGCGCGCGTCCCGCAACGCCCGCCGCCAACCAATCCGATGCCGCCCCGGTCGCCCCGGCAACGCAGGACGACACCCCTGACACCACCCCTGACACCACCGCTGACACCGCGCCCCTCGCCCGCACCGCGCTGGAGCTGGAACCGGCCCCGCGCCGCGCCCGGGTCTCCCCCGCCGTTGAATTGTCACTGGCGCCGATGGAAGCGGATCGCCCGGCCACGCCGTCGACCTGCAACGACGACACCCCGCTGCTGCAGATCGTCGCCGGCCGCGACCTGGACCCGACCGTCACCGCGATGCGCGACGAGCTCTCGGCGATGCGCCAACTGATCGAACGCGAGATGGGCCAGTTCGCGGTGGAGCGCATGCGCGGCTCGCCGGCGCGTGCCGCCGCCTACGACACGCTGGTCGGCTATGGCTGCGAGGACCACCTGGCGCAGGCGGTCGCGGCCAGGATCGACCCGCAGCTGGACCCGGCCAAGGTGCACGCACCGATGCTGGCGCACCTGGCGCAGATGCTGACCGTGGCCCGCGCCGAACCCATCGACGACGGTGGGGTGATCGCGCTGATCGGACCGACCGGCGCCGGCAAGACCACCACCCTGGCCAAGCTGGCCGCCCGCTACGCCCAGCGCCACCGCGCGCGTGACGTCGCCCTGGTCACCACCGACACCGAACGTGCCGGCGCCCGCGAGCAACTGCAGGCGCACGGCCGGCGGATGGGCATCACCGTATGCGAGGCCGACGGACCCGAAGGCCTGGCCGAGACCCTCGACCAGCTGGGCGACTACCCGCTGGTGCTGGTCGATACCGCCGGCTATGCCGCGCGCGACCGCGCCCTGCTCGGCCAGATGACCTGGCTGCGCGCCACCCGCGACGTGCGCTGCCTGCTGGCCCTGCCGGCCACCGCGCACCCGGCCGACCTCAACGAGGTGGTCCGCCGCTACCGCATGGCCGCGCCCGAAGCCGTGGTGCTGACCAAGCTCGACGAGACCGGCCGCCTGGGCGGCGTGCTCTCGGTGGCGGTGCGCAACGGCTTGAACCTGGCCTACACCACCGACGGCCAGCACGTCCCCACCGCGCTGGATGCCGCCGACGCCTCGCGCCTGGTGCTGCAGCTGGAGCACCTGCGGCGCGCCGCCAACAACCCCCTGCTCACCGAGGACCGTCATGCAACCGCCTGACCCCAACGCCCTGCCTGCCGGTCCCGCCGCCCACCCCCACAACGTGATCCCCATGACCCCGCCCACCGCCACCGCCCCCGTCCGCGTGATCGCCGTCGCCAGTGGCAAGGGCGGCGTCGGCAAGACCAGCGTCTCGGTCAACCTGGCCATGGCCCTGCTCAACGCCGGCCAGCGCACGCTGCTGCTGGACACCGACCTGGGGCTGGCCAACGTCGACGTGATGCTCGGGCTGTCGCCGCGCTTCACCCTGGCCGACGTCTTCGCCGGCCGCTGTGACCTGCGCGACACGGTGATCGAAGGCCCGCGCGGGCTGTGGGTGGTGCCCGCCGCCAGCGGCAAGCGGCACATGACCGAACTCACCCCGCAGCAGCACGTCGGGCTGGTGCATGCCTTCAGCGAGCTGGACCTGCCGATCGACACCATGGTGGTCGACAACGCCGCCGGCATCGCCGATGGCGTGCTGACCTTCTGCCAGGCCGCCCAGGACGTGATCGTGGTGGTCTGCGACGAGCCGGCCTCGGTCACCGACGCCTACGCGCTGATCAAGGTGCTCAACCGCGAGCGCGGGGTGAACCGCGTGCAGGTACTGGCCAACCAGGTGCAGCACCCGGCCGAGGGCAGGCAGCTGTTCGAGAAGCTCGAGCGCGTCAGCGCCCGGTTCCTCGACGTGACCCTGGGCTACCTGGGCGCGATCCCGCGCGATGAATGGCTGCGCCGCTCCATCCAGCGCCAGGAAGCGGTGGTCGAGGCGTTCCCGTCGGCACCCTCGTCGGTGGCCTTCCGCGACATCGCGCGTCGCGCCGGCCAGTGGCAGTCGCCGCAGGGCCCGCGCGGGCACGTCGAATTCTTCATCGAGCGGCTGGTGTCGCCGCAACCACGGAGTGCCACCGCATGAGCACCGCCGCCGCCACCTACCGCGCCCACCAGAACGGCGGGGCCGACGACATCGTCGAGCGCCACGGCGAACTGGTCCGGCGCATCGCCCACCACCTGGCCGCGCGCCTGCCGTCCAGCGTCGAGGTCGATGACCTGATCCAGGCCGGGATGCTGGGCCTGATCGACGCGGCCCGCAATTTCCAGGCCGACCAGGGCGCGGCGTTCGAGACCTATGCCTCGATCCGCATCCGCGGCGCGATGATCGACGAGATCCGCCGCGGCGACTGGGTGCCGCGCTCGGTCCACCGCCGCTACCGCGACGTGGTCTCGGCGACCCGCGAGGTCGAGCAGGCCACCGGCCGTGCCGCCACCGCGCAGGAAGTCGCCAGCGCGCTGGGCGTGTCGCTGGACGAATACCACCGCATGCTCGAGGACGCCGCACGCGGGCAGCTGATCAGCCTGGACTCGCATGCCGAGGAACACGACGGCGAACCGCGCCTGGCCTCGCGCAGCGGCGCCACCCCGGCGCGCGAGTTCGAGCACGACGCCTTCCGCCACGCCCTGGGCGGCGCCATCGGCGACCTGCCCGAGCGCGAGCAACTGGTGCTGTCGCTGTACTACGAGCAGGAGCTGAACCTGCGCGAGATCGGCGCGGTGCTGTCGATCAGCGAGTCGCGCGTCTGCCAGATCCATGGCCAGGCCATGTTGCGCCTGCGCGCCCGCCTGGGCGAGTGGAAGGGCGAGGCCGACAACGACGAGTAACCGTTTCGCCCCTCCCGGAAAGGGAGGTCCAGGGATCAAGAAACCCCTCCCGCGGCCGATAGGTCCTTCAGGAACACCCCCGAGCCCCGTATGGACAAGAACATCCGCATCCTCATCGTCGACGACTTCTCGACCATGCGCCGCATCGTCAAGAACCTGCTCAACGACCTTGGATTCTTCAACACCACCGAAGCCGACGACGGCACCACCGCACTGGTGGAGCTGCGCAAGGGCCCGTTCGACCTGGTGATCACCGACTGGAACATGCCCGGCATGCCCGGCATCGACCTGCTCAAGGCGATCCGCTCCGATGCCGGCCTGTCGAAAGTCCCGGTGCTGATGGTGACCGCCGAGGCCAAGCGCGAGCAGATCATCGAGGCCGCGCAGGCGGGCGTCAGCGGCTACGTCATCAAGCCGTTCACCGCCGGCACGCTCAGCGACAAGCTCGAGAAGATCTTCGAGCGGCTGGAGACCGCGGCGTGAATGCGGACGCCGCGGCCGTCTCCGGCGTCCCCACCGACCGGAACGACATCACCCGGCGCCTGCACCAGGCGCTGTGGGCGATGGAGCACGACGACGCCGACGGCTGGCGCGAGCATGTCGATGCGCTGATCGAGTGGCGCACGCAGCCGTTCGTGCAGGGCCTGACCCGGCTCGCGCGCGAACTGGAATCGGCACTGGGCGAAGGCACCGGCGGGTCGGGAGCATCGTTGCCCGATGCGTGCTCGCGGCTGGAGCACGTGGTCACGCTGACCGAGAACGCCAGCATGCACACGCTGGACCTGATCCAGGAGTGCGGCCAGCTGCTGTCCACGCTGCCGGCCGGCGACGACGCATCCGCCGGGGTCGTGGCCGGCATCCGCAGCCGGCTCAGCGAGATGACCGCCGCGCAGGGCTACCAGGACCTCACCGGGCAGATCATCCTGCGCGTGGTCGAACTGGTGCGCGCGGTGCACGCCGGCCTGGGCGACGTCACCGACGGCGCGGCGCCGCTGCAGCTGTCCAACCGCGGCAACGGGCCGTCCGTGGCCGGGCTGGACGAGGCGCCGGCGACCCAGGACGACGCCAACCAGCTGCTGTCTTCGCTGGGCATCTGAGATGGGCGGGCTCGACAACGACATCTGCGCCGACTTCCTGGTCGAGGCCCGCGAGATCCTCGACCAGCTGGGCGAGCAGATGGTCACGCTCGAGCACGCGCCGGACGACCGCGACGGCCTCAACGCCGTGTTCCGCGGGTTCCACACCATCAAGGGCGGCGCCGGCTTCCTCGACATCCAGCCGATGGTGGTGCTGTGCCACGCAGTGGAGGACCGTTTCGACGCCGCGCGCAGCGGCACGCTGCCGCTGGACCCGGACACCTTCGACGGCGCGCAGCAGTCGGTCGACCTGCTGATGGACATGCTCGATTGCGTCGCCGCCGGCACCGAGCCCGCGCCGGTGCCGGACATCCTGCTGGCCAGCCTGCGGATGGAGCGCGCGCCCGCCGCGGCCACGCCCGACCTGCTGGCCCACATCACCGACGACGACCTGGCCGACCTGGATTTCGACGCGCTGCTCGACAGCCTGCACGGCAAGGGCACCGTGCCCGGCGCCCCGGCACCCGCCGTTGCGACGGCCGAGCCCGCGCCGCGCGCGACCGCGCCGGTGGACAACGTCACCCCGATCAGCGCCGCCACGCCGCGCAAGCCACCCGACCCCGCCGACGCCACCGTCCGCGTCGACGTGCGCCGGCTGGACGCGATGGTCAACCTGGTCGGCGAGCTGGTGCTCGTTCGCAACCGCCTCAAGACCATCCGCCCGCGCCTGCGCGACGAGGACCTGGACCGCGTGGTCACCGCGCTGGACGCCTCCACCTCGCGCCTGCAGTCGGCGGTGATGATGGCGCGCATGCAGCCGGTGGGCCGCGTGTTCTCCCGCTTCCCCAAGCTGGTGCGCGACATCGCGCGGCAGCTGGACAAGACCGTCGAGCTGGACGTGGTCGGCGCCGACACCGAGCTGGACCGCAACCTGGTCGAGGCGCTGTCGGACCCGCTGCTGCACCTGGTGCGCAACGCCATCGACCACGGCATCGAGTCGCCCGACGCGCGACGTGCCGCCGGCAAGCCGGAAACCGGGCACGTGCGGCTGGCGGCGCAGCAGGAGGGCGACCACGTCGCCATCGAGGTGCGTGACGACGGCGCCGGCATCGACCCCGACCGCATCCGCGACAGCGCGGTGCGCAAGGGCCTGATCGACCCGGAGGCCGCCGCGCGCCTGTCGACCGACGAATGCCTGCACCTGGTGTTCCTGCCCGGCTTCTCCACCCGCGCCGAGGTCAGCGACCTGTCGGGCCGCGGGGTGGGCATGGACGTGGTGCAGTCGAAGATCCGCGAGCTCTCCGGCGAGGTCCAGATCCAGTCATCGCCGGGCGTGGGCAGCCGCTTCCTGATCCGCGTGCCGCTGACCCTGGCGATCCTTCCGACGCTGCTGGTGGAGATCGACGAGGACGTCTACGCGCTGCCGCTGGTGCGCGTGGTCGAAGTGCTGGCGCACCGCACCGGCGAGCCGATGTGGATCGACGGCCAGCGCGTGCTGGACCTGCGCGAGGAGCCGCTGCCGTTGCTGTCGATGCGCGACTGGCTCGGCGCCGGCGCACCGCCCGATGGCCTGAGCACCGGCGTGGTGCTGCAGTCGGGCGAGCAACGCTTCTGCCTGGACGTGGACCGCGTGCGCGGCCGCGAGGAAGTGGTGATCAAGGCCCTGCCCCGCACCCTGCGCGGGTTGCCCGGGTATGCCGGCGCCAGCCTGATCGGCGATGGCCGCATGGCCCTGGTGCTGGACGTGGACGCGCTGTACCGCACGGGCATCAAGTCGCCGACGCGGCTGATCGCCTGAGCCGCGGCCTGGCGGCCAGCAGCAAACCCCCCTGCCGGAACGTTCAACGCACGTCTCGACACCCGGGCCGAACGGCGCGTGCCGCGCCGTGGGGCCTTGCGCACGTCCACGAGGCACGCCGCGCCGCCAGGCCGTGAGCTCCGTCCGGTTTCCGCGCAAGCGCCCGCGCGCACCCTCAAGAACCCCCTGCCACGACCGTTAATCCGGTACATGGACAGACTCAGCGTGATCGGCGTGGTGCTGGCGATCGTCGCCCTCGTGGGCGGCAGCGTGCTCAAGGGTTCGGGCCTGTCGGGCCTGTGGAACCCGGCCGCGTTCGTGATCGTGATCGTCGGCACGGTGGCGGCGATCCTGCTGCAGACGCCGCTGGCCACCTTCAAGCGCGCGCTCAAGATCGTGCGCTGGGTGTTCCGCCCGCCCTCCCAGGACCGTGCCTCGGTCATCGGCAAGATCGTCGAGTGGAGCACCACCGCGCGCAAGCAGGGCCTGCTGGGCCTGGAGGCGGAGGTGCAGACGCTGGAGGACCCGTTCCTGCGCAAGGGCCTGCAGATGGTGGTCGACGGCGTCGAGCCCGAGGCGATCCGGCAGATGCTGGAGATCGAGCTGCACGGCCAGTCCGAAAGCGACATGTCCGCGGCCAAGGTGTTCGAGGGCATGGGCATCTACGCGCCGACGCTGGGCATCATCGGCGCGGTGCTGGGCCTGATGGCGGTGATGAAGAACCTCAGCGACCCCAGCAAGCTCGGCCCGGGCATCGCCGCGGCGTTCACCGCCACCATCTACGGCATCGGCGCGGCCAACCTGATGCTGCTGCCCATGGCCGCCAAGCTCAAGGGCCTGGTCAACCACCAGGCCCAGGAGCGCGAAATGATCGTCGAGGGCCTGATCGCCATCGCCCAGGGCGAGAACCCGCGCAACATCGAAGCGCGGCTCAACGGATTCATGCACTGACGCCATGGCCGGCCGTCGCCACAAGCACGAGGACCACGTCAACCACGAAGCCTGGGCGATCCCCTACGGCGACCTGGTGACGCTGCTGCTCGCCTTCTTCGTGGTGATGTACGCGATTTCCTCGGTCAACGAGGGCAAGTACCGCGTGCTGGCCGATGCACTGTCATCGGCGTTCGGCGGCCCGCCGCGGTCGGTGACGCCGATCCAGATGGGCGCGACCCAGATCCGCGGCTCGTCGTTCGACCGGCCCTCGATGCAGACCCCCGACGCCCGCTCCGGCCCCTCCGCGGCCGCACCGGTCAGCAGCCCGGCGGTGCGCCAGGTGCTGGACATGCCGACCTTCGGCGTCATGGCGCGCGCTCCGGGCCTGGGCCAGGGGCAGGATGCGGACAACGCCAAGACCGGCAACACCCAATTGCTCGAACAGGTGGAAGGACGCAACCGCCAGCTGCACTCGCTCGGCCAACGCATCCAGAAGGCGCTGTCGGAGCTGGTCGAGCAGAAGCTGGTGACGGTGCGCCGCGGCGACAGCTTCCTGGAGGTCGAGATCCAGAGCGACATCCTGTTCGCCAGTGGCTCGGCCATGCCCAGCCCGGTGGCGCTCACCACGGTGCACAAACTGGCCGGCGTGCTGCGCGATGAACCCAATGCCGTGCGCGTGGAGGGCTACACCGACGACATTCCGATCCGCACCGTGGCGTTCCGCAGCAACTGGGAGCTGTCGGCCGCGCGCGCCGCCGGCGTGGTGCATGAACTGGTCGGCTCTGGCGTGTCGCCGCAGCGGCTGGCGGTGGTCGGTTTCGGCGAGCACCAGCCGGTGGCCGACAACGCCACCGTGCAGGGCCGCAACGCCAACCGCCGGGTACTGCTGGTGATCCTGGCCTCGCCGCAGGGCCCCGATACGGTCGGCGTGGAATCGGCACAGGCGGTGGTCGTCGCCCCCGACCGGGCGGAGGGCCGCGGCACCGTCGGCACTACCGCCACAGCCGCCACAGCGCCCAGCAGCGCGCAGGTGGCGGCCCGGCCGATCGCCGCCGCCGCGACAGCCGCGCCGGTGGCACGTCCGGCCACGCGTGGCCCGGTCCCACCGCAGCGGTTGCTGCCGATCCTGGCCATCCGCCCGCCACAGGTCCGCGCCACGTTGCGCGGCCCGGGAGCGGGCTGATGCTGGTCTGGGCGATCGCCAACCAGAAGGGCGGGGTCGGCAAGACCACCACTTCGCTGTGCCTGGCGCGCAACCTGGCCGAAAGCGGCGTGCGCGTGCTGTTGGTGGACCTCGACCCGCACGCCTCGCTGACCCGCGCCTTCGGCGTGCCGACCGCGCCACCGCCGGCCGGTACCCACGACATCTTCAGTGGCCCGGACGCGCCAATGGGCTCGCTGGCCCGCAGCACCGCCATCGACGGGCTGCGGCTGGTCGCCGCCCAGCCGGCCTTGGCCACGCTGGAACGCCGCGGGGCCACCCAGCCCGGCCTCGGGCTGGCGCTGGGCCGCGCCCTGCACGGCGTGCGCGAGAGCTACGACTACGCGCTGCTGGACTGCCCGCCGACGCTGGGCCTGCTGATGGTCAACGCGCTGGCCGCGGCCGACCGGCTGGTGATCCCGACCCAGACCGACCCGCTGGCGCTGCACGGCCTCAACGACATGGTGCGCACCGCCGACATGGTCGAGCGCTCGCGCCGGCGCACGCTGGTGCGGCACATCCTGCCCACCCTGTACGACCGCCGCACGCGCTCGGGCACCCGGAGCCTGGAGCAGCTGCACGACGGCCACCCCTCGCACTGCTGGCACAAGGCCGTGCCGATGGACACGCGCCTGCGCGACCCCGCCGTGCTCACCGCGCACGAACCGCCGACCGGGCGCGGCGCCGATGCCTACCGCTCGGCGCTGGCCTGGTTGCTCGACAGGGCCGAAGCCCGCAAGGAGGCCGCATGAGCCACCACGCCATCGATGCCTACCTGGACGAGCTGCTGGCCGAGGTCGAACCCGCCGCGCCCGCGCTGGCGGCCGTCGCACCCTCGCCACTGCGCGCGTTGCCCGGCGATGCACCCCGCAGCGACGCCGCACGCGACGCGGCACGCGCCGACGCACCGCCGATGCCAATGCCAATGCCAATGCCAATGCCGATGCCGCCCCCGGCACCGGCACCGGCACCACCACCGCTTGCACGCGATACACCCCCCGACCGACCGGCGCCGGATGACCCACCCACGCAGCCGCCGGTCGCCGCCGCCGTCCCCGGGCCGCGCTTCCGCCGCGCCAGCGACACCGCGCCGATCAGCGGCGACCCGTTGCCCGCGGCGGCCCGCAGCAGCCGCTGGTTGCGCATGGGCATCGGCCGCGACAGCTACGCCTTCGAACTGCTGCGCGTACAGGAAGTGGTGCGCGTCGCGCCGATCCTGGCCATGCGCGGCGCCGCGGCCTCGGTGCTGGGGGTGATGAACCTGCGCGGCCGCATCGTGCCGGTGTTCGACATGGGCCGCTGGCTGGGGTCGGCGGCGATCGAGGTCACCGACAACGCCCGCGTGGTGGTGGTCGAACGCGACGACGAACTGATCGGGGTGATGGTCACCCGGGTCGAGGACGTGGTCAGCCTGTCGCGCGAACACATCGAGCCCCCCCTGCCCAACGGCGACCCCGGCGCGATGGTCGGCATCGCCCGCACCGGGCAGGCACCGACCGTGCTGCTGGACGCCAACGCGCTGTTTGATTGACCGCGTTCCACCGCCATGACCGGTAGCCCCGGGCAAGGCCCCGGTCGCAACCCGCGCCAGCCGGCACGCGCCGGCGCGACGCGTCGTGGTGATGGCGCAGACCGCTTGCATCGCCGCGCGGTGCGCCTCGCTTACCTGCGCCACGCGGACACGGAGCGACGGCACGCGGACCCCGGCGGACCGGCCTCAAGTCCCCGCCGCCACCGCCGATAACCTGTTCGAACCCTCCACGGTCCACGCCCATGACCCCGCTGGCCCTGCAATCGGATCTCGGTATCGAATACGTGGCGGCCCTGCACGCCACCCTGCTGCCGCACCTGGACGACGAGGACACGATCGAACTGGTCGGGGACCGGGTCGGGCGCGTGCACGCCGCCGGGCTGCAGCTGCTGCACGCCTTCGTGCGCGACCGCGCCCACGCCGGGCGCCAGACCATCATCACCCTCGCCTCCCCGGCGCTGGCCGAAGCCGCGCGCGCACTGGCGCTGGCGGTCAGCCTGGGCGTGGACGCACCCGCGCCCGCGCAGGACTGATGCGCGCCGCCGCCCCCGCTTCCCACACCCCCGCCCATGGCCGCCCCGCGGCCGTGGGGCCGACCCGCACGCGCCCACCGGGCGCGCGCCGCATTTCCGATGGAGATCCCTCGTGAGCGCCCAACTGCTGATCGTCGACGATTCCACCTCCATGCGGCAGATGGTCGCCTTCGCGCTGTCATCCGGCGGCTACGAGGTGCGCGAGGCCGAGGACGGCCAGGCCGCGCTGGACATCGCCAAGGGTGCGCGCTTCGACGCGGTGGTCACCGACGTCAACATGCCGCGGATGGACGGGATCGAACTGATCCGCCAGCTGCGCCTGTTGCCCGACTACAGGTTCACCCCGCTGCTGATGCTGACCACCGAGTCCGGTGGCGACAAGAAGCAGGAAGGCCGCGCCGCCGGCGCCACCGGGTGGCTGGTCAAGCCGTTCGACCCCGACCAGTTGCTGGCCACGGTTCGCAAGGTCCTGGGCTGAGGCGGGGGCCTGACCCTGATGGACATCACCCAGTTCCACGCCGCGTTCTTCGAGGAAAGCCGTGAAGGGCTGGACGCGATGGAAGCCGGCCTGCTGGGGCTGGAGGAATCCGGACGCGCCGACGACGAGACGGTCAACGTCATCTTCCGCGCCGCCCACTCCATCAAGGGCGGCGCGGCGACCTTCGGCTTCGGCGCGGTCACCGACCTGACCCACGTACTGGAAACACTGCTCGACCAGGCCCGCAGCGGGGGGCGCGTGCTGGACGCCGAGGCCACCGGGGTGCTGCTCGGCTCGGTCGACGTGTTGCGCGACCTGCTGGCGGTCTACGAACAGGGCGGCCCCGACATCGAGGGCCGTATCGATCACGCAGCGCTCGCGCACGCGCGCGCCGGTCTTGACCGGATGCTGGCAGGAGCCGCTGGCGCTGCGACCACCCCCATCGTCAAGGCGCCCGCCGCCGACGCCGGCCCCGACCACTGGCGCATTGCCTTCAACCCGCTGCCCTCGCTGTTCATGAGCGGCAACGACGCGTTGCGGATCCTGCGCGAACTGGCCGGGCTGGGCGAGATGGCCGTGCAGTGCCATGACCGCGACCTGCCGGCCTTCGCCGCGCTCGACCCGCACGAGGCGCACCTGGGCTGGACGCTGACGCTGCCCGGCACGGTCAAGCGCGGCGATATCGACGAGGCCTTCGCCTGGGTCGAGGACCAGTGCGAACTGCAGATCGAAGCCGTCGCCGCCGAGCCGGTGCCGTCCGCCAGCACCGGCATCGACACCGCCACCGGCGCCCCTGCGGCGAACGCACCGTCGCGCGCCGCCAATGAAGCCGACACCTCCATCCGCGTGGCGGTCAACAAGGTCGACGCGCTGATCAACCTGGTCGGCGAACTGGTCATCACCCAGGCCATGCTGCGCCAGCGCGCGCAGTCGCTGGACCCGGTCGCCAACGAGGCGCTGCTGTCGGGCCTGGAGCAGCTGGACCGCAACACCCGCGACCTGCAGGAAGCGGTCATGGGCGTGCGCATGCTGCCGGCGGAGTTCGCCTTCAGCCGCTTCCCGCGCATGGTCCGCGACGTCGCCGCACGGCTCGACAAGAAGGTGCGGCTGAAGACGTCGGGCGAGTCCACCGAGCTGGACAAGGGGGTGATCGAGAAGATCGTCGACCCGCTGGTGCACCTGATGCGCAACGCGATCGACCACGGCCTGGAGCTGCCGGCGGAACGGCGCGCGGCCGGCAAGGACGAGACCGGCACCATCCGCATGAGCGCCGCCCACCAGGGCGGGCACATCATCATCGAGGTCGGCGACGACGGCCGCGGGCTGGATCGCGAACGCATCCTCGCCAAGGCCGCCGAGCGTGGCCTGCCACTGCCCGAGCACCCGACCGACGCGCAGGTGTGGGACCTGGTGTTCCACCCCGGCTTCTCCACCGCCGATGCGCTGACCGACCTGTCCGGGCGTGGCGTGGGCATGGACGTGGTCAAGAGCAACATCGTCGCGCTGGGCGGCAATGTCGAGATCAGCAGCACCCGCGGCCAGGGCACCACCGTCTCCATCCGGCTGCCGCTGACGCTGGCGATCATGGATGGCATGTCGGTGTCGGTCGGCGATGAAGTCTTCATCATCCCGCTCAACCGGGTGGTCGAATCGCTCCAGCCGGGGCCCGGCGACGTGCGCACCGTCACCAACGAAGGCCGCGTGCTGCGCGTGCGCGACGAGTTCCTGCCGCTGCTCAACCTGGGCGCCACCTACGGCCTGCCCGCCCCGCGCCGCAACGACGTGCCGCCCATCGCGGTGGTGGTGGAGTGCGATGGCCGCAAGCTGGCGCTGGAAGTGGACGAACTGGTCGGCCAGCAGCAGGTCGTGGTCAAGAACCTTGAAGCCAACTACCGCCGCATCGACGGCGTCTCCGGCGCGACCATCTTGGGCGATGGCCGGGTCGCGCTGATCGTCGATGCCGGCGGCCTGGGCCAGGCCGCGCGCCTGCCCGCCGCCGCCTGACGCACCCACACCGCATCCGAAGAGAGCCGCCATGAACACCGCCAACGCCAGCAACCCGACTGACGCCAACGCCGCCGACGCGGTGGTCGAGGAGTACCTGACCTTCACCCTGGCGGACGAGGAATACGGCGTGGACATCCTGAAAGTGCAGGAGATCCGCGGCTACGACGCGGTCACCCGCCTGCCTGACGCGCCGGACTTCATCAAGGGCGTGGTCAACCTGCGCGGCACCATCGTGCCGGTGGTCGACCTGCGGCTGAAGTTCCGGATGAAGGACGTCGGCTACGGCCCCACCACGGTGATGATCGTGCTCAACGTCGCCGACCGCGTGGTCGGCATGGTGGTCGACGCGGTGTCGGACGTGATCCGCCTGAGCCCCGACCAGGTCCGACCGGTGCCGGAAATCGTCTGCACCATCGACCGCAAGTTCCTCACCGGCATCGGCACCGCGGAAGACCGCATGCTGGTGCTGCTGGACATCGAGCACCTGATGACCAGCGCCGAGATGGGTTTGGTTGCCGAGGCGCTGGCGGCGTAAGCGGCACACTTCGAACCGCGCAAGTAGAAAAGGCCCGCCTCCTGCGGGCCCATTTTGCGTGCTTTTGCGCAAATACCGCTATCGCCGTACCAAGGCCAGCAAATCGTCTACCAGCTCCTGAAGTTCGTACCGCTCTTCCTCATCGACCACGTAAGCAGACCTCTCAAGAATCAGGTCTGCGGTCATCTCAGGCCAGAACCGATCTATGACGTCATCATTGGCCGTGCCTGTTGCCGCGGCGATGATCTTCTTCGCGTCGCACGTATCGGAGTAGTTCACTTCCTGACCAGTCAAACGCGTAATGAGGGCGGGGCACAGATAGTTTTCGATCTCTCGCTTCCGAGTAATGTGAAACTTTCTGCCCGTTGCTTCCACCTCAGCCTTCCGCCTCTGGGTACTCTTCACTGCGCTGATATCACCGCCCACATCCGAGTCTCCAAACACGCACCACGGGAGGCCTAAACTGTCCGCGAGCTTCAGCGTTACCCAGTGCTTTACGCTGCCACTCCCACCGATTGGAATAGCTACGACCTTTGCTTCTTCTAGGCTGAAGCTGACACGGCCCGCGTTCTTGAGCGCAGCGGAAGTGTGTCGCAGGAACAGAACGTCTGTTTTACCCTCCACCAGCACAACGGCTTGCGCACGCTCCATTCCGCTCTCGGGCAACACGCCTAAGCTTTCCGCAGCCTCCTTGAGCACAGCCTCATCTGGCATCTTGATCAGAGGAACACCGGCCTCGTCCTTTGCAACGTATCGAACGCCGTTAGCCGGGATCAGGCCAGCCAATGCCGGCACGTGAGTGGTAATAATGATCTGTCTGTTGGGCTGGCCGGCCAGAGCGAGCAAGGCCTTCATCAGCATGATCTGGTAGTTGGGATGCTGCGAAGTTTCGGGCTCTTCGATCGCATAGATTACGTTTCGTGCGATTCCCGCGACCTTCTCCGCCTCAGCACGGAAGAAGTTCAGAAGGATCAGTCGCCTCACACCGCTGCCCCGCTTGTTAATTGGGATTCCATTCTCGCCGTCCAGCGTGAAGCTGAATGACCACTTGGGCTTCTCCTTGAACCGAGGCCTTAGCTCGTTAGCTAGTTCCGGCGCCATCTCTTTGAGCTTCTCAAGCGTCCTGTTTGCGACGTCTAAGACACTGCTCTCGACTTGGCGCTCCAAGGCACCGATCTGCTCTTGAAGGGCGGCCTGAGCCTCTTTCACGGCCTGCTGCAGAGGGTTCTTCGCCTCGGCATCCCCGTCGCTGCTCTCGCGATCTGACTTGAACAACGCGTAGGTGGGAAGATGCTCTTCGACTTTTGACCAAATCGACTTCGCGTCCGTAGATAAGCCCTTGTCGACGTCCAGCAGCGTTTCCTGACACTGGAACGTGCTTGCCGATTGCCAGATAGCCTGCCTCCACAACGATGCCACTCGCTCGTCGGCGACAGCATCAGTCACTCCCATTTCCCGCCCTAGCTTTTTTAGATCTGTGATCTTCAAGCTGAGTAACGAATCCAGTGGAGAACTCGCCGGGTGCTCACAGCGGATCGCTGTGCGTTCCAGCTTGCCTGTCGATGCTTTGAACGTCTTGACTACCTCAAAGGCGCGACTCGCATTGAGCAAATGCTCTTGAGCCAGTGTGGTCTCAACATTGGTATCCAGCACCAAACTGGCGGGCAGGTCGTCGAACTCGCATGAAATCTCGAATCGATCTTCGCCAGATGCAAGCGCAAAGCAGTTCATGTCGCTCTTATCGACCTTGACTGTGCCCCCGTCAAAGAAGATATCCAGCGCTTCAAGGATCGTGGACTTTCCGTAGTCGTTCCGACCCACGATGCCAGTCATCGCCTCCTCGAAAGGCAACACAACTTCACGATAGCCGCGAAAATTGATCAGCTTGACCGTCTTCAGGCGCATCCTGCTTCCCCTGCACGAAAATCAATGATTCTGATGTTTGATCCAGAAAACCCCCTCGGCTGTACGAACGTGCGCCGGATCCGTCGCGACGTGTCGCGTGCGCCAGTTGATCCTGCACCTCTGACTGGAGGCCTGCATGACAACCTCTTGCACGCCTCCAACGAACAACAAGGGTCAGAGCCCACTTTCCCCGTCGGTGCGCTCGAGCTAGCCCACTAGCAGCATTCGCTACCAACCCGGATGCTGATGCATCACCTCACACACAGGTTACTGGGCGGTTGGTGCGGGCGTAGACATGGCAATTTTCGCTCTGTCCCTGTTTTCGACGTCGACCAGAAGGATCAGCTATCAATCCGACACCACCGTCGACGCCACGCGTGCCGCGCCGCCTTCCGCCGCTTCCGGTTCCTGCACGTAGGCGCGGTTGCGGCCGGCGGCCTTGGCCCGGTACAGAGCGCTGTCGGCGCGCGAGAGCCATGCTTCCACCGTTTCGCCGCGCACCAGCACGGCGGCGCCGATCGATGCCGTTACCGGCCCGCCGGGGCTGCTGATGCGCGCCTCCACCGTCGCGCGCAGTTGCTCGGCCACGGTGGCCAGGGCCTTGGCGGTGGTGCCGGGCACCAGCACCAGGAACTCCTCGCCGCCGAAGCGGAACACGCGGTCGGCGCGACGCACCGACCGGCGCAGCACGTCGGCGAACTCCGCCAGCACCGCGTCGCCCGCCTGGTGGCCATGGCGGTCGTTGACCCGCTTGAAGTGGTCGATGTCGACCAGCGCCAGCCCCACCGGGATGCCGGTGCGGCGGCTGGCTGCCACCGCGATCTCCAGCTCGTCCTGCATCGCCCGGCGGTTGCCCACGCCGGTGAGCGAGTCCACCGTGGCCAACCGCTCCAGCTCGGCGCGCTGGCGCTCGGTCCAGTGGGCCAGGATGTAGGACAGGGCCGACGCCAGCGCCGCCGATGCGGTGAACGACAGCAGGTGCGGGGTGGAGTCGAACGCGCGCCCCTGCAGCGCGAGCGCGCCCAGCAGCAGCACCGCCGCGCCGGCCGCCAGCGGCCGCGGCATCAGGAAGAAGTTCGCCATCAGCACCGCATAGACCCAGAACAACCCCGAGTACCCGCCCAGGGTGGCACTCAGGTACACCCCCACGCTGTTGAGCACGCACATTACCAGGCCCGGCCAGCGGGTGGCCCCGGTGCGCCACGCATATCCCACCACCCCCGCCAGTCCCGCCACGATGGCCGCGTCGATGGTGCCGATCAGGATCGAGCCGGTGGCGAAGCGATACACCGCGAAGGGCAGGATGCCGGCCACCGCGCAGCCGCCGAACAGGGCGATGATCGCCAGCTGGTGGTTGCCCCGCAGTCGCTCCAGCACTGGTTGATCTCCCGTGTATCGGTGAATCGCATCCCGGCAGCGCTGCCGCCCGTCAGGCTTGGGGCGCTCGGCGTGGCCGACTGCCTGCACTGGCGGCTTGGCCCTGACGTCCGTGGAGTAGGACATGCAATACGCGGGCCACGCGCCAGCGCGCTGGGCACATAGGATGAACGAAGTGAGCCCCCTGATGGCGGGACGTAGTAGTCCACTCGATCGATGGAGAAGGTGAACAGGGCCGTGCGCATGCACATGGTTGGACCGCGCCTGCTCGCATGTGGAAGCGATCAGGACGCGGGCCTGATCCCGTCGCGCAGCTCACCGCGCAACGCGGCGATCTCCTCGCGCAGCCGCTCGATGGATGCCGCGCCGGCCACCTCGGCCGCCGGGTCCTCGGCGTCGCGCCCCACGAAGAACGAGGCGAGCACCGCGGTGACGTACCCGAACACCGCGAACGCATACAGCGACAGCAGCAGGCACAGGAACCGGCCGGCCGCCGTTTCCGGCCAGTAGCTGGAGCCCATCGTGGTCATCAGCATGGCCGTCCACCACAAGGCATCGCCGAAGTCCCGGAAGCCACGCGCGCCGGTCCCCTCGTTCTCCAGCGTGTACATGCCGGCCGCACCGACGACCACCACGATCAGGGTGATCAGCATCGCGTAGCCCATCCCGCGCCGGCCCATGCTGGCACCCAGGGTGCGCATGCCCCGGTTGATGGAACTCACCACCCGCAGCAGCCGGCTTCCCCGGCTCACGCCTGCGAGGCGGGTCAGCCGCGCCAGCCGAGCAATGCGCAGCACCCGCAGCATCCGCAACGCCGGCGCGAGCAGCGCGATGGCCTTCAGCCAGTTGCGCTTGAAGTAGTCCACCTTGTCCGGCGCCAGCACCAGGTCCAGCGCGAACTCGAACGCGAACAACACCCAGATGAAAACCCCGAGCGCCTCCAGGAACGGATTCAGCCCCCAGACCACCTCCACCACGAACAGCGCCAGCCAGCCCAGCGCCAGCACCAGCATCGGCACCTCGAGCCAATCCTGCAGCCGCTCAAGCACCTGGCCCCGCTCGGCCTGCAGCGCATCGGTTTCGGTCAGGGGCCCGGTTTCGGACTCGGACATGGCGGCAGCTCCTCGCGGCATCGGGGTTCCGCTGCACCTGTACCACCGTTTGGGCGACGGCGCTGCGGCAGGCCGGCTGGTCGGGACTCAATCTTCGGTGGCGACCACGCGATCGACCGCGCGTCCGAGCGGCATTGCTACGCGATAAGTGAACCTGACCCCGTAGCTGCTTGGACTGCACTCAACGCATCCAGTCGCAAACCAAACTGAGAAAGTCGACTCTGACCCCTGTTTTTTAGTGCGCGGGCTTTTGCTTTTCAGGAGGCGGGCCAAGGCCCGCCCTACGGGCACGCTTAGGGCGGGGCTTAACCCGCCTTACGCGGGTTACGGTCACGCTTAGGGCGGGTTTTAACCCGCCTTACGCGGGTTGACCCGTAGTTGGACCCGTTAGTTGGTTGCTTGCGTTAGCTCACTCATTAGCGTCCTTCCCAAATAACCCAGATCGGCCGTGAAGAAAAAAGATCGACTCCGGAATCTCTTTGTTGCTGAAATTGGGGGTGATAATCGCAACAACGCCGAGCTCAGCATTTATGAGGTAGGAATTGGATCGCTTCCCATCCTTGGTCACATCTACTCGAAAGGCTTGCCGCTGACAACCAGAGATAGGCAGATCAACTTTTCTGGTCACGTGGAACCTGTAGCTGCCGACAGCGTACTCGGCGCCTACGGCAGCGTCTTCAGGCAACTCAAGCAAAGCCATAAAGTCAAAAGCTATGCAGTTTCTTGAGGCGTCAGCACACTGCACCAACTTGCCATAGTCATGTCCAAGGCTGTACAGCCCCTTCTCCGTCTCAAAAGAGATTCGAGAATCTTGTCCGTTCTCCGAATAACGAACATCTGGCGCAAAGTTGATGTAGAGCGCTTTTTCAGCCTGCGCGGGAAATGCTAGGCAAGCGGCTAGGACAAAACCGAAGCTGCTGAGAAATTTGATCATCTGCTTCGCAACTCCCTCTTTATTTCACGCGGTGCATGGTCTTTCATCTGGTTTGAGTGATCGCTTGCTGCAGCCTCACGGTCATGCGGCTGTGTGTTCCCCATATCAAGCACGTGGCCATGCTCATGCCCGATAACCAGAAACAGCGTTGCATCGCCGCCCTGACCGAGTGCCATTCCATGGTAGTCCGGGAACGTCATGGAACTGTCAGCAAGCTCGGCAAAGCTCGGCAGAACTGAAATTGCCGCCTCGCCGGGCTCCCGATATGCCCGAATTCCCTCCGAACCTTGGCCTTTCACATCCTGGATGGATTGAGCGGCGGGACTCAACTCCCGCCGGTACTCGACCTTGGTGCTCTTGTACGAATCCATTGCTGCTTGATTGCCAGACTTCTCAACCGCCTTTTCATAGAGAAGCTGCCCCCTATTGCCCGCTGAGATTGCCGCCCGATCCACTCGCGACAATTCCTTCTCTGGGATAGCAGTCGTTACCTTGACCGATTGACGACCGTCCGGATCGGTAAAGGCATAAGGGTTGTTATTGGCGTACCAATACCGGTTGAAGTTGCTGCCATCGGTGCTGTTCGCGGTCACCGGGTCCACGCTCAGGAACCTTCCGACGCTCGGATCGTAATAGCGCTGCTGCATATAAGTCAGCCCGGTAGCCGCATCCATCACGTGCCCCGTATACCCCGGCCCGTCCGGATTCGGCTTCCCGATCAGGGCCCCGTACGGCGCGTACCGGTTCCGCTCCACCACGTTGCGGGCGCTGTCCGTCACCGCCACCGGGCTGCCCAGCGCGTCGGTGTGCTGGTAGGTGATGCTGTCCAGACCGGTGGTGGCATCGCGCTCGCGGGTGGCCACCATGGAGCCGCCCAGGTACACGTACCAGTGCTGCTTCTTCTTGCGCACGTCGCTGTCGAACACGAGCTGCCCGGCCTTGGAGTACAGGCTGTGCTTGCTGCCCGCGGTGAAGTCGCGCACGCGCCGACCCAGGCCGTCGTAGACGTAGGCACTCACCTGCGCGCCGTTGGTCACGCTGCGCAGGCGGTTGCCGAAGTCGAAGTCGAAGATCTGGCCGTTCTTGTCGCTGACGTTGCCCTGCGGGTCGTACGCCAGGCCGGTGATGGTGGCCCCGGCACTGTTGAGCACGTTGGTCAGGCGGTTGTTGGCATCGTAGACATAGCGCACGTTGCTCTGGCTGCCCACCCGCGCGGTCAGCAGGTTGTCCAGGGCGTCGTAGGTGAAGGCGGCCTGGCCGTCGCCCCCGAACATGGGCGCGGTCACCCCGGTCAGGCGGTCCAGCTGGTCATAGGCCATGGTCCGGTTGCCCGGCGCGCCGGGCAGGCCGTCGCTGATGGCCGCCACGTTGCCGTTGAAGTCGTAGTCGTAGCTGTCGTCATGCACTGCGGTGGTGCCATAGGCGTCGCGGCTGCGCTCGGGCAGGCCGCGGGCGTTCTGGGTCAGGGTGTGGACGATGCCGTTGCCGTAGGTGAACTGGCGCAGCGCGCCGTTGGGGTAGTAGCTGGCCCCGTAGGCGTAGCCGCCGGCGCGGGTCGGCTGCCCCAGTGCGTTGGGTGCGTACGGGAAGCCCACCCCACCCGGGAAGCCCTGGCTGGCCAGGTTGCCGTTGGCGTCGTAGTAGTGGCGGATGTACCAGTCCATCGTCCCGAACCGGGTCAGCTCCTCGGTCGGCAGGCGGCGGCGGTTGTAGGAGTACGACGTTTTCACGGTGTTGACGCCGTCGTTGTCCACTTCGACCGATGCCACCAGCCCGTCAGGCGTGTAGGTGTACTCCAGGTCGCCGCGCCCGTCGGAATGGCGGACGGCGACCAGCCGGTTGCGCGCGTCGTAGAGGCGGTCGATGCGCCGGTCGGTACTGAAAGGCGTGGTGCTTTCGCAAATGTCGGGGTTCGGGTAGTTGAAGCCGCCGGCGCTGCGCGTCAGGTTGCCCGCCGCGTCGTAGCCGTAGACCGTACTGCCCGCCTCGGGCGCGATCGTCTTGCACAGCAGCTGGTTGGGCAGGTAGGCGTACTGCCGCGTCAAGGCCTCTGATCCGCTGGCATTGCGCTGCGTGAGCGACCGCGGCTTGCCGAAATCGTCGCGGTCGATATGGGTCTCGACATCACCCTGGCGGGTGATCTTCACCGGCGCGTCGTAGGTGGGTTCGTCGAACGCCTGGTACCAGGTACGGGTGACGTAGTTGCGTGGATTGGTGGCGATCAGGTAGCCGCCATTGGCGGCATAGGTGAGCGTGGTGGTCAGCATCCCGTACGCGGATGTCTGCCCCACGCTGCGCTTGCGCCCCAGGACGTCGTAGGTCGAATAGGTACCGTCGGTGAACGTCGAGGGATTGGCCGGAACGCCGCCCGGATAGGACACGAAGGTCTCGCGACCGGCGTGGTCATAGCGACGGGCGGTGACCCGACGCGTGCCCAGCTTGTCGGCGACATCGAACTCCTGCTCCAGCACCGGCCGCCACAGGGCATCGAAGTAGCGGTACAGCTGGCGATCGCCCTGGAAAACGACCTGGCGCCAGTGGCCCGCTGGAATGCCGTATTCGCTGGACGGGATCTGCGCGAACCCCTGGGTGATGGGTGCCCACGCATTGGTGTCGCCCGCGGGGAAGTCCGTCCGCGACATCCGGCCCATGGTGTCGTACTGGTAGGACGTGCTGAAGCCGTTCTCGTCGGTCACCGATGCGATGGTGCCGTCGGGGTTGACCGCCGCCGACTGCGTGGCGCCGTCCGCGTACCGGATGGAACGCGGCACGCCGCGATACCAGCTGGACAGCAGCGTGACGTTGCCGTTGCCGTCGGCAACCGACTTCAGCAGGCCGTCGCTGCCGGCAGTGGTGTGGTAGGCCAAGGTATCCAGCGGGCGCCCGAAGCTGTAGGTCTTCACCGGGAGGGCCTTGTAGCCGTAGTCGGTACGGCTGACCTGCAGGCCGGTTTCCTTGTCGGTGACTGACTTGACCTGGCCAAGCACCCAGAGCGCGGCATCGTCGTGGAAGTGGGTCGTCGTTCCCTTGTCAAAGCCCAGCGAACTCGATTTGTAGGCGTAATGCGGCCGCGCGAACTCGTCGAATTCACTGAGGGTCGTCGTGTAGGCCTGGCCTTCCTGCTCCACCCGCCGGCCCTTCTGCGGCCTCAGGTACTCGGAGGTGAAGCCGTCACCCCGGAGCTGGGGACTGGTGCCGATCGGTGTCTTGTAGGCCTGGCCCGACTGGGCGAGCTCATAGGAAAGGACCTCGCTGCGGAGGATTGAATCCGGGCCGGTTCCGCGTTCAACCTTGAGCAGCTTCCCCTCGTTGTAGCGATAGCTGTTTCCGAACACGTGTCGTACCCATTCGCCCTCTGGCCCCTCGACGGTTGTGGTCGCCGATCCTGCGCAGTCATCGGTGCTGCAGGTAGGTCCTGTGCCCGACGCGAAGGAGATGTCCGAGGCGTAGGTGTACTGCCAGGTCATCGGCACCAGGTCGGGGCCGGTAACGTACTTGTTGCTCAGGCTGAAGGCGTCGTAGTTCAGGGGGTAGTAGGCGATGTCGTCGTTCGGATCGTTGGGCCAGGTGAAGCCGCTGCAGACGCGGGGCACGTTGCTGCGGCCATGGCGTTTCGGAGTGACCGTAAAACTGCCAACCGCTCCCGCGGGGTGTGTGATTCGCCCCGTAGCGCTGGCGCTTATGACAAAGCCGGGGGAAGCGCAGCTGCGCACCACGTCCGTTGAATGCTGGGCCTTTTCGTACTCGATTTCCGCACTCGTCAGGTCCGCGAAGTCGATACTCCAGCCACTGCCATCAGGCAACACGACGCCCGACAATGTCGGTCGCTTAACATCGCTGTAGTTGTATTGATATGTCCAGGTCCGGGCCCCATCGGTGACCGTGGAGACGTGTCCGCGGGCGTTATACGAAAGGGAGACTGCACGCCCGTCGCTCGCCCGGATCCCCGCAAGTTGGCCGGGCTCGTTCCACGCGTTGATGTAGTCGTACTCCACCCAGTTGCCGAACCGGTCCTCCACGCGCGTGGCATACAGGACGATCGTGCTTCGCGGAAAATGGAGGTCATAACCCATACCCCACGCCTCGCCCCTCCCGATCAAGTCAGCTTCTTGGAATTTGGCCATCCAATCGAACCAGTAGCGGGTTCCGTCGGCCGTCATTGCCATGAACCCCTCGCCCGAGCCCTCCCTGATGCGATCAAGGCAGGAGAAGTAGGTAAATTCGGACGTCATCCAATGCCAGGGACCCACCGCGCCGGGCATCGGCGCCCCTTGATCCGCCAGCAGCATCTCCCCACCGCCGGGCATCTGCGCCTGGTTGCCTTGCCAGTAGTCCTGACCGCTGAAATGACTGTTGCCGCCGTAGACCGTCGGAGGTTGCGCTTCGGCAAGACTGCTGACGGAGCACCGCTTGTCCGGCCAGTACGGCGCAAACACCCCGCTGAGTCGCGGCGTGTCGAGTGTCCAGTCCGCAAAGGCCTGATCCTCGATCTTGCCCTTGCGGTTGCCTATCGAATAGCTCCGCCGCACCGCCATCGGCAGGTTGCCGTTGCCGGACACCTCCACGTCGGTTGCGGAGAACGACAACGCGCCGTTGTAGAGACTCACCGAGTCGCCGAAAAGCGTGGGGCCATGGGTGCTCACAACCCCCGCGGTCTTGATCAGCTTGTCGTACTCCTCCCAGGGCAGCTTGCCTTCCTGGGAGAAGGCCGCGACCGGCAGCAGAGCAAGCGCCAGCACGACCGCGCGCGAACGACAGCACAGCGCAACGATCTCCGACCGGATGGTCGGGGCGGTCTGCTCTTTCATCGATTTTCCCCTTGCACCGACTTGCCACCCGTTGCAGGTGGCTCCATGGCGGGCCGACGAGTTCCACGGCTCGACGGTCCTTGTCGGCGCGCAATCTACAACGCCTGCCTGCCCCCCGCAATAAAAAAAGCCGCACCCGAAGGTGCGGCTCACTGAGGCTCCCGGGGAGAGGAGTGGGTCAGAGGTTGAAGTCCAGGCGCACCTTGCCGCGGCCGCCGCCGGGGGCGAACTGCCATTGCTTGACCGCGCGGACGGCGGCCTGCTCGAAGGTGCGCGAGGGCTTTGCGTTGAGGACGGAGACGCTTTCGACCTTGCCGTCGGCGGTTACCGAGAACTCCACCTCGACGAAACCGGTCTTGCCTGCACGCGCCGCCTCGGGCGGGTACTGCGGCTCGACGCGCTTGGTCGGGGTCAGTTCTGCGTGGGCCGGCATCGCAAACGCCATGGCCAGCAACGCGGCGGCGACAACGGACGGACGGGACATGGGCGGCTCCTGGGGTCGGGGATGTCGTGCCTTGCAAAGCCGTGAACGGCACGCGCGCCGGCTTCTTGAGCAAACCACGCCCCTGGCGGCACCCGCGGATGCCGTTCTGTGCATCGCGTCACACCGTGGAGGTCGCCATGCAAGCGGCCCGTGCGTGGACGTGGGCGTGCGCCCCGGAGCGCAGGTCGCCGTCTAAAGTTTTCGGCGCCTCCGCCGATGCACGGTGTGTCGACCCGAGCGGGTCAACCACCCTGCCGAGGCCGCGACATGTCCAACCCCCTGCCCTCCAACCTTCTGGACCGCGTGCTGGCGCCGTCCATGCGACTGATGGCGCGCTTGCGCTTCGGCCAGAAGGCCATGGTGATCGGTGCGTCCTTCGCGCTGACCTGCGCGGTGTTGGCCGGCATCGTGCTGGTGCGTGCCAACCAGGAGATCGACGCCGCGCGCAGCCAGCTGGCCGCCAACGACGGCGTCGCGCTGCTGCACGAGGCGATGCTGGCGATGCAGGCGCACCGGCAGATGGTGACCCGCCAGGCCGCGGAGGACACGGTGCCACCCGCCGACCAGGCCGCCGCTGCCGCACAGGCCAGCCGGGCGCTGTCGGCGTTCGCCACGTGGCAGGCCGACACGCTGCCCCAGGCCCCGCTTGCCGAGCCGCTGCAGGCCGCGCAGGCCGGCTGGGCCGCGGCCACTGCCGCCAACGAAGACCTGGTGGCGCAGGTCGAGCTGCACAACCAGCCGCTGCTCCAGGTGCGCGGGCTGATGCGCGAGGTGTCCGAAGCCAGCGGCCTGACCCAGGCCAACGACCCGGCGGTGTTCTACACCGGGCGGGCGTCCACCGAGTGGTTGCCGTCGCTGGCCGAGTACACCACCCAGCAGGGCGTGGTGGCCACCCGCGTACTGGGCGAGGGCTCGATCTGGGTCGAGGACCGCACCGGCCTTGCGATCTCACGCAACATGCAGCAGTTCCTGCGCAGCCGCATCGAGCTGGAACTGGCCAACGCCGAAGCCGCGCGCCCATCGCTGGAGGCCACCCTGGCTGCGCCCGTGCGGCGGGCGCTGGAGGCGATGGACAAGCAGGACGCCGCCATCCAGGCGCAGATCCTTGACGCGGACATGATGGCGATGCCGGTCGCGGCGATGGCCGCGCGCGAGCACGCCACCCGGCTGTCGTTGGCGGCCGCGCTCAACGGCGCGCAGACCGCGCTGGACCAGGCCGCGCGCAGCGAATTGGGCATGCTGGAGGCCGCGCGCGCTTCGACCATGCTGGTGTGCCTGCTGGTGTTGCTGCTGTCGGGTTACCTGTTCCTGGGCTTCAGCCGCAGCACCCGCAGCTCGCTGCGCGAGATCCAGACCGCTGCCGAGTCGCTGGCGGTGGGCCAGTTCCCCGAACGGGTCAACGTGGACAGCCGCGACGAGCTGCGCGTGATCGCCGACAGCCTGGCGCAGGCCGCCGGCAGCCTGCGTGGCTTCTCCGGCGCACAGAAGGCCGTCTACGACGCCCACCTGGCCGGCGAGATCGACGAGCGCATGGACGCCGAGGCGTTCCCGGGGTCGTTCGGGGTGATGGCCGACGAGGTCAACACGCTGGTCGACTCGCACCTGAAGGTGAAGTTCGCGCTGATGGACCTGGTCCGCGAATACGCACGCGGCGACCTCAGCCGCGACATGGAGCGCCTGCCGGGCAAGAAGGCCCAGGTCACCGATGCCGCCGACGCGATCAAGTCGCAGATGCTGGCGGTCAACGGCGAGATCAAGAAGCTGGTGGATGCTGCCGTGGCCGGCGACTTCAGCCAGCGCGGCGACGCCGACCGCTTCGAGTTCGTCTACCGCGACATGGTGCAGGGCCTGAACGCACTGATGGACAGCGCCGACCGCGGCGTCAGCGAAATCGGCACGCTGCTGCGCGCAGTGGCCGACGGCGACCTGTCGCAGGAAGTCGATGCCGCGCTGCCCGGCCAGTTCGGCGAGCTGGCGGCCAATGCCAATGGCACCGTGCGCCAGCTGGCGACGGTGGTCGGACAGATCCGCGCCGGCAGCGATGCGATCAACGCCGCCGCCGGCGAGATTTCCTCGGGCAACAACGACCTGTCCCAGCGCACCGAGCAGCAGGCGGCTTCGCTGGAGGAAACCGCTTCGTCGATGGAGGAACTGACCTCCACCGTGCGCCAGAACGCCGACAACGCACGCCAGGCCAACCAGCTGGCGATCGGCGCGGGCGAGGTCGCCGAGCAGGGCGGCCAGGTGGTGGGCCGGGTGGTGGCGACGATGAGCGCCATCAACGAGTCCTCGCGCAAGATCAACGACATCATCGGGGTGATCGACGGCATCGCGTTCCAGACCAACATCCTGGCGCTGAACGCCGCGGTCGAGGCCGCGCGTGCCGGCGAGCAGGGCCGCGGCTTCGCGGTGGTCGCCGCCGAGGTGCGCTCGCTGGCGCAGCGTTCGGCGAACGCGGCCAAGGAAATCAAGCAGCTGATCACCGACTCGGTGGACAAGGTCGACGACGGCACGCGCCTGGTCGACCAGGCCGGCAAGACCATGGGCGAGATCGTGACCAGCGTGAAGCGCGTCAGCGACATCATCGCCGACATCAGCGCCGCCTCGCACGAGCAGACCAGCGGCATCGAACAGATCAACCAGGCCATCCTGCAGATGGACGAGGGCACCCAGCAGAACGCCGCGCTGGTGGAGGAAGCATCCGCCGCCGCGCGCAGCATGGAGCAGCAGTCCGTGCAGCTGGCGCAGATGGTCGCCTCGTTCCACCTGTCCGGCCACGAGGACGAAGCCGACCGGCCGACGCCGCGCGGTGCCGGCAACATCGAGGTCAGCCCCGTTCAGCACGGCTCGCGCGGTGCGCGCACGCCGGCCGCCCCGCGTCCACGCCCGCCCGCCCGCAAGCGCGGCGCGAATGGCGGCGGCAGCGAGCAGCACTGGCAGGAGTTCTGAGGTGTGCCGCACCTGGTGTGCGGAGGGTGGGGTCACGGCGCGGGGGTGCCGTGGCTCCGCCCGTTTTCTCCGGGCGGGCGGGCGATGAGTCCCGGCCTGCGTCGCCCCCGTCCTGACACTTCCAAGCGCGCGCCCCAGCGGGCCGCGTCGGGTGCCCCGCCGTGATGAGCTACGCACCAAGCGACGACATCGAACCCGACGAGCCCGGCCCCGCCGCGGGCGGCGTGGAGTTCGACGACCTGATCGCACTGGCGACCGACCTGCTCGGGGCGCGGGGTGCAGGCATCGCGGTCGGTCGGCCGGCGCAGGCCGCATGGATCGCCCATGCCGGCATGCCGGCGCCGGAGTTGCTGGTGCCGGTGTTCGCCGCGATCGACGCCGGCGCCGGTGCACTGCACGTGGACCGGCTGGCGCACGCGAACGCGGTCGCCTTCTCCATCGCGGGGATTGCGCTTGCCGACGGCGGCGGCCATCCGCTGGGCACGCTGTGCGTGGCGGGCGACGTGCTGCCCGCCGCCGACGTGCTGGAGCGCGGGTTGCTGCGACTGGGCCGGCTGGCTACGCGCCTGCTGGAACGCCACCAGTTGCAGCGGCGCAACCGCATCGCCGCGCAGATCATGAAGGCCGACTTCAGCGCGGTGCTGGTCACCGACGACGAAGGCCGGATCGCGTTCGCCAACCGCGCGGCGCAGCGCATGTTCGGGCGTGGCGCCCGGGCCATGCGCGGGACGCCGCTGGAGGTGCTGTTTCCCCCGCGCCTGCAGCTCGACGCCGCCTCCGCCGCCCGCTTCCTGGAGCCGCAGACCGATCCCGCGGCGGGAGCCGAGCCGGTGCACCTGCGCATCCCCGGCACCGAGGACGAACCGCGCACGCTGGAAGCAGCCCGCTGTTGTTGGCGGCTGGCACGCGGACAGGGCATCGCGCTGATCCTGCGCGACATCACCGACCGCCTGCAGCAGGAGGACCGGCTGCGGCGCATCGCGCTGTTCGACCCGCTGACCGGCCTGCCCAACCGCAACGGCCTGACCGAAACGCTGCAGCGCCTGCACGCCGGCGGCGAGTCGCGCATCGGCCTGGCGCTGGTGGACCTGGACCACTTCAAGACGATCAACGACACCCTCGGCCACGCGTTGGGCGACCGCGTGCTGCGCCGGGCCGCCGCGCGCCTGGGCAGCGTGCTGCCGCCCGGTGCGATCGCCGCGCGGCTGGGCGGCGACGAGTTCGCGCTGGCCTTCATCGGGATGGACGTCGAACAGGCCGGCGTCGCGCTGGCACGTGCGCTGGGCGCGCTGTCACGTCCGCTGTTGCTGGACGGCCACCACGTGCACCTGGAGGCCAGCGCCGGCCTGGCGATGGCCCGCAGCAACCGCGCCGAGGAGTGCCTGCACGACCTGCTGGCCCGCGCCGACCTGGCGCTGTACAAGGCCAAGGGCGGCGGCCACCGGCAGGTGGTGGTGTTCGAGCCGGCGATGCGCGACGAGGTGATCGCGCGGCGGCAGCTGGACCTGGAGCTGCGCCAGGCCAGCGCACGCGGCGAATTCGAACTGCACTACCAGCCGCAGATCGACCTGCTGACCGGCCACACGGTGGGCGCCGAGGCGCTGCTGCGCTGGCGCCACCCGCGCCGCGGCCTGCTCGGCCCGGTCGACTTCATCGATGCGCTGGCAGCAAGCCCGGTGGCCACCGAGGTCGGTGGCTGGATCCTGCGGCAGGCCTGCGCGGACGCTGCGCGCTGGCCGCAGGTCGACGGCCGCGATGTCGACATCAGCATCAACCTGTTCCCCGCGCAGGTGAACGACGGCCGCCTGCAGGCGGAGGTGGACCGTGCGCTGGCCGACAGCGGGCTGGCACCCGGCCGGCTGGAACTGGAGATCACCGAATCAATCGCGTTGCGACCCGACGACAATGCCGCGCAGGCGCTGGCGGCGCTGCGCGCGCGCGGCATCGGCCTGGCGTTCGACGACTTCGGCACCGGCTTCGCCTCGCTGTCGCTGCTGCAGCGCTTCCCGATCGACCGGGTCAAGATCGACCGCTCGTTCGTGCGCGACATGATGGCCAACCGCGATGACGCGGCGATCGTGCGCTCGATCGTGCTGATCTCCCGCAACCTGGACCTGCGGGTGGTGGCCGAAGGCGTGGAGCACGACGACCAGGCCCAGTTGCTGCGCGGGCTGGGCTGCCACGGCGCGCAGGGGTTCCTGTACGCCCCGGCGCTGGAGCCGGCGGCGTTCGACCGCTGGCTGGCCGGCCAGTTCCACCACCCCGCGCGGGCCCCGACCACGCCGGCGTCGGTGCCGGGCCATGGCTGACGGACCCGCCCAGCGCGCCCGCCCCAGGCGCGAGGTGCGCGACTTCGAGTTCACCGAGCGCGACTTCCGGCGCATTGCGCGCCTGATCCACGAGCGCGCGGGCATCCACCTCAACGACCACAAGCGCGACATGGTCTACGGCCGGCTGGCGCGCCGCCTGCGCGCACACGGCCACACCCGGTTCTGCGACTACCTGGACGCGCTGGAAGCCGGCGACGGACCGGAGTGGCAGGACTTCATCAACGCCCTGACCACCAACCTGACCTCGTTCTTCCGCGAGGGGTACCACTTCGACGTGCTGGTCGAGCACCTGCGTGCGGCCGGGCCGGGCCCGCACACGATCTGGTGCTGCGCGGCGTCCACCGGCGAGGAGCCCTACTCCATCGCGATCGCCGCCTGCGAGGCCTTCGGCACCGATACCCCGCCGGTGCGCATCCTGGCCACCGACATCGACACCGCGGTGCTGGAAACCGCGCAGCAAGGCGTCTACCCGCTGGAGCGCATCGGCCTGCTGTCGCCCGAGCGCAAGCGTGCGTTCTTCCTGCGCGGCAGCGGCCCCAATGCCGAGTTGTGCCGGGTGCGGCCGGCGCTGCAGCAACTGGTCACGTTCCGGCCGCTGAACCTGCTGGGGGCGCACTACGGGCTGCGCGTCGGATTCACCGCGGTGTTCTGCCGCAACGTGATGATCTACTTCGACAAGCCGACCCAGTACCGCGTGCTGCAGCGGATCGTGCCGCTGCTGGCGCCCGGCGGGGTGCTGTTCGCCGGGCACTCGGAAAGCTTCACCCATGCGCACGACCTGATCGAGCCCTGTGGCCGCACCACCTACCGCGCAACCGGCAAGAACCCCGGGGCAACCCCGTGAGCGCGGCCCCCGCCCGCACCGCGCGTCCATCCGTGCCGGCGAGACCCGGCGAACCGGCCACGTACTACGACAGCGCCATCGGCAGCGAGGCGATCAAGCTGCTGCCGGCCGACTACGTGGTGACCGACCGCCCCGTCGCGCTGGTTACCCTGCTGGGCTCGTGCGTGGCCGCCTGCCTGTACGACCCGACCATGGGCGTGGGCGGGATGAACCACTTCATGCTGCCCGATGGCGGCGACGTTGGCACCGGAACCGGTGGCCCTCCGGCGCAGGCCGCCGGGGACACCGTCAGTGCGCGCTATGGCATGCACGCGATGGAGTTGCTGATCAACGACCTGCTCAAGCGCGGGGCGCGGCGCCAGCGGCTGCTGGCCAAGGTGTTCGGCGGCGGCAACGTGCTCAGCGGGTTCCACACCGATCCCATCGGCACGCGCAACGCGCGCTTCGTGTTGGAGTACCTGCGCGCCGAGCGCATCCCGGTGCTGGCCGAGGACCTGGGCGACATCCACCCGCGCAAGGTGTGCTTCTTCGCCCAGTCCGGCCGCGCACTGGTCCGGCGCCTGCCGGCCACCCGCGAGGCCGAGGTCGCCAAGCTGGAGCGCGCCTACTACGGTGAGCTCTCGCGGGCACCCGTTTCCGGCAGCGTGGAACTGTTCTGATGGCCGCGGTGACGCCGGTGGCGGTCCACCCCGCCCGGGTCGCCGCGCCGGTGCGGGTGCTGGTGGTGGACGACTCGGCGGTGATCCGCAAGCTGGTGGTCGAACTGCTGTCACGGGACCCGGCCATCACGGTGGTCGGTACCGCGTCGGATGCGTTCATCGCACGCGAGAAGATCAAGAAGCTCAACCCAGACGTGCTGACCCTGGACGTCGAGATGCCGCGCATGGACGGGCTGACCTTCCTGCAGAACCTGATGCGGCTGCGGCCGATGCCGGTGGTGATGCTGTCGTCGCTGACCCAGCGCGGCGCGCAGGTCACCCTGGACGCGCTGGCCCTGGGCGCGGTGGATTTCGCCGCCAAGCCGCGGCTGGACGACCCGCACGGGTTGGACGGGTACGCACGCGTGCTGGCCGAAACCGTCAAGCGCGCCGCGCAGGCCCGGGTCACGGCGATGAGCCCGCTGCCGGGCGACCCGCGCGACCGGGGCCCGGCCAGGCCCGCGCCGCTCGCATCGGGCGAGCGGCTGCTTGCGATCGGTGCTTCTGCAGGCGGCACCGAGGCGATACGGCACGTGCTGGCATCGATGCCCGCCGACGCGCCGGCCACGGTGATCTGCCAGCACATCCCCGCCGCGTTCAGCAGCGCCTTCGCCGATCGCCTGGACCGGCACAGCCCGATGACCGTGCTGGAGGCGACCACCGACCGGCCGCTGCTGCCCGGGCACGCCTACCTGGCCCCGGGCGGCCGGCACCTGCGCGTGTACCGCAGCGGCACGCGCTGGCACTGCCGCCTGGGCGACGATGACCCGGTACGGGGCCACCGGCCGAGCGTGGACGTCATGTTCGGGTCGCTGGCCCGGTACGCCGGCGCGCAGGTCTGCGCCGCACTGCTCACCGGCATGGGCGATGACGGTGCCCGCGGGATGCTGGCGCTGCGCGACGCCGGCGCCATGACCGTCGCCCAGGACCAGCAGACCAGCGTGATCTGGGGCATGCCCGGCGCGGCGGTCGCGCTGGGGGCCGCGCAGGTGGTGGCGCCACTTTCGGACATCGCCGGCCACCTGCTCGCGGATATCCACGCTACTTCCACGGGCGGCCGCTGACCGCGACCGGCGACCACTCGCCCGGGCGGCGCATCGCACGGCTCACGCGACGTATCCACGGTCACCCTGGCGCCGGCTTCGCCCGGCACGCGAACAGGTGTCATGCACGCATCCGGCACGTGCCATGCACCCAAACCGCGACCGCCATCGCACCGGTTCACGAAGACGCGTCTAAAGCACCGCGCGCCGGTGCCGTTATCTCCACTGAAGTCCCCGACGAGAACTGCGATGGACCCCCGCGTACTGATCCGATTGGCAGCGCCCATTGCGCTCACCCTGATCCTCACCGTCGCCGAGCTGCTCGGATGGCCGCTTGCAGTGCGCCTGGGGTCGCTGGCGGCGATGACCTTCGCCTGGCTGGGCTTCGCCTGGAGCGCCTACCACCCGTCGGCGGCCAGTGCGCTGTCGCGGGAACAGACGCGCCTGCTGGACGAGTTGCGGACCTTCGTGGGTTCGGAGGTCGCCGGCTCACGCCAGGAAATCGAACGCACCCGCGAGCTGATCCGCGAGTCGGTGGCCAAGCTCGGGTCCAGCTTCGATGCGGTCAACCGCAAGTCGCGCCAGCAGGGCGAGGTGGTGGCCCGGATCATCGACCGCACCGGCGAGGACGGCGGCGGGGTGGACGTGCAGCAGTTCGCGCTGCAGGCCAGCCAGAAGATGGAGCAGCTGGTGGAAGCGCTGGAGGCCGTCGCCGGCCAGAGCGGCACCACGGTCACCCACATCGACGCGATGGCCGACCACCTGGACGGGATCTTCGCGCTGCTGGAAGACGTCAAGTCGATCGCCGACCAGACCAACCTGCTGGCGCTCAACGCCGCCATCGAGGCCGCGCGGGCCGGCGAGGCGGGGCGCGGGTTCGCGGTGGTCGCCGACGAGGTGCGCAACCTGTCGGAGCGCTCGACCGCCTTCAACGAGCAGATCCGCAAGCTGGCGCACAGCTCCAAGGAATCCATCGCCAAGGTGCGCGACACCGTCACCACCATGGCCTCGCGCGACCTGGACCGCTCGCGCGGTGCACGCCTCGAGGCGGCCGCGATGCTGGAGCGCGTGGACGGCATCAACCGCGGGCTGGGCAACGGCATGCGCGAGATCGCCGAGTGCGGCCGCTCGATCGACGGCTCGGTGGCCGAGGCCGTGCGTTCGCTGCAGTTCGAGGACATCGCCACCCAGGCGCTCGGCGCGGCCAACCTCCACCTGGAGCGCCTGGGCGCGATCAACCACGAAGCCACCGCCCTGCACGAGCTGCTGCACCGCAGCCACCACGATTCCGAGGTCAAGCAGGCGCTGGCCAAGCTGGTCCAGCGGATCGGCCAGATGCGCGGGGAGTGGGAACGCCCGCCGCACAAACCGGTGATGCAGCAGACGATGGACGCCGGCAGCGTGGAACTGTTCTGACCCCGGCCGGGTAAGCGACAAGGCTGACCGGTTCAGCATGCAACGACGCCGGTCCCGCGACCGGCGTCGCTTTTTGCCCGCGCGCACCGTGGACGCTTCACCGGGTCCGGGGCAGACTGGGGCATGATCCAGCGCGTGGACGCACACGACCGTCGCCCGCCCCCTGCCCGCTTGCACTGGACCACCGGTGCGGCGGCGATTGCCCTGGTGGCGGCATGTTTCGCATGGCAGGGCCTGGTCGCGCCGCGCCTGCAGGCCGCGCTGCCCGGCGCCGGGTTCATCGCCGTGCAGGTGCTGGCGCTGCTTGCCGCCGCGATCGCAGCCTGGTCGCTGGTGACGCACGCGGGCGCGGCCACGGGTGCACGTGCCACGACCGACGGAGCCGACCACGGCCCGGACCCCACCGACCCCTTCGAAACCCAGTGGCTGTCACTGGCCGGGCGGCTGCCGCTTGGCGTGCTGGTGGTGGACGCGGGACGCGTGCGCCACGCCAACCCCATGGCCTGCAGCCAGCTCGGGCTGGACGGCGCCGCCGTAGCGGACGCCGGGCTGGACGCGGCCACCCTGTTCGAGGACCCGGCCACCGCCCGCGCGGCGCTGGCGGGCGAGGCGGATTTCGATGCCTGCGTGCCGTTGCGGCGCGTGGACGGCACCGGCCTGCGCGCCCAGGTCAGCGCCTGCACGCTGGCGATGGGGCCGCGCCGGCGGCGGGTCGTGCTGCTGGCCGACCTCACCGAGGGCGACCGCCTGGCCGCCGACCTGCAGGCGATGGCGCGCCGGTTGATGACGGTGCAGGAAGACGAACGCCGTTCGCTGTCGCGCGAACTGCACGACGACATCGGGCAGTCGATCACCGCGATCAAGATGTGCGCGATGGCGCTGGCCGACGAGGACGAGGCCCGCCGGCTCGAGACCATCGGCGAGATCACCGGCATCGCCGACGACACCGTGGCCAAGCTGCGCAACCTGTCGCTGCTGCTGCGCCCGCCGCAGCTCGATGCGCTGGGGCTGGAGGCGGCGCTGCGCTGGCAGGCCGGCGCGATGTTCCGCAACGGCCGGCCGACGGTGGAGCTGGATTTGGACCGGCTGGACTCGAGGCCGGCGCACGACGTCGAACAGGCCTGTTTCCGAATCGCCCAGGAGGCGATGACCAACGCGATCCGCCATGCCGATGCCGACCGCGTCGTGCTGCGCCTGCGCAGCAGCAGCGACGGCCTGCAGCTGGATGTCCACGACGACGGCCGCGGCTTCGATCCGCAGGCCGCGCGTGGCCTGGGCCTGGTGACCATGCGCGAGCGCGCGCAGCAGCTGGGCGGCGACGTGTGGGTGGAACCGGCGCCTGAAGGCGGCACCCGGGTGCGTGCGCGCCTTCCCCTGCGTACCGCCGAAGACGTGGGCGCGGCGGTCGGCGACCGCTACTGACACCGGTTCCGCGACCCCCTGCGCACCCGCGCAGGCAGCCGCCGCTAGCGTCGCGCCAGCACCACCCATTGGCCCCGTGGCAGCGCCGCACCCACGTCGGCCACGCGCACCATGCAGGCGTCGGCGAAGCCGGCCTCGCGCAACGCGCCCAGCAACGACCAGCCGAAATGGTGGAAGCACGGCACCCCGCCGCCCAATGGATCACCGTGGTACTCGGCTGGACCGTCATGCAGGAGCCCGCCGTCCGGGCCGAGCCGGGCGATCTGGCGGTGCGCGTCGTCACACTCGTAGAACGGGACGGTCAGTACCAGCACGCCGCCGGGTCGCAGCACGCGCACAAAGCCGCGCAACCCGGCGGCGTAGTCGGGCACGTGCTCCAGCACGTCCAGGCTGACCACGGCGTCCAGCGACGCCGGCCGCATCCGCAACGCGGTGATGTCCTGGTGCCGGACCCAAGCGGGGACGCGCTGGCGCCACAACCACGCCGACAACCTCAACCGGCGCAGCGGTCCACGTGCGAACTCGCTGCCGACCAGCCGACCGACGCGACGGCGCAGCGCGATGAACAAAGGGCTGGCCTGTTCGGTGAGGTAGACGCGGGCGGCAGCCGGCCCTGCGAGTGTCGACAGCAACAGTCGCGCCGCGGCGCGCTGGCGTGCATTGCAGCGGCAGCGCGGGCACGGCAGCCCTTCGCGCAGCGCCGCGGCGTCGACGAGGGCGAAGCGACCACGGTGTCCACATGCATCGCAGCGGCCCTCGACCCCGCCGTCTGCGAGGGCGGCATCAATGGCGGGCTGTTCGGCGTGGAGCACGCCGTCCCGATCGCGCTGCCAATCGGCGAGTGAGCGCCAGCCTGCGACCGGACAACTCAGCGTCGGCTGCGCCATGCCGCCAGCAGCACCGCGGTGGCGGCCGCGACATTGAGGCTCTCGACCAGGCCGCTGCCCGGGATCGATACCCGCAGGTCGCAGTCGGCGGCCAGCGCGCGGTCCATGCCGCCGGCTTCCGCGCCCAGCACGTACACCAGCCGCTGCGGCAGCGTGGCGGCGAATACGTCCCCGCCCCCGTCCACCAGGGTCGCGGCCAGCGCGAACCCGGCATCGTGCAACGCGGCAATCGAGTCGGCAGCCTCGCCCATCCGCACCAGCGGAACCGCTTCGGCCCCGCCCTCGGCCACCCGCGCGGCCGCGCCGGACACATCCAGGCGCGCGTGCCCGGGCAACAGGATGGCGGCGACGCCGAAGTGCGCGGCCGAACGCAGGATCGCGCCGAAGTTGTGCGGGTTGCCGACGCCGTCCAGCCAGATGGCCAGCTGCGGGCCGTCCGGCAGTGCATCCAGCCACTCCCGCAACCCCTGCATCGGCGCGCGCAGTACGTCGGCGACGACGCCTTCGTGGTGCTGGCTGGCCGCCAGCTTCTGCAGGTCGGCCTCCTCGACGATGCGGTAGCCGACGCGATGCGAGGCGCACCAGGCCAGCAGCGGCTTGAGGTCCGCCACGCGTGCCTGCGTCAGGTACAGCTTGCGGATGGCGTCGGGCCGTCGTGCGTACACGGCGCGCACCGCGTTGAGGCCATGGATGCGGACCTCGCGCGCGGTCTCGGCGCGCGTGGGCGCCGGCTCCGACGTCGGCTCACGCACCCCTCGTCCATCCGTGGCGGGGCGAGTGCCTCCCGGCCGGCGCGGCGCGTTCGCGTCCGGGCGCCCGGCGGCGCGCCCGGAGCGATCCCAGGGATTTCGGGGCGTGGTCACGGTGTCGTCAGGTGCGATCGACCGGCGCCTGCGTGGGCACGGCGGCCGGTACGTCGCCGCCGTCCAGGCGCCGTTCCCAGAACGTGGCGTTGCGGATGCCCAGCGCCGCGGGGTCGAACACCGGGTCGATGCCGGCCTTCTTCTGCCGCTCGTAGTCGCGCAGCGCCAGGAACGCCGGCTTCTGCAGGATCAGGATGGCGATCAGGTTGAGCCATGCCATCAGCCCCACCCCGATGTCGCCCAGGCCCCACGCCAGCGAGGCCGAGCGCACCGCGCCGTAGGCCACCGCCGCCATGATCGCCACGCGCAGCGCCAGCGTCAGCCACGGCCGGTGCACCTTGCGGTTGATGTAGGCGATGTTGGTTTCGGCCATGTAGTAGTAGGCGACGATGGTGGTGAAGGCGAAGAACAGCAGCGCGACGGCCACGAACGGCGCGCCGAAGCCCGGCAGCACCGACTCCACCGATGCCTGCGCGAAGCCCGGGCCGGCCTCCACGCCGGGCAATGCATTGACGATCATCGCGCCGTCCGGGCCCTGCACGTTGTACATGCCGGTGGAGAGGATCAGGAACGCGGTCGCCGAACACACCAGCAGCGTGTCGACATACACCGAGAAGGCCTGCACGTAGCCCTGCTTGGCCGGGTGCGAGACCTCCGCGGCGGCGGCGGCGTGCGGACCGGTACCCTGCCCGGCCTCGTTGGAGTAGATGCCGCGCTTGACCCCCCACTCGATCGCCAGGCCCAGCACGGCGCCGAAGCCGGCATTCCAGCCGAACGCGCTGTCGATGATCAGCATGAACATCGCCGGCACCCGCTCGACGTTGAGGGCCAGGATGCCGACCGCGATGATCATGTAGGCCAGCGCCATGAACGGCACCGCGATCTGGGCGAAATGGGCGATGCGCTTGACCCCGCCGAAGATGATCACGCCCAGCGCGAGCACCACGCCGGCAGCGGTGAGCGCCGGCGGGATACCCCAGGCGTTGGTCATGCCCTGGGCGATGGAGTTGGCCTGCACGCCCGGCAGCAGCAGGCCGGTGGCGATGACGGTGACCACCGCGAAGACCCACGCGTACCAGCGCAGGCCCATCGCCTTCTCGATGTAGTACGCCGGGCCGCCGCGGTACTGGCCCTTGTCGTCCTTTTCCTTGTAGATCTGCGCCAGCGTCGATTCCACGTACGCGGTCGACGCGCCCAGGAACGCGACCACCCACATCCAGAACACCGCGCCCGGCCCGCCAAAGGCGATCGCCGTGGCCACGCCAGCGATGTTGCCGGTGCCTACGCGCCCGGACAGCGACATCGCCAGCGCCTGGAACGAGGACACGCCCGCGCTGGAGGACTGGCCGTGGAAAATCAGCCGGAGCATTTCGCCGAAGCCGCGGACCTGCAGGAAGCGGCTGCGGATCGAGAAGTAGAGGCCGGCACCCAGGCACAGGTAGATCAGTGCCGGGCTCCAGATGATGGCGTTGAGCGTGTTGACCAGGGCTTCCACGTGTCGATGTCCCCCGTTGCAGGTCTTGCAGGTGCGGATCGGACCGTACGCACCACCGGGTGCGCGCGGCAAGCGGGCACGATACACAAATCGGCGCCGGGGACGACGCTGGCCCCGCATCGGGCCCCGCCAACCGACGTCGAAGCGGCCGGCAGGCACACGGCAGCGCGGCACAGCGCGCTTGGCTTGCTCGGGCTGTAGATTCCGGCCCGCGCCGGTTACGCCAGCCCGCCCGCGTCCGGCGTCTCCGCCTCCAGCCGCTCCAGCTTCTGCGCGACCGCGTTGGGCGACTTCGTGTACGGCGCCAGCAGGGTGTAGAACACCGGCACCACGAACAGCGACAGCAGGGTGGAGAACGCAACACCGGCGATCACCACCACGCCGATGGTGGCGCGGCTGGCCGAACCGGGACCGCCCGCCAGCACCAGCGGCAGCGCGCCGGCAATCGTGGCGATCGACGTCATCAGGATCGGGCGCAGGCGCACGCCGGCCGATTCCACGATGGCCTCGTGGATCTTCCGTCCTTCGTCGCGCAGCTGGTTGGCGAACTCGACGATCAGGATGCCGTTCTTGGCCGCCAGGCCCACCAGCATCACGATGCCGATCTGGCTGAACAGGTTGAGCGTGCCGCCGGTGACCGCCAGCCCGATCATCGCCCCGAGCACGCCCAGCGGCACGGTCAGCATGATCACCAGCGGGTGGATGAAACTTTCGAACTGCGCGGCCAGCACCAGGTACACCACCAGCAACGCCAGGGTGAAGGTCAGCAGCACCGCGCCACCGGCCTTCTGGTACTCGCGCGACTCGCCCTTCCAGTCGATCTGCGCGTACTCGGGCAGGTCCTGCTCGACCGCGCGGTTGAGGAACGCCAGCGCCTCGCCCATGGTGTAGCCCGGCGACAGCCCGGCACTGATGGTGATGGCGCGCAGGCGGTTGAAGCGGTTGAGGCTGCCGGCTTCGGCCAGCTCGGTCAGCGTCACCAGGTTGGACAGCGGCACCAGCGCGCCCTCGCGCGAACGCACCTCGATCGCCGACAGCGCCGCGGGGGTTGCGCGGCCATCGCGCCCGGCCTGCACGATCACGTTGTACTCCTCGCCGTCCTGCACGAAGGTGGTGACCTGCCGGCTGCCCATCATGGTTTCCAGCGCGCGGCCGATCTCGGTGACGCTCACGCCCAGGTCGGCGGCGCGCTGGCGGTCGATCTGCACGCGCATCTGCGGACGGGTTTCCTTGTAGTCCGAGTCCACCGAGAAGAAGCCGGGGTTGCCCTCCATGCGGGCCATCAGGGTGTCGCGCCAGCTGGCGATCTCGTCGTACTCCGGGCCGCCCAGCACGATCTGGATCGGCTGGCCGCGGCTGCCGACCAGGCCGCCACCGACGCGCGGCTGCGCCTGCACGCCGGTCAGCTGGCCGAGGTCGGCACGCAGCGAGTCGGCGACCTCGGCGGTGGTCTGCTCGCGGTCGGTCCAGTCCTGCAGGAACACGATCACGTTGCCGGTGTGCATCTCCTCGCTGGCGCCCCAGCCGCCCGGCGCGCGGGTGTTGTAGCGGCGGATCGCCCTGCCGTCGCCGGCGTGCGTGGCCATGACCTGCTCGACCTGCTGCACCTGCTCCACGGTGTAGTCGAAGCCCGCGCCCTCCGGGCCGAGGATCGAGATGAAGAACGCGCCGCGGTCCTCGGCCGGTGCCAGCTCCGACGGCACCAGCTTGATCAGGCCCCAGGTCGCGAGCAGCGCGCCCAGCATGAGCGCGGCGAACAGCCAGTGGCGCTCCACGTTGCGATCCAGCAGCGCGCGGTAACGGCGGGTCACCCCGTCCAGCCGCGCGTTGACCCAGCGGTTGACCCGGGTCGACTTCTCCTCGCTGTGCGGCCGCACCAGCTTGGAGGCCATCATCGGGGTCAGCGTGAGCGCAACGAACGCCGACAGCGCGACCGCGCCGGCCAGCGCCACCGACAGTTCGCGGAACAGCCGGCCGGTGTTGCCCTCCATGAAGCCCACCGGCAGGAACACCGCCACCAGCACGGTGGTGGTGGCGATCACCGCGAAGGCGACCTGTCGGGTGCCGCGGCGGGCCGCGACCAGCCGCGGCTCGCCCAGGTCGGCGCGGCGCTGGATGTTTTCCAGCACCACGATCGCGTCGTCCACCACCAGGCCGATCGACAGCACCAGCGCCAACAGGGTCAACAGGTTGATCGAGTAGTCGAACAGGTACAGCGGGATAAAGGCGGCGATCAGGCAGACCGGCACCGTCAGCGCCGGGATCAGCGCGGCGCGGATGCTGCCCAGGAACAGCCAGATCACGATCAGCACCAGCGCGATGGCCTCGGCCAGCGTCCAGTACACGCGTTCGATCGATGCCTCGATGAACAGCGTGTCGTCGAATGCCACGAAGATGTCGGTGCCCTCCGGCAGCGTCTTCTGGATCTCGACCGCCTGCGCGCGCGCCGCGCGGGTCACGTCCAGCGCGTTGGCGGTGGAGGTCTTGATGATGCCCAGGCCGATGTTCGGCTCGCCGTTGCTCTTGTAGTACGCGCGGCGCTCGGCCGAGCCCAGCTCGACCTGGGCGACGTCGCCGATGCGCACCACGTAGCCGTCCGCGCCGGCGCGGATCGGGATCTGCGCGAAGTCCTGCGGTTCGACGTAGTCGCGCGCCACGCGCAGGGTGAAGTCGCGGTCGGCCGACTCGATCCGGCCGGCGGGCAACTCGACGTTCTCGGCGCGCAACGCCGCCTCGATATCGCCGGCGGTGATCCCGCGCGCGGCCATCGCCGCGCTGTCGAGCCACACCCGCATCGCGTAGCGCTGGCGGCCACCGATGCGCACCTGGGCCACGCCGTCGAGGCTGGACAGGCGGTCCACGACGTAGCGCTCGGCGTAGTCCGACAGCTGCAGGCTGTCCATCCGGGTGGAGCTCATGTTGAGCCAGATCACCGTGTCCGAATCGCTGTCGGCCTTCTCCACCTCGGGTGGGTCGGCTTCCTGCGGCAGGCGGTCGGCGATGCCGCTGATCGCATCGCGCACGTCGTTGGCCGCCGCCTCGATGTCGCGCCCCAGGGTGAACTCCAGCGTCACCGAGGAGCGGCCGTTGGTGCTGCGCGACTGGATGGTCTCGATGCCCTCGATCCCCGACAGCGCATCCTCCAGCACCTGGGTGATGCGCGTCTCCACCACCGCCGCGGAGGCGCCACCGTAGTTGACGTCGACCGAGACGATCGGCGGATCGATCGCCGGCAGCTCGCGCAGCGTCAGCCGGCTGAAGGCCATGACGCCCAACACGATCAGCAGCAGGCTCATCACCGTGGCGAACACGGGACGGCGGATGGAGAGATCGGACAGGACCATGGTTCAGTCCCGGTCGGCGTCGGCCGGGGCGGGGCGGGCAGCGGGGGTGGCTTGCCCGACGCCTTCGCGATCCGCTTCGGGCTGCGCCTCGCCGGGCGTCGCGGCCGGGGTGGGTTCGACCGCAGGGGCAGTGGCGGAGATCGCGGCCGGCGGGGGTGCGTCGCCGCCCTGTCCAGGCGCCGGCCCGGGTGACGCGGGCCCGCCCGCCGGGGCGCGGCCTTCCTCGATCCGCGCGCCCGGACGAAGCTTGCCGGTGCCGTCCACCACGATGCGGTCGCCGATGGCCAGCCCTTCGGTGACTTCGGCCAGTCCGGCACGGCGCGCCCCGACCTGCACGGTGGCCTGCTCGACCGTGCCGCCCGCGCCCACGCGCCAGACATAGGAGCGGCCACCCACCTGCACCACTGCGATCTCCGGGATCACGAGGGCCTGGCGCTCGGGCCGGCTGAGCACGATCTGCACCAGCATTCCCGGGCGCAGCACTGCGTCGGGGTTAGCGAAGTCACCGCGCACGGTGACCGCGCGGGTGGCAGGATCCACCCGCGAATCGATCGTGCTGACCACCCCGTCGAAGCTGCGGCCGGGATAGGCCGCGGTGGTGCCGCTCAGCGACTGGCCCTCGCCGAGCACGGCCAGCGCGGTCTCCGAAACCGGGAAGTCGACGTAGACGCGCTCGATGTCGTCGAGCGTGGCGATCGCGGTACCCGGCGTCACCAGCGCGCCCGGGCTGACCTGGCGCAGGCCCAGCACGCCGGAGAACGGCGCACGCACGACACGGTCGGCCAGCTGCGCGCGGATCTGCGCAACGCGGGCGTTGGCGGAATCACGCGCGGCGCGCTGCGCGTCCAGCGATGCGCGAGCGATCAACTGCTGGGAGGCCAGCTCGTCCTGCCGCCGGAACAGCCGGGTGGCTTCGTTGGCCGCCGTCTGCGCCTCGCGCAGCTGCGCCTGCTGCGACTGTCCACTCAGCGTCACCAGCGGGGCGCCCGCGCGGACCTTGTCGCCGCTGTCGAAATGCACGCCGGTAACCGTCTCGCTGACCTTGGCGGTCACCGTGACCGACTCGCGCGCCTTCACCGTGCCCAGGGCCTCTACCGTGTCGCTCCACGGGCGCATGCCCACCTGCTGGGTGGTCACCGGTACGGTGCGCTCGGGGCCACCGGAACGCCCCCCTTCTTCCTCGCCACAGGCCGCCAGGCCCAACAGGAGTACCAGGGCGCCGAGGGCACCGCGTCGCAAGGGGGATCGCATGCTGTCCAGGAATCCGAAGTCCGGGGGGTGGTGGCACCAGGCCGGGTGAAACCAGGCGATCCAGTGTAGCCACCGGGGGTATAACGCCCGCGTCGGCCGGAGGTTGACGAACGGGATGCATCGTCTCGCCCGTGTCGATGCCGGCGCCGGGAGCGCTGGCCTGCGGCCGCCCCGGGTGGCACGCTGCAGCCACGCGCTGGCCCCACGCGCGCGCGACTGCCGTTGGCAGGTACGTGATAACGCCAGCGGCGGATACACCGGCCCACGCCTCAGCACCCCCTGCCCCCCGGAGAGCCCCCATGATCCACGACAGCATCCTCGACACGATCGGACGCACCCCCGTGGTCCGGCTGCACCGCATCGGCCCCGCGCACGTCGCGCTGTACGCCAAGGTCGAATCGTTCAACCCGGGTGGCTCGGTCAAGGACCGCCTGGCGCTGGCGATCATCCTCGACGCCGAGGCGCGCGGCCTGATCAAGCCCGGCGACACGGTGGTGGAAGCCACGTCCGGCAACACCGGGGTTGCATTGGCGATGGTATGCGCGGCGCGCGGCTACAAATTCGTGGCCACCATGAGCGAGACCTTCTCGATCGAACGCCGGAAGCTGATGCGCGCCTACGGGGCCAAGGTGATCCTGACCCCGGCCGCCGAGCGCGGCAGCGGGATGGTTCGCCGGGCCGAGGAACTGGCGAAGCAGCACGGTTGGTTCCTGGCCCGGCAGTTCCAGAACCCGGCCAACCCGTCCTACCACCGCAACACCACCGCCGCGGAGATCCTGCAGGACTTCGCCGGCCGCCGCCTGGACCACTTCGTCACCGGCTGGGGCACCGGCGGCACCCTCACCGGCGTGGGCGAGATGCTCAAGCTGGCGAGACCCGAGGTACGCATCACTGCCAGCGAGCCGGCAGGCGCGGCAATGCTGTCGGGCAAGGAATGGCAGCCGCACAAGATCCAGGGCTGGACGCCGGACTTCGTGCCCGAGGTGCTCAACCGCGACGTGGCCGACGCGATCGTCCCGGTCGACGACACCACCGCGCGCGACACCGCCCGCCGGCTGGCACGGGAAGAAGGCGTGTTCGTCGGCGTCTCCGCCGGCGCCACCGTCGCCGCCGCCCTGGAGGTGGCACGCGACGCCCAGGAGGGGGCGGTCGTGCTGGCGATGCTCCCCGACACCGGCGAGCGCTACCTCAGCACGTTCCTGATGGAAGACGTCATCGACGGCAGCGACGACGACTGGCTGGCGGGCTTGCCGTAAACCCGCCCGGAAGGAGCGGCTTCAGCCGCGATCAGATCCCTGGCGCCGGGATACAGACGTAGGAGCGACGCAAGTCGCGACCCACGCAGCTGACCGAAGGTGCGCCGTCGCGACTTACGTCGCTCCTACAACAGCCTGGCTTCGAGCTTGCGATCTGCACCACCCGATGCATGTAGGAGCGACGTGAGTCGCGAGGCGCGCCGGTGTCCGAAGGTGCGCGGTCGCGACTTACGTCGCTCCTACAACAGCCTGGCTTCGAGCCTGCGATCGCGGCTGAAGCCGCTCCTACACCCCGCCCAAAGAAAAACGCCGGCACGGGGCCGGCGTTTTCGTTTGCTGCAAGGACCCGCCTGGACTCAGCCGGCCTTGTTCCACTGTCCCATGGCCGCCAGGCCGTTGTCGCGCGCGCGGGCGTAGACCGTCTTCTGCGCGTCGGCGACGTTGTTGGCGATGTCCTGGGACCACAGCTTGAGCGCGGCCGACTGCATGGCGCGGCCGTAGCTGAAGCTCAGCGGCCACGGCTTCGGGCCCATGCGGTTCATCGCGTCCAGGTGGGCGGTGGCGTCCTCGTCGGACTGGCCGCCCGACAGGAACACGATGCCCGGGAGCGTTGCCGGAACGGTCGACTTGAGGCACTGCAGGGTGGCCAGGGCCACGTCCTCGATCGAGGCGGTGTCGCCGCTGGTGGTTCCCGGCACCACCATCGAGGCCTTCAGGATGGTGCCTTCCAGCACCACGTTGTGCTCGTACAGCGAGCCGAACAGCGAGCGCAGCACGACCTCGGTCACCTCGTAGCAGGTGTCGATGTCGTGGCTGCCGTCCATGATCACTTCCGGCTCGACCATCGGCACCAGGCCCTGCTCCTGGCACAGCGCGGCGTAGCGCGCCAGCGCGTGGTTGTTGGCCTCGATGCAGGTGCCCGACGGCGCGTCGTCGTCGATGTTGATCACTGCGCGCCACTTGGCGAAGCGCGCGCCCAGCTTGTAGTACTCCTCCAGCCGCGCGCGCAGCCCGTCCAGCCCCTCGGTCACCAGCTCGCCGGGGAAGCCCGCCAGCGGGTGGGCACCCTTGTCGACCTTGATGCCGGGAATGATCCCGTTGTCGGCCATGACCCTGGTGAAGGGCACGCCGTCACGGGTGGACTGGCGCAGGGTCTCGTCGAACAGGATCGCACCGGAAATGTGGTCGGAGAGCTTCGGCGTGGTCAGCAACAGCTCGCGGTAGGCGCGGCGGTTCTCTTCCGTGCACTCGATGCCCACGCCGTCGAAACGCTTCTTGATGGTGGCGTTGGACTCGTCGATGGCGATGATGCCCTTGCCTTCGGCGACCATCGCCTGGGCGGTTTCGGCAAGCAGTTCGATGCTCATGGGGGGGTGTCCTGGGGCTGGCGGGTTGAAGCCGGCGAGTATAGCCGTCGCGCCCCGGCCCGGACCACGGCTGCCCAGTGGAAACAAGTGGTTACGGGGGACACGCCTTGGAGGAGCAGCTCCAGCCGCGATCGAGACACCCGGAAGCGGGGCCCTCTGTAGGAGCGACGTAAGTCGCGAACGCACCTCCATGGAGGGCACGGGTCGCGACTCACGTCGCTCCTACAAGAGCCATCGCGGCTGAAACCGCTCCTTCAGGACTACAGCTCCCCGAGCCCCTCGGCCACGCCGTCCGGGCCCACCTGCAGCAGCCGCAGGGTATTGGTGGCGCCGCGGTGCTCCATGTGGTCGCCGCTGGTGAAGATCAGCCGCTCGCCTTCGGCCAGCAGGCCACCGTCGAACAGCTGCTTGATCGCGACCCGGGCCGCATCGCGCGAAGCCAGCCCGCGGCTGTCGAACTCCAGCGGCCGGACGTCGCGCATCATCGCCATCTTGCGGCGCGACGGGGCGTGCCGGGACAGCGCGAAGATCGGCGCCGGGGACCGGAAGCGCGACAGGAATCGCGCGGTGCCGCCCGATTCGGTCATGGCGACGATGGCGCGCACGCCGATGTGTTCGGACAGGAACATCGCCGCCATGGCGATCGCCTGGTCGGCCTTCTCCAGGTTCCGCGGCGCCTTCTCGAAATCGGTGTCATGGCTGAACTGGCGCTCGGCGCCCATGCAGATGCGCGACATCGCCTCCACCGCCTTGACCGGGTAGCGCCCGGCCGCGGTCTCAGCCGACAGCATCACCGCGTCGGTGCCGTCGATGACCGCGTTGGCCACGTCCAGCACCTCGGCCCGGGTCGGGATCGGGCTTTCAACCATCGACTGCAGCATCTGGGTAGCGGTGATCACCACCCGGTTGCGGGCCAGCGATTCGCGGATGATCTTCTTCTGCAGGCCCGGCAGCTCGGCGTCGCCGATCTCCACGCCCAGGTCGCCGCGGGCCACCATCACCACGTCGCTGGCATCGATGATCTCGGCCAGGTTCTCGATCGCCTCGGCGCGCTCGATCTTGGAGACCAGCGCCGCCTCGCTGCCGGCAGCGCGGGCAACCGCACGGGCGCGGTCCATGTCGGCGGCGGTGCGGCAGAACGACACCGCGATGAAGTCCGCTTCAAGCTGCGCGGCGACCTTGATCAGCGCCTCGTCGTGCTCGGTCAGCGCCCCCAGTGACAGCCCGCCGCCCTGTTTGTTGAGCCCCTTGCGGTTGGACAGCACGCCATCGTTGAGCACCGTGCACGCGATGCGCGCGCCGTCCACCGACTCCACCTGCAACTGCAGCAGGCCGTCGTCGAGCAGCAGCAGGTCGCCCGGTGCCACGTCACCTGGCAGGCCCAGGTAGCTGACGCCGACCTGGGTGGCGTCACCGGGCGGGGCGTCCTCGCTCGCGACCAGGTCGAACCGGTCACCGGACTTCAGCTCGACCTTGCCGTCGGCGAAGGTCTCGATGCGGATCTTGGGCCCCGGCAGGTCGGCCAGGATGCCGACTTCGCGGCCGACCCGGCGCGCCGCCTCGCGGACCGCATCGGCCCGCGCGACCTGGGACGCCGGGTCGCCGTGGGAGAAATTCAGTCGCACCACGTCCACGCCGGCGGCCAGCAGCGCATCGAGCACGCCGGGCGGGTCGGTGGCGGGGCCGAGGGTGGCGAGGATCTTGGTGCGGCGGGCGATGGTGGACATGGCAGACTCGTCGGGGCTGCCGGAACGCTAGCACAGCGTTTGCACCCCCCAGGACTGAATACGTATGCCGTGTATCGAAGCCCCCGCCCACGATGACTCCGATGCCCTGCCCCGGCTGGCCGGCGGCGGCGTGTTGCTTCGCGGCTTCCGCGGCGACGATGCCGACGCGCTGTTTGCGCTGCACTCCGATCCACGTGCGATGCGCTACTGGAGCTTCGCGCCCTGGACCGACCGGTCGCAGGTGCACGACTACCTCGCCCGCGCGATCGCCGCGCGCGACCCCGATCGCATGCTGTGCTGGGTGGTCACGCAAGCCGGCGACGACGCCCTGGTCGGCACCACGACCCTGTTCGCGATCGACCGCGTCCAGGGCCGCGCGGAGGTGGGCTACGCGTTGCGGCCCTCTCACTGGGGTCGCGGCCTGGCAACCGGGACGTTGGGCCTGGTGCTGGGGCATGCCTTCGACACGCTGGGACTGCGCCGCGTGGAGGCCGACATCGACCCGCGCAATGCGGCTTCGTGCCGGCTGGTCGAGCGCCAGGGCTTCGTACGCGAAGGCCTGCTGCGCGAGCGCTGGCACGTGGGCGGGGAGACGTGCGACAGCGCGGTGTACGGGCTGCTGGCCCGGGAGTGGGTCGGTCCGCCAAGCGCCGCCCCTGTAGGAGCGGCCTAGCCGCGATCACGATCTGATCGCCTCCTCCCACTGTAGGAGCGACGTGAGTCGCGATCCGCAGGCGGCCGGAGGTGCGCGGTCGCGACTCACGTCGCTCCTACACCGTCATGTGGGTCAAGCGGGTCCGCTGGCCGATCAGCCGCGTGCGCGCAGCGCCGTGACCGCCGGCAACTCCTTGCCTTCCAGGAACTCGAGGAAAGCGCCGCCGCCGGTGGAGATGTAGGACACGTCCTTGGCGATGCCGTACTTGTCGACCGCCGCCAGGGTGTCGCCGCCGCCGGCGATCGAGAACGCCTCCGACGCCGCGATCGCCCGCGCCAGCACCTCGGTGCCGTTGCCGAACGCGTCGAACTCGAACACGCCGACCGGCCCGTTCCACACCACGGTGCCGGCCCGGGCGATCAGCGCCGCGTACCGGGCGGCGGTATCCGGGCCGATGTCCAGGATCATGTCGTCGGCGGCCACCGCGTCCATCGCCTTGACCGTGGCCGGGGCGTCGGCGGCGAAGCGCGGTGCCACCACCACGTCGGTCGGCACCGGGATGTCGGCGCCGCGCGCCGTCGCGTCGGCCATGATCTGCTTCGCGGTGTCGACCAGGTCCATCTCCACCAGCGACCTGCCGACGTCGAAGCCCATCGCGGCGATGAAGGTGTTGGCGATGCCGCCGCCGACGATCAGCTGGTCGACCTTGCCCACCAGCGAAGACAGCAGCTCGAGCTTGGTGCTGACCTTGGAGCCGGCGACGATCGCCAGCAGCGGTCGCGCCGGGTGGTCCAGGGCCTTGCCCAGCGCGTCCAGCTCGGCCATCAGCAGCGGCCCGCCGCATGCGACCTTTGCATGGCGGATCACGCCATGGGTGGACGCCTGGGCCCGGTGCGCGGTGCCGAAGGCGTCCATGACGAACACGTCGCACAACGCCGCGTAGGCCTTGGCCAGGGATTCGTCGTCCTTCTTCTCGCCGACGTTCATTCGGCAGTTTTCCAGCAGCACCAGCTCGCCCGGGCGGACAGGCACGCCCCCGACCCAGTCCCTGACCAGCGGCACGTCCATCCCGAGCAGCTGCGCCAGGCGCACGGCCACCGGCTGCAGCGAGTCGGCCTCGCTCCACGCGCCCTCGCTGGGGCGGCCGCGGTGCGACATCACCATCACCGCCGCGCCCTTCTCCAGCGCGAGCTTCAGGGTGGGAAGTGCCGCGGTGATGCGCTGTTCGGAGGTGATCCGCCCATCCTCGATCGGCACGTTGAGGTCCTCGCGGATGAGGACGCGCCTGCCGGCGAGGTCGAGGTCGGTCATGCGGGCGATGGGCACGGGGAGGCTCCTGTCCAGGGGCGGCGGGTGGCGCCAGGGCCGGCCATTGTCGTAGCCGGGGGGCGCGAATGAAACCGCGTGCAGCCGCGACGAGCCGTGGTGACACGGCCGGGGCGCCGCAACCCGCGTTGCGCCAGGGCCCGCCGGCCGCTCAGTCCTCGCCGACCCGCTGCGCCCGCAGCAGGCTCAGCGCGAATCCCCCCACGGCCATGGCGCCCAACGCCAGCACCGCCCACAGCAGCCACTGCGTCCAGTTGCGCGGCGCCTCCAGCGCCGACGGCCCCGCCAGCACCTTCGGCGTCCCGAGATAGGCCGGCGCAGGCTGCCAGCCGGCGCCATGATGGCTGCGCAGCGTGGACACCAGCTGCGGCAAGGGCGAGTCCGCGCGCCGGGCCCGGGCGCTGCCGGCCACCAGCCGATACGGCGGGCCGCCCTGGGCCAGGAACACGACCACCTCGGGCCGGTAGCCCAGCTGCAGCGTCGGGGCCATCCCGCCCGTGGGGCCGCTGGGGGTCAAGCGCCAGTAGCGGTCGCGCACCGGCTGGTCCAGCCCGCGCGGCGCCGACTGCGAACCTGGTCCCGGGCCGTCGACCCGGTAGGCCATCCAAGGCCCGGCCCGCAGCTGCCACGGCGCGTCGGCCCCGGCGCGGCTTTCCAGGCGCCATTGCAGCGCGTGGTTGCCCGGCATCGCCACGTCGACCTGCTCCACCGGAAAGCGGCCGCCCGTCTCGTAGACGAAGCCCGCCGCGGCGCCCGCCTTCGCGCGCTCCGGGGCCGCGGCGCCCGCCGGCTGCAACGCAAGCCATTGCGGAACCGGAGCCGCCGCGCCCGCCGGTTCGGCGGCCACTGCGGTGATTTCCAGCGCCGGCGCGACGTCCCGTGGCGTCAGCCGCAGGTAGCGGGCGTGCTGCTGGCGCGGCTGCAGGCCATCGAGCTGGATGCGCCGCTGCAGCAGCCGCCGCCCGTCGCGTCCCAGGTCCACCATGCGGCCACTCGATGGCACGCTGCGCCATTGCTCCAGGTCGTCGCTGGCCTCCACGTGGTAGCCCAGGTCCAGTGCCTCCACCGGCTTCCACTGCAGCTGCAGCGCAACCACCGGCTCGCGGATGCGGCTCAGGTCCAGCAGCAGCGCCGTTGCTTGCGCCGGTCCGGCGGCGCCGGCTGCCGGAGCGCCGCCCTCCACTTCGACCTGACGCAGGCGACCGTCGCTGTCGACGCGCGTCACCAGCCGCCAGTCCGATCCGCCCGCCTGCGATGGCGCGCCCGGAGGCGTCGGCAGCGGAAACCAGGGCACCGGCACCGTCGGCGGACGCCGAGCCAGCGGTTGCTCCGGGTCCAGCACCGAGGTGGGGACCGGCGTGCCGTCGGCGTTGAGGACGTCCAGGTCACGCAGGTCCGGGGTGGCCACCTGGCGATACACCGACTCGTCCAGCGTGACCCGGTAGGCGCCCGCGTCGTCGCTGGCGAGCGTCAGCGGCCATTGCATTGCATAGGGCGCCGGCGCGGCGCCCGCCGGTGTCGCCAACAGCACCAGCAACAGGACCGGCAGCACCGCCGGCAGAATGGTGGCGCGTTTCATCGGACAGGCTCCGTCGCGGCATGCGGGATCGAGACGGGTTCCGCCAGCGACCCGGTTCATGCCGACTCCCCTGCCGACTGGGCGGACAGGCCCGGCCCCTCCACCGGTCCGGCATCGCCTTGCCCGTCCGCGCGCGGCGGCGCCGGCGCCAGGTAACCCACCACGGTGCACAGCAGGCCGTAAGCGATGAACGACACGAGGCCCAACAGGTTGCCCAGGTGCTGGCGGTCGACCAACAGGAGCTTGGCCAGCACCACCGCCATGAGCACCGCGCCGGCCAACCACAGCGAGCGCTGGCCGCGGCGCGAGCCGACGATCCAGCCCAGCACGCCCAGCAGGCTCCAGGCCACGGTCAGGCTGGTCTGCACCAGGCTGGTGGAGAACATGGCGCCGCTCCACGCGGTGCCGCCCCAGTGGTGGCAGGCGCGCAGCACGACCACGGTGACCAGGACGAAGGCGGCGGCGGCCAGCAGCGCCGCACGCTGCCGGAACAGTGCCGGCTGCACATACAACCAGCCCGCCATCACCGCCAGCAGCGCGAGTTGCGCCAGGTCCTGCGGGTTGAGCAGCGCCATCCACGGCAGCGGCCGGCTGCCGCCCGCCGCCCACAGGCCGACCAGCCACGCGACGCCGACGATCGCGACAAACAGGTTCACCAGCCACGGCCGCCTTGCGATGAAGTCATCGGTCATCGGCGCGGACACCCATCGCGGACGCCACTGCAGTGCGGTGGCCATCGCGCCCCAGGGCAGCACGGCCAACAGGTAGATCCAGCCGTCGCCCAGCCCGAGCCTGCCCCCCGCGTGCTGCAGCGACAGCGACGCCAGCAGCGGCCAGGCCAGCAGCCAGGCCGTCTGCGCCACGTCGGCGGAATGGCCCGCGGCTGCGCGCAGACCGCGGATTACGCGCCAGCCCGCCACCGCGAACAGCAGCCAGGCCGCCCACCCCAGCGCCCCCAGCGGATGCACGTGCGCGTCCTGCTGGACCAGCGCCATCGGCAACGCCGCCACCAGAGCCAGCGCGCCCGTCCACTGCAGCGCCGGTGCGGGCAGCAGACGGCGGTGCGCCTCGATGGCAATCCAGCCCGTCGCCAGCGCAAGCATCATCACGAGGTCCGGCGCCATGGCGGGCGCGGCAAATGCCTCTATTTCGGCCAGACCATTGCCCAGCCACCACGCCAGGCCCCACAGGTAGTACCCGAGCGCGAGCGGGCTGCCATCGGTCCGGCGATAGCTCCATGCGCTGGCGAAGCCGGCCAGCGCGATCAGCAGCGCCGCCATGAAGGGCGCGTTGGCCAGCGCGCGGCCGCCAGCGCCAGCCGTGTCCATGCCGATCACAAACCCCATCGCGGCCACCAGCTGCAGCCCGGCGCCGGCCAACTGCTGCAGGCGACTGTTCTGGCGCAGCCCCAGCCAGACCGCCGCAGCGCCTTCAAGCGCGAAGATGCCCGCGGTGGCACTGGCCGACAGCGCCAGCGGGACCGCCAGGGTGGCGAATCCGGCCGCCAGCACCGCGTATGGCGCCACCAGCGGCGCGTACAGCGCGCGCCTGCGCAGCGCCCAGGCCAGCGCCGCGTACACGGCGGCCAGGCCCAGCGCGCAGAACGCCAGCGGCAGGCGCTCGCCGCCGATCAGCATGTCGCGCACCAGCCCCGCCTGCAGCGAGAACGCCACCAGCGGCGCGCCGAACAGCAGGCAGCTGTCGAGCCCGTCGCGACGGCCGGCGCGGCGGCGAGCCTGCAGGATCGGCAGCAGCAGGTAGAAGGCAAAGAACAGCAGCAGGAAGGGCTGCGTGGTGGCGTAGTCCTCGGGCCGGTAGCGCAGCACGCCCCAGCCAGTGCCGATGGCGAAGGTAAACAGGAACCCCAGCACGTTGAGCGCGCGCCACGAGCGGTACCAGGCGATGCCGAAGATCGCCGCGTTGAGTACCGCGTAGTAGCCGAACAACGCGACGTGGTTGCCCGGCCCGGTCGACAGCCAGATCGGTGCCAGGAAGCCGGCCAGGATCCCCAGCCAGGCCAGTGCCACCGCGTCCTGCCTGACCGCCAGCACGCCGGCGCTGGCCACCAGCACGACGCTCAGCGCGAACGCCGCGGGCGCTGGCAGCAGCGGATGCAGCTTGAACGCGGCGAACACCACCAGCAGCAGCACGCCGATGGCGCCGCCCTGCAGCGCGAGCGCAAAGCTGCGCCGGGATTCGCGCTGGCGCCAGCCGAACACCAGCCCGGCGATCGCCGCGGCCGCGACGCCGGCCAGCCGCAACTCGATCGGGAACGTCATCCAGCCCTGGTCGCCGGCGTACTTGAGCAGCGCCGCGACACCGGCAAACAGCACCAGCATGCCGACCTTGACCGGCACGTTGCCCTGGCTGAACCAGCGGCGCACCGCGCGCAGGCCCAGGGTCACCACATCCGGCCTGCGCGGCGGCGGCACCCCGCGCGCGGCGCCAGGTAGTGGCGGCGGCGTCCGGCCGTTTGACGCTGCCTCCGCGCGCCGTGCCTCTGCGGGCGATGCCCCCCCGGAGGAAACGCCCGACGGCGATGCATCCACTGGCGAGGCTGCCGGCGGCACCGGCGCGGACGAGGATCGCGACGCCGCCTGTGCCGCCCTGGCGGTGGCATGCGTGGGCGCAGGCCCGGCCTGCTGGCGCATCAATTCGGCCAGGGTCGGGCCTTGCGCGGCCTCGACCTCGCCCTGCAGATCCGCTTCAGAGCCGGTGCCATGGCGGGAATCCGGAGCCACACGATCGGGCTCCGGCGCGCGCGCCCGGGACGTCGACCCCGCGGCAGTCTGCATCGTCGCCAGGTCGCGCTCCAGGACATCGACCCGCCCGCGCAGGCTGCCGATCTTCACCAACGCCACGATCAGCCCCACCGGCACCGCCAGTACGGCCAGAACCAGTAGAACGATCAGCCCTTCCATCGCCGACTCCCCATCCCCTTGTGCGGCGCACGTTACACCACCGCAAGGCGCGGGTGATACGTGCTGACGCCGAGGCATCAACACCACATCTTGCGTTGACGCATGCGCACCACCCCATTATGTTGTGCGCGTCGGTGCCGGCCTCGCGGTCGGCTTGAAAGGGAAGCCGGTGCGGACCTGGGTCCAATGCCGGCACTGCCCCGCAGCGGTAGTGGAAACGACCGCCGTCATGGCACTGGGGCACGCGCCCCGGGAAGCGACGGCCAGTAGGTGGAAAGAGCTCCACGCAGGAGCGGCTTCAGCCGCGATGCTTCTGGCACCCGTTGGGCAGCCAAAGCCGCTCCTGCCTGATCAAGAGCACCGGTCCGCGTCCAGAGTCCGAAGACCTGCCGACAGCCGCGCGATGCACACCGCGCGGTGACCGGCAAGCGAGTCTTCGGGGGAAGACGGCCGGTGTCGCGACGCATCGTTGATGCGGCTCGCGGGCGGCGTTCGCCCGTGCGACAACCGCGCTCCACCCCCCCAGGATTCCGCGCCCGCGGGGGCGAGGCCGTGCCTGCCCGTCCGGCCCTGCACGCGCAGGCCCGGCCGGCGGTGCGTCCGCGCCCGCGCGCGTCGTCCTTCGAGGGGGGGATCGACGACCCGTGCGCCCACGCACTGGAGTTCACGCATGACCACCACCAACACCGCCCTGGCACCCACCGAGACCGGCGCCGAAACGCCCCCGCATCCGTCGACCGACGCCACGGCAACGGCCGCAAAGCCCGCGCGCAGGCTGCCTGCCGCATCCGGCGCGCCCGGCGACGGCTTCGCCCTGGCCCCGCCCGCCGCCGCGCTGGGCATGACCGTCGCCAAGCGCAACGGCGGCCGCGAGCCGGTCGACCTCAACAAGATCGTGCGCGCGATCGTCCGCTGCAGCGACGACCTGCACGCCATCGACCCGATGCGCGTGGCCACCCGCACGATCTCGGGCCTCTACGACGGCGCCTCGACGCGAGAACTCGACGAACTGTCGATCCGCACCGCCGCCCTGCTAACCGCCGAAGAGCCCGAATACGGCCGCCTGGCCGCGCGCCTGCTGGCCGGCGTCATCGGCAAGGAAGTCGCGGCGATCGACATCAACGCGTTCTCGCAGTCGGTCCAGCGCGGGCACGAACTGGGCCTGATCAACGACCGCCTGCTGGGCTTCGTCCAGGCCAACGCGCGCAAGCTCAACGACGCGATCGATCCCTCGCTGGACCGGCGCTTCGACTACTTCGGCCTGCGCACGCTGTACGACCGCTACCTGCTGCGCCATCCCACCGCGCGCACCGTGATCGAGACGCCGCAGCAGTTCTTCCTGCGGGTGGCCTGCGCGCTGAGCGAGGACGTGGCCGACGCGCTGGCGCTGTACCGGCGCATGGCGCAGCTGGACTACATCCCCAGTTCGCCCACTCTTTTCAACGCCGGCACCACCCACGAGCAACTCTCCAGCTGCTTCCTGCTGGACTCGCCGGAGGATTCGCTGGAGGCGATCTACCGCGGCTACATGGACGTGGCCAAGCTGAGCAAGTTCAGCGGCGGAATCGGCCTGAGCTATACGCGCATCCGTTCGCGTGGCTCGCTGATCCGCAGCACCAACGGCCTGAGCAACGGCATCGTGCCGTGGCTTAAGACGCTTGACGCCTCGGTCGCCGCGGTCAACCAGGGCGGCAAGCGCAAGGGCGCGGCCTGCGTGTACCTGGAGCCGTGGCACGCGGATGTCGAGGAGTTCCTGGAGCTGCGCGACAACACCGGCGACGAGGCCCGGCGCACCCACAACCTCAACCTGGCCAACTGGATCCCCGACGAGTTCATGCGCCGGGTCGAGGCGGACGCGACGTGGTCGCTGTTCGACCCGCACCGCGTGCCGCAGCTGACCGATCTGTACGGCGAGGGCTTCGACCGCGCCTACCGGGCCGCCGAAGCCGCCGGCCTGGCCACCCGCCAGGTCAAGGCGCGCGAGTTGTACGGGCGGATGATGCGCACGCTGGCGCAGACCGGCAACGGCTGGATGAACTTCAAGGACAAGTCCAACCGCGCCTGCAACCAGACCGCGTTGGCGGGCAACGTCGTGCACCTGTCCAACCTGTGCACCGAGATCGTGGAGGTCACCTCGCAGGACGAAACCGCGGTGTGCAACCTGGGGTCGATCAACCTGGCCCACCACCTCGACACCCGCGACGACGGCCGGGTCGCCTTCGACTTCGAACGCCTGGCCGAAACGGTCCGCCTGGCGGTGCGCCAGCTCGACCGCGTGATCGACCTGAACTTCTATCCGATCGAGACCGCGCGCCGCGCCAACCTGAAGTGGCGGCCGGTCGGCCTTGGGGCGATGGGCCTGCAGGACGTGTTCTTCCGCATGCGCCTGCCGTTCGACTCCGAACCCGCGCGACAGCTGTCGCGTGAGATCGCCGAGGCGATCTACTTCCATGCGCTGTCGGCGTCGTGCGAGCTGGCGCTGGAACGCGGCCGCCACCCGGCGTTCGGCGACACCCGCGCGGCGCGCGGCGCGCTGCAGTTCGAGGCCTGGGACGTGGCACCCGCCGACACTGCACGCTGGGATGCCCTTCGCGAGCGCATTGCCGCGCACGGCCTGCGCAACTCGCTGCTGATCGCCATCGCGCCCACCGCCACCATCGCCTCGATCGCCGGCTGCTACGAATGCATCGAGCCGCAGGTCAGCAACCTGTTCAAGCGCGAAACGCTGTCGGGCGACTTCCTGGTGGTCAACAAGTACCTGGTGGGCGAACTCAAGCGGCTGGGCCTGTGGACGGCGGAGATGCGCGATGCCATCAAGATGGCGGAAGGCTCGATCCAGGGCATCGAAGCGATTCCCACGTCGCTGCGCGAGGTCTACCGCACCGTGTGGGAGCTGCCGATGCGCGCGCTGATCGACATGGCCGCCGACCGCGGCGCGTACATCGACCAGAGCCAGTCGCTCAACCTGTTCATCGAGAGCCCCAACATCGGGCAGCTGTCGTCGATGTACATGTACGCCTGGAAGCGCGGGCTGAAGACGACCTACTACCTGCGCTCGCGCCCGGCGACGAAGATCGCGAAAGCGACCGTCGGGAAGGCTGTAGCGCATGCGCCGGTGCCGGTGGATGAAGCGGTTGCCTGCTCGCTGGAAAATCCGGAGAGCTGCGAGGCCTGCCAGTAATCCCCCACGCTTTTGTAGGAGCGGTTTTAGCCGCGATCTGAAATCGTTCGCCCGCGCCGACTCCCATCGCGGCTAAGGCCGCTCCTACAGAAGTTCATGCAGTCCCCAGAAGACTCGACGCGCTCCATCGTAGGAGCGACGTGAGTCGCGACCCGCCGACCCACCGGTTCCCTGCGCGTTCGCGACTTACGTCGCTCCTACACCACGCGAGTCCGGTCGGGCCAACCTCGAATTCCAAGGATCCACCATGCCCACCCACCTGCTCGACCCCGGTTTCGACCTCACCTTGCGGCCGATGCGCTACCCGCGCTTCTACGAGATGTACCGCGACGCGATCCGCAACACCTGGACCGTGGAAGAGGTCGACTTCTCGCTCGACGTCAACGACCTGCAGCAAAAACTGGGCCCTGCCGAGCGCCACCTGGTGGAGCGGCTGGTGGCGTTCTTCGCGACCGGCGACTCCATTGTCTCCAACAACCTGGTGCTCAATCTCTACCAGCACGTCAACGCGCCCGAGGCGCGCATGTACCTGTCGCGCCAGCTCTACGAGGAAGCGCTGCACGTGCAGTTCTACCTGACCCTGCTGGATACCTACCTGCCCGACCCGGCCGAACGCGCCAGGGCCTTCGACGCGGTGGAGAACATTCCGTCGATCCGCGCCAAGGCCGCGTTCTGCTTCCGCTGGATCGATTCGATCCAGGGGCTGGCACGCATCGAGACCCGCGCCCAGCGCCGGCAGTTCCTGCTCAACCTGATCTGCTTTGCCGGCTGCATCGAGGGCCTGTTCTTCTTCGCCGCGTTCGCCTACGTCTACTACCTGCGCTCGCGCGGCCTGCTCAACGGACTGGCGTCGGGCACCAATTGGGTGTTCCGCGACGAAAGCGGGCATATGGCGTTCGCCTTCGAGGTGATCCGCGTGGCGCGCGAGGAGGAGCCGGACCTGTTCGACGCAGACCTGCGCGCGCAGGTGGTGGCGATGTTCGTCGAAGCGGTGGAGTGCGAGGCGCTGTTTGCCGCCGACGTGCTGTCCGGGGGCGTGGTCGGCCTGTCGCTCAAGGACATGCGCCAGTACCTGGAGTATTGCGCCGACCAACGCCTGGCGCAGCTGGGGATGCCCAAGCACTTCGGCGCGACCAACCCGTTCGGTTTCATGGACCTGCAGGACGTGCAGGAGGTCACCAACTTCTTCGAGCGCCGCGTGTCGGCCTACCAGGTCGGCGTGCAGGGGGAGGTCGCTTTCGACGCGGCGTTCTGACGGCGGCCTGGCCGCCGCACCGGTTCGCCACTGCCGGCGGCTTCGGCCACGATGGGGAGCCGCGGCGACGTGGCAAAAAAAAAGCCCCGCGGTCGCGGGGCTTTCCATTGACCGGTCCCGCTGCCGCTTACTTGCCCGCGACCACCTTGACCATCTCGAGGCACTTGTTGGAATAGCCCCACTCGTTGTCGTACCAGCTGACCAGCTTGACGAACGTACTGTCCAGCGCGATGCCCGCCTCGGCATCGAAGATCGAGGTGCGCGCGTCGCCGCGGAAATCGGTGGCGACCACCTTGTCCTCGGTGTAACCCAGGATGCCCTTGAGCGCGCCCTCCGACTGGGCCTTCATCTCGGCGCAGATCTCCGCGTAGGTCGCTTCCTTCACCAGTTCCACCGTCAGGTCGACCACCGACACGTCGGAGGTCGGCACGCGGAAGCTCATGCCGGTCAGCTTGCCCTTGAGTTCGGGCAACACCACGCCGACGGCCTTGGCCGCGCCGGTGGAGGACGGGATGATGTTCTCGAGGATGCCGCGGCCGCCGCGCCAGTCCTTGTTGGACGGTCCATCGACGGTCTTCTGGGTGGCGGTGGCGGCATGCACGGTGGTCATCAGGCCGCGCTTGATGCCCCATTTGTCGTTGAGCACCTTGGCCACCGGCGCCAGGCAGTTGGTGGTGCACGAGGCGTTGGAGATGATCGCTTCGCCCGCGTACTTGGAGTCGTTGACGCCGAACACGAACATCGGCGTGTCGTCCTTGGACGGCGCCGACAGGATGACCTTCCTGGCGCCGGCATCGATGTGCTTCTGCGCGGTCTCCTTGGTCAGGAACAGGCCGGTGGATTCGATGACGACGTCCGCGCCGACCTCGTCCCACTTGAGGTTGGCCGGGTCGCGCTCCTGGGTCAGGCGGATCCGGTTGCCGTTGACCACCAGGTGGTCGCCGTCGATCGATACGTCGCCGTCGAAGCGGCCGTGCACGGAGTCGTAGCGGAGCATGTAGGCCAGGTACTCCGGCTCCAGCAGGTCATTGATGGCGACGACCTGGATGTCATTGCCGAAGTTCTGCACGGCCGAGCGCAGGACGTTGCGTCCGATGCGGCCGAAACCGTTGATACCTACTTTGATCGCCATTGAGGGCTCCTGACGGGCGTGGGGCGGGAAAGCCGGCTATTTTAGCGCCCCCGGAGGCCGGCCGTCGGCCCCGACGCCGGAACACCCGATGCCACGCTTCGCCACCCGCCTGGTCGGCGCCCTCGTCCTGTGCCTGTTCGCCATGCCCGCCCTGGGCTGGGGCCCACTCGGGCACCGCCTGGTCGCGGCCCTGGCATGGGACGACCTGGACCCTGCGGTGCGCGCGGAGATCACCGCCCTGCTCGCGGGCGAACCGGTGCCCACCCTGCCCGGCATCGCCAGCTGGGCCGACGACCTGCGTGCCAATGATCCGGACCTGGGGCGTCGCAGCGCGCCGTGGCACTACGTCAACCTGGGTGAGCTGGGCTGCCGTTACGACGCGCCGCGTGCCTGCCCGGGCGGGGACTGCGTGGTCGAGGCAATCGGTGAGCAGGCCGCGATCCTCGGCGACCGCGCACGACCCGCGGCCGAGCGCCTGCAGGCGCTGAAGTTCGTCGTGCATTTCGTTGGCGACGTCCACCAACCCATGCATGCCGGCAATGCCGGCGACCGCGGCGGCAACGACGTGCAGGTGAACTGGCCCGACGGCAGTCGTGATGGCAAGGGCGGCAACCTGCATTCGCTGTGGGACAGCGGCCTGTTCAACACCGCGCGACTGGACGAGTCCCAGTGGCTGGCGCGCCTGCGGTCGATGGAGTTGGCGGTTCCGTTGGCGGCGGGGCCGGAGCGCTGGGCGGAGCAGTCTTGCAAGGTGGCGATGGGCCCGGGTGCCTACCCCGCCAAGGCCAAGCTCGGGACCGATTACCTGCAGGCGTGGCGGCCCGTGGCCGAGCAGCAGGTGCGCGCCGGCGGCAGCCACCTGGCGATGCTGCTCAACGCCACGTTGGGCGCGCGCGACTGACCGCGGGGTTCCGGCGCGCGATTACTGGGCCTGCGGCAAGCCCAGCATCTGGCGCACTTTGGGCCCCAGGCCGGTAAGACCGGCCGACTGGCCCCACGCCAGCGCGTCCTCGGGCGTGCGGCCGCCGTTGCGGGCGGCACCGAGTGCCAGCAGCGCGCCAACGCGGTTGCCGGAGGCGCAGTGCACCAGCACAGCGCCTTCCGCATCCTCCAGCACGGACCACAGCGCATCGGCGTTTGCCGTGGTGACGCCGCTGGCGCCGTCGACCGGAATCTGGTGGTAGTCCAGCCCCGCCGCGTCGACTTCGCCGCGTTCGTCGCGCCCGTCCATCTCCGCCTCCGGTCGCAGGTTGACCACGGTTGTGATGCCTTGGGCGCGCAGGGCGTCCCATGCCTGCGGCGCAGGCTGCCCGCCCGCCACGAGCGTGGGCCCCGGGTGGCGGGCCTGGGGAACGAGCTGGTCGATGGAGTGCATGTTGGTGATCTCCGCTGAACGGTCGGGGGAAGGGGTGGCGGCCAGGGCAGCGGGCGCCGTCTGCCAGGCGATGCCGGCACCCATGAGCAACAGGAACACGGCGAACCCCCGCTGCAGCTGCGCCTGCGGCAGGCGGCGTGCCAAGCGCCCGCCGAGCAGGCTGCCCCCTGCGCCGATCGCGGTGAACAGACCGATCAGGCGCCAGTCCAGGGCCAGGCCGGCCCCTGCAAGCACGGAGGTGTACTTGGCGAAACCGCTGAAACTCTTGAGCGAGATGATCCACAGGCTGGTTCCGATGGCCCGGTGCAGCGCGAGGCCACCGAGCAGCACCAGCGCGGGCACGATCAGGAAGCCGCCTCCGACGCCCACCAGCCCGGTCACCACGCCGACCACCAGTCCGTCCAGCGCGATACGGCCGACCTTGCGCGCAGGCGCGGCAGGGCCGTCGAGCGCACTGTCCACGCCTGCGTCCACGGTGAGCGCCTTCGGGGGGCGCAGCATCATCACCGCAGCCAGCAGCATCACCACCGCGAACAGGAGCAGTTGCAGGGCGCCGCTCAGCCAGATCGACAGCCATGCGCCGAGCCAGGTGCCCACCATGCCGGGCACGCCGAACCAGGCAACGTTGCGCCAATCGACCTGCCGCTTCCACGTCCAGGGCAATGCCGCAATGAGGCTGATGCCACCGACGATGGCCAGCGACCCTGCAATCGCCAGTTTCTCGGGCTGCCCCACCAGGTAGACCAGCACCGGCACGGTAAGGATCGACCCTCCCGAACCGAGAAGGCCCAGGCTCAGGCCGATCGCCGCTGCGCCCAGCCACGCGAGCCACATCATGGCGAATTCGCTCCGCAATAGATGTCGTGCAGGGTCTCCATCACCCGCAACGCGGGACCATCCGCCAACGAGTAGAAGACCTGCTGCCCCTGCCGGCGCGTCGACACCAACCCCGCTTCGCGCAGGACCGCCAGGTGCTGGGAGAGGGCCGACTGCGAGAGCGCGGTGCCCTCGAGCAGTTGTCCGACCGGCAACTCCCCGCCTACCAGGCGGCACAGCACCATCAGCCGCTGCTCGTTGGCGAGCGAGCGGAGCAAGGCCGCCGCCTCGCCCGCATGGCGTTGCATTTCGTGAATGTCGGTCAGCCCGGTTCCAGCGGGCGCGACCCCACCCGGTACGGCGGAATCCAGTGTGCAGCGGGCAGGCGTCATGGCGATCGTGGTCCCGGTTGAGACGCACAGTATAGTAGAACTTGCTAATTTAGCAATATCTGATGTATCGTCCTTTCTCTTCTTCCGCCTGGAGCGCGACCATGCGACCCGTCGTCCACCCCTTCTTCCACCAGGACAGCAACACCTGGACCTACGTCGTCGTCGAACCCGATGGCCGGGGCGCGGCGTTGGTCGATCCGGTGCTGGACTTCGACCCGAAGGCCGGGCGCACCTCCACCGGGTCGGCCGAGGCGGTGCTGGCGTTTGTCCAGGAGCAGGCGCTCGACGTGCAGTGGATCCTGGAAACCCATGCCCACGCCGACCACCTCAGCGCGGGGCACTGGCTGAAGGACCGCCTCCCCAGCGCCAGGCTCGCGATCGGTGAAGGCATCCGGACCGTACAGAAGACATTCCGCCCCATATTCAACCTGGGCGACCACTTCCCCGTCGATGGCTCGCAGTTCGACCACCTGTTCGCACCCGAGGAGGCCTTCCGGATAGGTGCGCTGGCAGGTCGCGTCATTCCCGTGCCGGGCCACACCAACGATTCCAACGCGTACCTGATCGGCGATGCGCTGTTCACTGGCGACTCGCTGTTCATGCCCGACGGCGGAACCGCGCGATGCGACTTCCCCGGCGGCGACGCGGCCACGTTGTACCGGTCGATCCACACGCTGTTCGAACTGCCCGACGACACGCGCGTGTTCGTCTGCCACGACTACGGTCCGGGCGGACGCGAGTTCGCATGTGAGACCACCATCGGCGAGCAGAAGCGGAGCAACATCCACGTGCACGACGGGACGACGCTAGAACAGTTCGTGGACATGCGCGAAACGCGCGACGCCTCGCTGGCCCTGCCCACGCTGATCCTGCCTGCGGTCCAGACCAATATCCGCGCCGGAGAGTTGCCCGAGCCGGAGGACAACGGCGTGCGCTACCTCAAGATCCCCGTCAACCAGCTCTGATCAACCGGCTCTGACTCGCACAGGACCTGCCATGCCCACCGAATTCACCCCATGGACCGCGCTGGCCGGCGGTGCGCTCATCGGCCTTGCCGCGACCGTGCTGCTGGCCTCGATGGGCCGTATCGCCGGCATCAGCGGCCTGTTGAATGGCGCACTGGAACAACGAGGCGACCGGGCCTGGCGCATCGCATTCCTGCTCGGTTTGATCGCCGCGGCGGGCGTGTGGTTCGCCGTGGCCGGCGTGCAGCCGCGCACCGGCTTCCCGCTGCCATGGTTGCTGGCAGGCGGCCTGCTGGTCGGTTTCGGCACGCGTCTGGGCAGCGGCTGCACCAGCGGCCACGGCATCTGCGGACTGGCGCGGCTGTCTCCGCGTTCGATGGTCGCCGTTGCGGTGTTCATGGGCGCCGGCTTCGCGACGGTGTACGCACTGCGCCACGCTCTGGGCGTGCTGGCATGAGCGCCCGTACGCACCCGGCGGCCTACGCCCTGCTGTCGGGGGCGTTGTTCGGCCTCGGGCTGGCGGTCTCGGGCATGACCGACCCCGACAAGGTGCTCAATTTCCTGGATATCGCCGGGCGCTGGGATCCCTCGCTCGCCCTGGTAATGGGCGGCGCGCTTGCGGTCGCGGTGCCGGGCTTTGCATGGGTGCGCCGGCGGGGCGAGGCCTGGACCGGCGGCGCCATACCGCCTGCGCCGGCCCCCCGTTTCGATGCGCGGCTGCTGATCGGCAGCATGCTGTTCGGCGTGGGCTGGGGCATCGCCGGCTTCTGCCCGGGACCGGCGCTCGCCACTCTTGCGCACGGCTCGCTGGAACCGGTGATCTTTGTCCTGGCCATGCTTGCGGGCTCGCAGGCGGCACGGCTGTTCGACGCAAGTTGATCCCGGCCGCGGCTCGCGCGGTGGCGGTCGCGTCCGTACCATCGCGCGATGATCGATTCGGCCTGGTGGCTGGCGCTGGCGCTGTTGCCGGTTGCGGCTCTCTACTCCTCTGTCGGCCACGCCGGAGCGAGCGGCTACATCGCAGTGATGGCGCTGTCGGGCCTGGCGCCCGAACAGATCCGGCCCACCGCGCTGGCGCTCAACCTGCTGGTGGGGGGCATCGGGCTGTGGCGGTTCTGGCGCGGTGGACACGTGCGCTGGCGCAACGTCCTGCCCTTCGTGCTGGCGTCGGCGCCGGCTGCGTACCTTGCCGCGCAGGTGCCATTGCCGCCCCAGGGGTATTCGACGCTGCTGGGGCTGGTCCTGCTGGTGGCCGCGGCCGGCGTGTTCCGCGGTGCCGGGCACGCGGCCGATGACGACGCGCGCGCATCCGGGCGCCGGGTACCGTGGCCCGGCGGCCTGCTGGCAGGCGCGCTCATCGGCGTGCTGTCCGGGCTCACCGGCACCGGCGGGGCGATCTTCCTGACGCCCCTGCTGCTTTTCATGCACTGGATGCCGACACGCCAGGCCAGCGGCACGTCGGTGGCGTTCGTGTGGATCAACTCGCTGACTGCGCTGGCCGGCCTGGTGCAGGCCACCGGCACCGTGCCCGAGGCACTCCCGGCCTGGCTGGCGGCGGTCGCGGTCGGCGCGTTGCTGGGCACCCAGCTCGGGCTGCGCTGGCTTCCGGTGGACGCCCTGCGACGCACGCTGGGGGTGGTGCTGGTGATCGCCGCCGGCAAATTGCTGCTTGCATGAGTCCCTTGCCGGGCCGATGTGCGGCCTCCTGGCTTGTTCAGCTAGCTGTAGCGCGCATGCCCTCCGGCACTCAAGGCCATCAGGCCGTCGCCGTTACCGTCCGTATGCGGGTGCCGCGCACGCCTGGCCCACTACGGCGTACCGTACGGATCCGGGAATGGGCGAAAACCGCCGGGGAGCGAGGTCCACGGTGCAGGCGATTTCGCGGAACATGCACGGCCTGGCTGCCCAGATGGGTGTCGGGCCGGCGTGCGCGGCACGCCCGTCCACCGGGCCACAGGGAACACCGCATGGGACTTGAGGAACGCGAAATCGGGATCGACAAGCTGGCGGCCGGCATGTACGTGTGCCGGCTGGACCGACCGTGGACCGAGACGCCGTTTCCGCTGCAGGGTTTCATGGTCGAATCCGACGACGACCTCGCGCTGCTTCGCCAGTACTGCCAGTCGGTCTGGATCGACATCGAGCGCGGGCTGGAGCCCCCCGATGCCCCGCGGTTGACGCTGGGTCGACGCACACCGGCGCCCGCCATCGACGAGACCCAGCTGGGCAAGGCCCGCTACGCGGACTCCCGGGGGTTCGACGAGGAGCTGCCGGACGCACGGCGGGCGCACCACGAAAGCAGCTCGCTGGCCCAGCGCATCATCGAGGACGTCCGCGCGGGCCGGAAGCTGTCCGGCAAGCAGGTAGAAGACGCGGTCACGCCGGTGGTGCAGAGCGTCCTGCGCAATGCCGACACCATGTTCTGGGTCAACGCGCTGCAGCGCCACGATGGCTACGCGTACAGCCACGCCATCAACTGCAGCGCGCTGGCGGCGGCCTTCGGGCGCCACCTGGGGCTGCCCGAAGCCCTGTTGATGGACGTCGCCGCGGGTGGCCTGCTGCTGGACATCGGCAAGACGCGGCTTGCCCCGGGGCTTCTGGACGTGTCCGGGCCGCTGGACGCCGCCGGCATCGCCAGCATGCGCGGGCATGTCGAGCTGGGGCTGGCCGCGCTGGACGAGAGCGCCACCATTGCCGCCCCGGTGCGCGAAATGGTGCGCAGCCACCACGAACGCTACGACGGCTCCGGCTACCCGGACCAGCTGGCCGACGCGTCGATCCCGTTGTTCGGTCGCATCGGCGGCATCGTCGACACCTTCGATGCGTTGACCAGCGATCGCCCGCACGCCCGTGCCATCGCCCGCCACGAGGCACTGCAGGTGATCTACCGCGAGCGCGACCGGTTGTTCCAGCGCGAACTGGTCGAACAGTTCATCGGCTGCCTGGGCGTATACCCGACCGGCTCGCTGGTCGAACTCAGTACCGGCGAGGTCGGCGTGGTGATGACCCAGAACCCGATGCGACGCCTGCTGCCGCGGGTGATGCTGCTGACCGACGCCGACAAGCGACTGCGCGACGCGTTCGAACCGCTGGACCTGATGGAGCGGGCCGAGCGGCAACCCGAGCTGCCCCGGGTGGAGGTGGTGCGCCCGCTGGAACGCGGCGCCCACGGGCTGGACCCGGCGGACCTGTTCCTGTGACCCGCACCGAGCTGGTGACGTTGCTTGCACGCCAGATTGAAGCCTGGCACGAGGGCGACGGCGCGCTCGGGGTGATGGTGGTCCGCCTGCAGCGGGTCCGCGAGTTCGGACAGTTCTACGGCTACGCGGCGGCTGACGCGCTGGGCGAGGCGGCATACGCCCGTATCTCGAGCGTGTTGCGCCCGCAGGACACGGTGGTGCGCGTGGGGCTGTACGAATACGTCGTGATGCTGCCGGGGTTGCGCGGCGACAACCACGCGGCGCTGGCCGGTGCACGCGTGGTGCGCGCGTTCGAATCGCCCGTGCCGGTGGGCCAGCGGACGGCACCGATCGCGGTCAAGGTGGGGATCAGCGTGTATCCCGACCATGGCCGCAATGCCGAGCGCCTGCTGCACAACGCCGAGACCGCCTATGGCGCGTCCCTGCACGACAGCGACGACAGCGCACTGTACGACGCCGAGGGAACGCCGCCGCTGATTCCCTACGAATCGCTCCAGCAGGCGATCGCGGCCAATCGCCTGGACGTGCACCTGCAGCCGATGATGGACCTGCGTACGCGCAGGATCGTCGCGGTCGAGTCGCTGGCCCGCTGGCATGACGAGCAACTGGGATGGGTGGCGCCCGACCGCTTCATCCCGCTGGCCGAGGAAACCGGACTGATCTCGCCGCTGACCCGCTGGAGCCTCAACGCCACCCTGCGGCACGCCGCGCGCGCGCGCGCCATCGATCCGGACCTGTGCTTCTCCATCAACCTGTCGCCACGGGTGTTCGGCGAGCGCGACCTGGTCGCGCAGGTCACCTCGGCGCTGGGGATCTGGAACATCCCCGCCTCGGCAGTGACCCTGGAGGTGACCGAGAGCGCGCTGATGGAGGATCCCAAGCTGAGCCTGCGCCGGCTGGAGGACCTGCGCATGGAAGGGCTGGGGATCTCGATCGACGATTTCGGCGCCGGCTATTCGTCGCTGGCGTACCTCAAGTTCTTCCCCGCCACCGAACTGAAGATCGACCGCGGCTTCATCGTCGACCTGCGCGATGACCGCCGATCGATCCAGCTGGTGCGCTCGATCGTCGACCTGGGCCACCACCTCAAGATGCGCGTGGTCGCCGAAGGCGTCGAAGACGCCGAATCGCTGGCGATGCTGGCCGAGATGGGCTGTGACTGCGCGCAGGGCTACTACATCCAGCGGCCCCAACCGGCCGACGACTTCATCGACAGCCTGCAGCCCGCGACCGAGCCGGCCTCTCCGTTGCATTGACCGGCCCGCTGCGGCATCACGTCCGCGACGCTAGGCTTGTCGGCATGACCTTGCCTGCCGCAACCACCCCCGCCGACCGGCCCGCGCCCACCCGCTTGGACAGCCTGGAAGCTGCGGTGGAATGGATGCTCCAGCACCTGCCGGGGGTGCTCCACGTGGGCGCACCGCTGGGCCTGGGCAAGCCGCACCGGCTGCTCAACGCGCTCTACGCGCGCGTGGAAGTCGACCCCTCGCGGCCCTTGAACCTCTACACCGCGCTGTCGCTTGACCCGCCCCGCGCGGGCGAAGGGCTGGAAGGCCGGTTCCTGGGCCCGTTCGTGGAGCGCCACTTCGGCGATGACTTTCCCCGCCTGGCCTACGTGCGGGCCATGCGCCGCGACGCGCTGCCGCCCCACGTGGCGGTGGAGGAGTTCTACCTGCAGTCCGGTGCCATGCTGGGGTCGGCGCAGGCGCAGCAGTCCTATGCAAGCCTCAACTACACCCATGTGGCGCGCGCACTGGCCGACCGTGGGGTCAACGCCATCGTGCAGAAGGTCGCCATATCGCCCGACGGCACGCGGCTGTCGCTATCGTCCAACACCGACCTCACCCAGGACGCCGTCGATGCGGTGCTCGCGCGCGGCCTGCCACGCCCGCTGCTGGTTGCGGAGGTCGACCCACGGCTGCCGTGGCTGGGCGGCAGCGCGGCCGTCGACGCCTCGTACTTCGATCTGGTGGTCACGCCGCCGGCACCGTATCCACGCCTGTTCGCGTTGCCGCGGCAGCCGGTCAGCGCGGTGGACTATGCGATCGGTTTCCACGCCAGCACCCTGGTCCGCGACGGCGGCACCCTGCAGATAGGCATCGGCGCATTGGCCGACGCGCTGTGCCATGCGCTGGCGCTTCGGCACACCGACAACGGCGCCTACCGCCGCGTGCTGGTGGCGCTGGACTCGCCCGCGGCGCACGACCCGGCGCTGTCACCGTTCGCAACCGGGTTGTACGGCTGCAGCGAGATGCTCAACGAGGGGTTCAAGCGGCTGGTGGAGGCCGGTGTCATCCGCCGCAGGGTGGTCGACGACGCCGACCTCATGCAGCGCGTCGCCCGGGGCGAAGCCACGCCCTCCGACACGGCGCGCCTGGAACAGGACGGCCAGTTCCTGCACGGCGCCTTCTACCTGGGGTCGCACGAGTTCTACGACTGGCTGCGCACCCTGCCCGACGACCATCGCGCCGGCATCGGCATGCGCCGCATCAGCGAGGTCAACGAACTCTACGGCGGGCACGAAACGCTGGAACGGTTGCAGCGCCGCGACGCCCGCTTTTTCAACAGCTGCATGATGGCGACCGCGCTGGGCGCGGCGGTGTCGGATGCACTCGAGGACGGGCGCGTGGTTTCGGGGGTCGGCGGCCAGTACAACTTCGTGGCGGTGGCGCACGCACTGCCCGATGCACGTTCGGTGCTGATGCTGCGCGCCGTCCGCAACGCCGGCGCGGGACCGGAGTCGAATATCCGCTGGAGCTACGGCCACACCACCATCCCCCGCCACCTGCGCGACATCTACGTGACCGAGTACGGCGTGGCCGACCTGCGCGGCCGGACCGACGAGGACTGCATCGTGGCAATGGCGGCGGTCACGGATGCGCGGTTCCAGCCCGCATTGCTCGACACCGCGCGCGACCACCGCAAGCTGGCCCGCGATTTCACTGCACCGGGCGCGTGGTCGCGCAATACGCCGGAACGGCTCGAGGCCGCACTCGCCCCGCTTCGACGCGACGGCACCCTGCCCGACTACCCGTTGGGAAGCGACTTCACCCCGGTGGAGCAACGCCTGGTCCGGGCGCTGTCGTGGCTGGCGCAGGCCACTGCCACGCGCGGGGGCAAGCTGGCGACCGTGGCCGGCGCGGTGGCCAACCGTCCTGCCGGTGACCCCGACGCGTTCGAACGCATGGGCTTGGCGGCCCCGCGAGGCGCGAGAGCCTGGCTGGAGGCGCGCCTGTTGGCCTTGGCACTGGAGCGGACGCGCCTCCCGGCATGAAGAAGGCGGCCGACGGGCCACCTTCCATCGTTCGCCGTCGGGTCCGTCAGGCCAGCGCGCGCGCTGCCTCGACCACCTTGTCGACGGTGAAGCCGAAGTGCGGGAACAGGACGTCGGCCGGGGCGCTGGCACCAAACCGGTCGATGCCGATCACCGCGCCATCCAGGCCCACGTACTTGCGCCAGAAGTCCGACACCCCCGCTTCGATCGCAACCCGGCGCCGTACCGCGTTGGGCAGCACCGACTCGCGATAGGACGCATCCTGGCGATCGAACACGTCGGTCGAGGGCAGCGACACCACGCGTACGCCGTCGCCCAGCTTCGCGGCCGCGTCCATCGCCAGGCCGACCTCCGAACCGGTCGCCAGCAGGATCACGTCCGGGGTGCCGACCGAATCCTTGAGCACGTAGCCACCGCGCGCGATCGCCGCCAGCTGCGCGGCATCGCGCGCCTGGTGCGGCAGGGTCTGGCGCGAGAACACCAGGCACGACGGTCCGTCACGCCGTTCGATCGCGGCCTTCCACGCGACCGCCGACTCCACCGCATCGCACGGGCGCCACACGTCGTTGTGCGGGATGTAGCGCAGCGAGGCGAGGTGCTCGATCGGCTGGTGGGTCGGGCCGTCCTCGCCCAGGCCGATGGAATCGTGGGTGTAGACGTGGATGGCCTGCGCGCCCATCAGCGCACTCATGCGCACCGCGTTGCGGGCGTAGTCGGAGAACACCAGGAACGTGGCGTCGAACGGGATGAAGCCGCCGTGCAGGTTCAGGCCGTTGCTGATCGCGGTCATCGCGAACTCGCGCACGCCGTAATAGATGTAGTTGGCATCCGCGTCGGTGGTGGCCACCGACTTGCTGGCGCTCCAAAGCGTCAGGTTGGAGTGGGCCAGGTCGGCCGAGCCACCGACCAGCTCCGGCAGCAGCGGCGCGAAGGCCTGGATCGCCATCTGCGACGCCTTGCGCGAGGCCACGGACGGGCCGTCGGCCTGGAGCTGCTCGACGTACGCGGCGGCGGCAGCGGTAAAGGCGTCCGGCAGGTCACCGCGCATGCGCCGCGCCAGTTCGCCGGCCAGCTCGGGATGCTTGGCGGCGTAGCGCGACTGCAGGTCGTTCCACTTCGACTCGCGCTCGCGGCCGGCCTCGAGTGCGTTCCAGCCGTCGTATACCGGCTGGGGTACTTCGAACTCGCCGTGGCTCCAGGCCAGCGCATCGCGCGTGGCGACCAGCTCGTCCTTGCCCAGCGGCGCGCCGTGGCTGGATTCCTTGCCGGCCTTGGCCGGGGAGCCATAGCCGATGGTGGTGCGGCAGCAGATCAGGGTCGGGCGCCCGTCGCCGGCGATCGCCGTGTCGATCGCGGTCTTGATCTCCTGCGCGTCATGGCCGTCGACGTTGCGGATCACGCGCCAGCCATAGGCCTCGAAGCGGGCGGGGGTGTCGTCGGTGAACCAGCCGTCGGTATTGCCGTCGATGGAGATGTTGTTGTCGTCCCAGAACGCCACCAGTTTGCCCAGGCCCCAGGTCCCGGCCAGGGACGCGGCTTCATGGCTGATGCCTTCCATCAGGCAGCCGTCGCCCATGAACACCCAGGTGCGGTGGTCGACGATGTCGAACCCCGGCCGGTTGAAGCGCTGTGCCAGCAGCTTCTCGGCCAGGGCCATGCCCACCGCGTTGGCCAGGCCCTGGCCCAGCGGGCCGGTGGTGGTCTCCACGCCCGGGGTCATGAAGTTCTCGGGGTGGCCGGGCGTCTTGGAATCGAGCTGGCGGAACGCCTTCAGGTCATCGACCGACAGGTCGTAGCCGGCCAGGTGCAGCAGGGCGTACTGCAGCATCGAGCCGTGGCCGTTGGACAGGATGAACCTGTCCCGGTTGGCCCACGAGGGATTGGCCGGGTTGTGCCGCAGGTAGTCGTTCCAGAGCACCTCGGCGATGTCGGCCATGCCCATCGGCATGCCCGGGTGGCCGGAATTGGCGGCCTGGACGGCATCGGCGGCGAGGAAGCGGATCGCGTTGGCGAGGTCGCGGCGGCTGGGCTTGCTGGAAACGGACGTGGGCATGGGCGGTGGTGATCTCGGCGGCGGGATGCATGGCCTGGACGGGCCGCGCCGCCTCGGATCGAGGCGGCAGCGGAACCCGTCCCGCGGACGGCGGGGACGGCAGGTCCGGGCGCAGCGGCCGCCATTGTCCCATCCCCTCCGGCCGGTGTCGCGGCATCTGGCCGAACCGTCGGAAGCGGCCAGCGCGCGGGGCGGCCCGCGTCAGGCGGTGTGCGGACGCACCACCGGTTCGATCTCATCGGTCGAGACGTCGGCATCGTCGGCGATCACCGGCTCGCTGCGCCCGATCACCACCGAACCGACCATGTCGCCGCCCACGTTCACCACCGTGCGGCACATGTCGAGCAGGCGGTCCACGCCCAGGATCAGGCCGATGCCTTCGGGCGGGATGCCGAACATCACCAGGATCATCGCGATCACCGGCAACGATCCGCCCGGCACGCCGGCCGCACCGATGGAGCCGAAGATGCACAGCACCAGGATCAGCACCTGCTGCCCCATGCCCAGTTCGACGCCGAAGAACTGGGCGAGGAACAGCACCGTGATGCCCTCGAACAGGGCCGTGCCATTCATGTTGGCGGTGGCCCCCAGCGTGCACACGAAGCGCGCGACCCGGCGCGGCACGCCCAGGTTGTCCTCGGTCACCTTGAGGGTGGTGGGCAGGGTGGCGCTGGAGGACGAGGTGGAGAACGCCGTCAGCAACGCCGGCTGCGCGCCGCGGAAGAACGCCAGCGGGCCCATGCCGCCCAGCAGCCGCAGCAGGATCGGGAACACGATGAAGAAATGGATGCCCAGCGCCAGCAGCACCGTCCCCACGAAGCGCGCCAGCTGCATGAGCACGTCGACCCCCAGCACGGCGGTGATCGAGAACAGCAGCGCGGCCACCGCGAACGGTGCCAGCTCGATGATCCAGCCGATCAGCTTCAGGCAGATGTCGTAGACGCCCTGCACGGTGCTGACGAAGCTGCGGGTGGGATGGCTGCGGATCACGGTGGCGGCGATGCCGAACATCAGCGCGAAGAACATCACCGCGATCAGGTCGCCCGCCGCCGCCGCTGCCACCGGATTCTTCGGCACGATGTTGAGCAGCAGCTCCACCCCGGAGATGGAGCCGCCGCGTCCGGCGATCTCCGCAGAACGCTCGCTTGCCTCCGAGAGCAGCGCCTGGCCCACTTCCGGCGGCAGGCCGCGGCCCGGCTCGAGCACGTTCACCAGCACCAGCCCGATCAGCACCGCGATGCTGGTGACCGTCAGGATCCATAGCAGGGTCTTGCCACCGATGCGGCCCAGCGACTTGGGGTCGCCGATCTCCACCACGCCCAGCACCAGCGCGGAAAACACCAGCGGGATCACGAGCATGAACAGCAGCCGCAGGAACAACTGGCCGATCGGATCGGTCACGTAGGTGACGAAGCTCGCCAGCCACGCAGCGTCGGCGGCGTAGAGGTTGGCCAGGATGCCGGCCCCGGCGCCGACCACGAAGCCGACCAGCATCCGGGTGTGCAGCGGCAGTGCGCGGCGGCCATTCACGGCGCCATTGGGATTCGGGGTCATGGGCGGATCCATGCGAGGATCGCGCGAGCTTAACAAACCGCTCGCTACACCCTTGCGGCCCGGGCAGGCGCACGGGGACGTCGGCAGGGTGCGTGGGCTTCAGCCGCGCGGATACAGGGGCGGCAGGGGCTCGGCCGGGGACACCTTGGTGGCCTTCCAGCGGGGGCCGGAAGCGAATGCATCGCGGGCCATTACGCGGGCCTGCGCGCCGTCTCCCCCGGCCCAGCGGGCGCGCTGCATGGCGTCCACCGCGGCGCGCTGGGTGGGGTCGTCCAGGCGCGCCAGCAAGGCATCGACGTCGCCGGCCGGGGGGTCGGCCAGCGCGCACAGGCTCTGGATCACCTCGTCGAACCCGCCCGTATCCAGCGCACGTCGCAACGCCACCCGCGCCTGGCGACCGCCACCGGGCGCAACCGCCGGGGGAACCCGCGCGACCGCGTCGTTCCCGGCCTGCGCCGACGACGGCGCCTGGCGCTGCAAGGCCCACATCAGCGTCGCCAGCCAGAGGACGGCGAACAGCAACGCGACCAGCGCCCAGGAGGGGCCTGAGCCACCCGTCCCGGAGCTCGCCTCGTCCGTCGACCCGCCCTCGGCACCCGCGGTATCTCCCGGACCGGGACCTGCCGTGCTGCCGGCGGCCACGGCAGCACCGGGCGCCACCTCCAGCGTCAGCGCCGGCAAGGTCGCCTCTCGCGCCGCCCCGGCCCGGACATCCCACCAGTCCAGCCCCATCCCGTCCAGCCGGACCGACCCCGGCCGTGCCGGCACCAGCGAGAAGCGCCGTGTCAGCGTCACCCGTGGGCGACCCTGGTCGAACGACTCGTCGGCCTGCACCGGTTCCGGGAACACCTGCACGCCATCGATCGGCGGCAACAGCAGTTCCGGCATCTGCGCGGCGGTGGCGCCATCGGCGGTGGCTTCCACCACCAGCGTCGCCGCCTCCCCGACCTTCAGTGATTGCGGCGCGGTCCGGTACCGCAGGACCAAGCCGTGCAGCGGCAGCCAGGGCTGCGGCGCGTTGGCCGGCGCCTGGCGTACCTGTAGGAACCGCGGCGCGGCCTCGGCCTGCAGCGAAGCACCGCGCGCGCCGAAAAAGTCGTCGAAGAAGCCCCCGGTGCCGCGACCTTCGAACCGCGCGCCGGGGATCGACAGGGTGCCGCTGCGCTCGGGGATCAACTGGAAACGGCGCTCGACGATCGTGTAGCGACGCCCGTCGATCGAGCGCGTGTACTGGGCGTCCTGGCCCACCCGCTGCAGCGATGCGCCCTCCGGTGGCGGCTGGTCGATCTGGCCGGATATCAGCGGCACCGCCGAGTACAACCGCACGGTCCAGCCAACCGCCTGTTGCACGTACGGGTCCTGGTCGTCGGCTTCGCTCTCGATGAAGACATCGTCGCCCGCACGCGCCGGGACGCGCGCCGTCGACTGGGTCACCGTCAGCGGCAGCGGCTGGGTGCGCTCGCCGCCGACGGTGAGCGAGGGCACGGTGATCACGCCCTCGCGCAGCGGGCGCAGCGCGACCGCATACAGCGTGCGGGTCACGCTGCGGCCGTTGACGCGCTCGAATTCGCGCCGGCTGGCGTGCCCGCTGGCCTGGAACTCCGCGCGCAACGGCATGTAATCGGGCGATCCACTGGCGGTGGTCTCGATGTTGAGCGTCACCGTCTCGCCCAGCCCGATGCGATCCCGGTCCAGCCAGGCGCGGGTCTCGGCATGCACGGGCATGGCAAGCAACGCGCTTGCGGCAAGCAGCCAGGCCAAGAGCGGACGCAGCAGGGCAGTCATCGGTCGTCATCCTCGCGCAGTCCACGCATGCGGCGGCGCTCGTGTTCGAGTCGGAACTTCTCGCGCAACAGCCCACCGGGGTCGTCGGGCACGCGCCGAAGCCATGCCTCATTGGCCAGGCGCTGTTCGCGCTCGGCGGCTGTCTCGTTGACCGGGGCCTGCCCTTGCGCCGGCTGCTCGCCTTCACCGGCCTGCTCCAATGCGCGCTGCATGCGCTCACGCTGGGCGGCATCGGCCTGGCGCTGGGCTTCAGCGGCGGCTTCATCGGCGGCCTGCGCGCCGGTTTCCGATTCGCCCGGGTCGTCGCGCTGCTCGTCGGGGGCATCGGAGGGTTCGGCCTCGGCCTCCTGCTGCCCACCCTGTGGAGGGGCGTCGGGGTTCGCCTCTCCGGGTTGCGGCGAGCCCCCGCTGCCCGGGTCGCCCTCGCCGTCGCTGCGCCCGTCGTCGCCGCCCGACGGGGGCTTGCGACGCATCGCCGCCTCCACTGCCTGCCGGTTGGCCAGTGCGTCGGGCATGCCCGGTTGCAAGGCCAGCGCGCGGTCGTAGGCGGCAATGGCTGCTTCGTAGTTGCCGGCCTTGGCCAGTGCGTTGCCACGGTTGTAGTGCCCATCTGCACTGTCGACCTGCCGGTACAGCGCGGCGGCGCGGTCGAAATCGCCCTCGCGGTAGGCCTGCGTGCCCTGTTGCAACACTTCGTGACGGGCCTGGTCGGGGCGCTGCCACCAACTGCCGTCGTCCGCCTGCGCGCGCACCGGCGATGACGCCAGCCCAAGTGCCAGCACCACCACCGCTGCGCCGGCCCGGCGTCGTAGCAGCCACAACGACAGCAGCATCAGTGGCGGCAGCAGCCAGTAGCCGTCATCGACCCAGGTCCGCCCCTGGAGGCCGGCCTGGGTGTCGCCGGTGGTCTGCGCCGGATCCAGCACGTCCAGCGCCCGCAGGTCGCCGTCATCGGCGGCGACCGCGACGTACCGGCCCTGGCCCTGCGCCGCCATCCGTTCCAGCGACCCCGGGTCCAGCCGCGCGGTGGCGACGCCCCCACCGGCCCGGCCGTAGCTGCCGCCCGCCGCGCGGCCCAGGCCGAGGACCGACACCGTGTAGCCCTCGGACGCAGCCCGCGACGCCGCCGCGAGCGTCCGTGCGTCGGCGCCGTCGGTCATCAGCAGAATCTGCCCGCGGTCGAAGCCCGCCTGGCGCAGCAGGCGGGTGGCCAGCACGATCGCGCGGTCGGGCCGCTGGCCGTCGACCGGCATGACATCCGGATGCAGCGCGTCCAGGAAGATGGCGACATTGGCCGGGTCTGCCGTCAGCGGACTCACGGTGAATGCGTCTTCGGCGAACGCCACCAGTCCCACCTGCCCGCCGGCGCGATCGCGCAGCAACGCCTCCAGCTTGGCCCGCGCCTGTGCCAGGCGCGTGGGCGGCAGGTCGGTCGCCAACGTGGCGCGCGAAAGGTCGAGCGCGACCACCAGCGGCATGCGGCTCTGCCACAGCGGCTGCTCGACCTGTCGCCAGCTGGGGCCGGCCAGCGCCACGACCGCGATCAGGTAGAGGATCGCCCCCAACCATAGCGGCGACTGCCGGGCCGGCGTGACCCCGCCCTCGACCAGGTGCGCGAGCAGGTGCGGGTCGACCGCGTTCCGCCAGACGTTGGCCTGGTGGCGCCGCCGGTTCCACAGCCACGCGCCGGCGGGCAGCGCGAGCAGCGCCCACAGCCATTCCGGACGCAGCAGGTGGAGCCCGGCGATCGCGTCCATGAGCGGCTGCATCATGCGGTGCGCTCCTGCCGCGACGCACGCCCCTGCACCAGCAACGCCAGTACCGCCAGCAGCAAGGCGGCCGCCAGCGGCCACGCATAGCGTTCAATCTTCGGCCGCACCGCTTCCCCGGGCCGTTCCACCGGTTCCAGGCGGTCGATCTCGCCGTAGATGCCCGCCAGCTCGCCGGTATCGCGCGCGCGGAAGAAGCGGCCGCCGGTGGCCTGGGCAATCGCGCGAAGGGTCTCCTCGTCGATCTCGTCGCCGCCTCCCGGCATCGGCAGCTGGAACCCGAACACCGACATCGACCCGTCGCCGCCGAAGGCGACGGTGTGGACGCGCACGCCGTTGTCGCGTGCCAGTTGCGCGGCCTTCTCCGGTGTCAGTACCCCGGCGGTATTCACCCCGTCGGTGAGCACGATCAGCACGCGCTGGCCCGGCGGCTGCGACCGAAGGCGCTTGACCGCCAGGCCGATCGCATCGCCGATCGCGGTTTCCTGTCCGGCCAGCCCGACCACGCTGTCGTCGAGCTGGGCGCGGACGGTGTCCCGGTCCAGCGTCAGCGGGGTCAGCACGTACGCCCGGCGACCGAACACGATCAGGCCCACGCGGTCCCCCTCACGGCGCTCGAGGAAGTCGGCCAGCACCGCCTTGGCCGCGGTGAGGCGGTCCACGGGACGGTTGCCAAGGGCCATGTCCGGCTGGCTCATGCTGCCCGACAGGTCCAGCGCCAGCATCAGGTCGCGACCGGCCTGGGGGGGCTGGATCGGTTCGCCGAGCTGTTGCGGCCGTGCAGCGGCCAGGCAAAGCAGCAGCCAGGCCAGCCATGCAAGCAGGCCAAGGCCGCCCGTCGCCCTGCGGCCACCAGCGCCACGCGCGACCGCCTGCAGTCGTTCGGGCGCATACGGCACCTTGAGCGCCGGCGTACTGCCCCGCACCGGTGGCAGCAGCAGGCGCACCAACCAGGGCAGTGGCAGCGCGAGCAACATCCATGGCCATGCAAGCCCGGTGTCGGCCACGGCGGGAACCCACGACGACAGCCATGCGCTCACCCGGCGTCCATCCATTGCATGAAGCGGGCGAGGGCCAGCGGCCGGAGTGCGTCGACTTCCGCCGGCGATGTGTCCGGACGGTAACCGCCCAACGCCAGGACCTGGCCCGGGCCGGTGGTGAACGGGCGGTGCGCGTCATCGCCGTCAAGCAGTGCCAGCCAAGCTGCGGCATCCAGCCGGTCCGCAGCGGGATCGTGTCGCCGCGCGGCACGCCGCAGCAGGTCCGACATCACCGCAACCTGTTGCGATGCCGAGCCCGCCTGGTCCACGGCGGTGTCAAACCAGCGCGCGATCCGTTGCCTGCGGCGGCGGCGATGCAGCCGCCACGCCGCCAGCAGCGCGCCGAGCACGGCGATGGCCCCGAACACCACCCACCATCCCGGTGCGGGCGGCCACCATGACGGCGCGGGCGGCTGGTGCACGTCGCGCAGCACCAGCGTGGCGATCATGGCGATCCCGTCCATCACGCCACCAGGGGCCGCGGTCGGCCCAGCAGCGGGAGCCAGGACTCGCTCGGCGCTTCGGTTGAAAGCGCCTGGACACGTACCCCGCGCGACGGGAGTGATGCCAGCGCATCGGTGACCGGGCCAGCGAACTGCGCCTGCCACCGGCCGCGCTGGGACGGCCGGGCCAGGTCCAGCTCGATGCGAACCTGGCCGCCGCGGAACGGCAGCAGTGCTTCGGGTGGCGTCATTTCAAGCGGATCAGTCATCAACAGCACGATGACTTCGTGGTGCTGCGCCAGGCCGGTCCAGCGACTGGGCGGCACCGACGGCACGCTCTGCGCGTCGGCCAGTACCACCAGCCGCGAGCCGGGACGCAACAGGCGCGTGGCGTGCTCGAGCGCGGTGTCCAGGCCGTCATCATCGGTGGGCGCCTCCGCGTACCAGCGCACCAGCGCATCCAGCACGCGCAAAGCGCCGCGTGGCCCGGCGCCCGGGGTCACCGGCGGCGAATGGCGGCTGGCGCGCAGGGCGGCAACCCGGTCACCGTCGCGCACTGCCGCCCATGCCGCGATCGCGCCGGCGCGTGCCGCCTGGACCGACTTGAAGCGCACCCGGGTGCCGAAATACAGGGTCGGGGCGGTGTCGGCCACCAGCAGCGTCAGTCGCTCCCGCTCGGCCTGGTAGAGCTTCGTGTGCGCGCGCCCGGTACGTGCGGTCAGGCGCCAGTCGATGTGGCGTGCGTCGTCGCCTGCCACGTACCCACGGGACTCGGCGTATTCCATGCCGCGGCCGCGCATGGGCGAGAGCGCGTGGCCGCTGGCCCCGTGTCGGCCCTGTCGCGCCGGCCTGCGGCCCTGCACGGCGGCGCGAAGGCCGATCAGTTCGGCCAGCGAGGGCTGGATGCCAGGGGTCGGCATTGCGGGAGCGGTTGGCGCCATGTCCTAGCGCTCCGCGGCCGTGCGATGGCCTCGCTCGGCGGACACCCGCCGTGCGTGCAGGCCCTTACCAGAGCAGTCGCATCGCGCGGGGCAATGGAAATGCATGCCGTCCATCCGCATCAGGGCAGTGGCACCCGCCGCAGCAGCTCTTCAACGAGCCGGTCGCCGTCCCAGCCTTCCGCGGTTGCTTCGTAACTGGGCAACAGGCGGTGGCGCAGCACGTCCGGGGCGATTGCGCGGACGTCATCGGGTGTCACGAAGTCTCGCCCCGCGAGCCAGGCATGCGCGCGCGCGCACCTTTCCAACGCAATCGATCCGCGCGGGCTCGCGCCCCAGGCGATGCGGCGTCCCAGGTCCGGGTCGTAGCGCGAGGCATCGCGCGAAGCGAGGGTCAACTCGATCAGGTATCGCTCCACCGCAGGTGCCAGATGCAGGTCGAGGACTTCCGCGCGGGCCGCAAACACGTCTTCCAGCGAAAGCCTGGGCGGCGCATCGGTAGTGCCACCCATTGCATCGCGCGCCCGATCGCGGGCCAGTTTAAGGATCGCGGCCTCGGCATCCGCCTCCGGGTACCCGATCCGGACGTGCATCAGGAAGCGATCCAACTGCGCCTCCGGGAGCGGAAACGTCCCCTCCTGCTCGATCGGGTTCTGGGTCGCCATCACCAGGAACAGTGCGGGCAGCGGGTACGTCGAGCGGCCGACCGTCACCTGGCGCTCGCCCATCGCCTCCAGCAGGGCCGATTGCACCTTGGCCGGCGCGCGGTTGATCTCGTCGGCGAGCAGCACGGGATGGAAGACCGGACCGGGCTGGAACTCGAAGCGGCCGTCCTGCGGGCGCCAGACTTCGGTACCGGTGAGGTCGGAGGGCAGAAGGTCGGGGGTGAACTGGATCCTGGCGAACTCCGCCTCGAGCCGCGAGGCCAGCGCGCGGATTGCCGAGGTCTTTGCCAGGCCTGGCGCGCCTTCCACCAGCAGGTGTCCGTCAGCAAGCAGCGCAATGAGTAACCGATCGACCAGCGCGGCCTGCCCGATGATTTCACTCGCCAGTCCATCGCGCAGGGCGAGGAACTCGGCATGCAGGCGCGATACGCCCGGGGACCGTGGTGTGTTGTCTGGATTGGGACTGTCCATGGATCTCCACGTGGGATGGCGGCCCGACACGCGCCGGACCCGCTGGAGTTTGACCCATGTTCGCCGCCCCCGCCGCGACGTAGATGAACGCCGGGCGCCACCACGGGGACGTGCAGCCATCTCCTAACGCAAGCGGGGGCCCCGTAGGACCCCCGCTCTAGACGACCCGGTGCAGGTCAGCGTTGGGCGACCTTGAGCACCCTGGGCGTGACCATGATCAGCAGTTCGGCCTTCTCCTTGCCGCGCGACTTGTTCTTGAACAGGTTGCCAAGGAACGGGATGTCACCCAGGAACGGCACCTTGGAGACATCGTCGCGGCTACGGAATTCGTACACGCCGCCGATGACCACCGTCTGGCCATCCTCGACCAGCACCGCCGTGTTCACCGCGCGCTTGCTGATCTGCGGAACATCGCCGATGCCGGTGCTGATGAAGCCTTCGATCTCGTCCTTCTTGACGTTCATGTTCAGGAATACGCGGCCGTCGTTGGTGATGGTGGGCGTGACCCGCATCTCCAGCAGCACGTCCTTGAACTCGACCGTCGGGGTGGGGACGCTGCCAGCGGTTGCCGGCCGGATGGTGACGTAACCGACTTCCTGGCCCTGGGTAATGACCGCCTCGCGCTGGTTGCTGGTGACGATGCGCGGGTTGGAAATGACCTCACCCCGACCCTCCTGCTGCATCGCCGAAAGCTCGACGTCGAGCGCATAACCGGCATTGAGGATCGCCAGTGCGATCGAGCCGGCCGGATTGGCGACCCCGAGGTTGCTCATCAGGCCCCGCGACAGTTCATACAGCGGCTCACCCTCGGCCACGGCCTCGTCGAACGAGCCCTGGCTTGCGGCGTTGTTCTCGATGGAGTCGTTGAACCAGACGTCGCCGCCGTTGGTGTAACCCGAGACGCCGAACCGCGCGCCGAGCTCTCGCGAGAAGCTCTCGGTGGCAACCACCACCCGGGCTTCGATGATGACCTGGTCCACCGGGCGGTCGATGACGCGGATGAGTTCCTTCATCTGCGCGACCTTCTTGGGGATGTCGCTCACCATCAGCGTGTTGGTGCGCGCATCGGCTACCAGCCGCCCGCGGGGCGAAAGGAAGCCGTTGTCGTTGTTGCTGCCGCCGCCCGCGCCGCCTGCACCACCGCCACCGCCCCCGCCGATGCCCTTGGCCTCGGTCAGTGCGGTGAAGATCTGCTCGGCATTGTGGTAGTTGATCTGGATGTACTCGGTCACCAGGTCGACCCGGTTCTCAAGCGCGATGCGGGCGTCTTCCTTGTCCTGCTCGAACTTGGCGATCTCCGACTGCGGGGCCACCCACACCACGTTGCCGCTGCGACGCTTGTCCAGTCCCTTGGACTGCAGGACGATGTCCAGCGCCTGGTCCCACGGCACGTTCACCAGCCGCAGGGTCACGTTGCCCTGCACGGTGTCGGACGCGACGATGTTGAGGTTGGATTCCTCTGCGATGAGCTGCAGCACGGTCCGGACCGGCACGTCCTGGAAGTTGAACGTGACCGGGCGGCCGCTGAAGGCCCGCGACTCTCCGCCGGAGGCCGAGATGACGGCGCCCTGGTCGGGTGCGCCCACCGCGCGCCCTGCGGCGGGCGCCGCAGGCGTGATCTCGACGATGTAGTCGCGGCCGGTCTGGTAGGCCATCGAATCGAACTGCCCTCGCGTGTCGAGGACCAGCAAGGTGCCGCGTCCCGAAGCCCGCGCGTCGATGCGCTGCACCGGCGTGGCGAAATCGGTGACGTTCAGCGGACGCTGCAGGGTGGCAGGCAGCGTTGCGTTGCCGACGTCCACCATCACCTGGGTGCCCTGCGTGCGCAGGTCGGGCATCGCGCCCTCCCCGGTGAAGGTCAGGATCAGCTTTCCGGCGCCATCCTGGCCGCGCTTGAAGTCGATCTTGGCGACCTCGATTGCACCTGGAAGCTGCTTGGCCGGATCGGGGCTGGGCGTCGGAGCGACCTGGGCCACCAGCGACGGCGCGATGCCTGCCGAAGGCGCAGCGTGGACCGCCGTGAAGGCGGCGAGCGTCCCTGCAGCCAGACCGATCATGGTCGTGCTGAGCAGTGGGCGGCGGGCGCTCCGCGAGCGGTTGGCGTTGAATACGGTCATCGTGCTATCCCCCAGAATCATTGATCTTCCAACGCGACCGTGGCCGGACGTTCCAGCCAACCACCCGCGCCATCCGGCACCAGTTCCATCAGTTCGATGCGGTCTTCGAAAATACCGGTCACGCGGCCATCGCTCTGCCCCATGTACGCGCCCGGCCGCACCCGGTAGGTCACGCGGTCCGGGGCCATTACCAGCGCCACCAGCCCGGCGCCCCGCCCCAACGTACCCACCATGTCCAGGCTGTCGAGCGGGAACTGCTCGAGGGTCTGCTTTCGACGTGCGGAGTCCGGACGTGGGCCACCCCCGCCACTTTCATCGGTGAAAGCGCGGCTGAACGGGTCGCGCAGCGATTGCGCGGCGTACTCGAAAGTCTCGAACTGCTGCATGACGGGCAGCGGCTCAAGCGGCGGAGCCGGGCGGGCCTTCACTTCGGCAACCCAGTTCTCCAGGTTCGGCGCACCACCAGGCGTACTGGTGATACCTCGGGTACAACCTGCCACGAGCACGAGTGCGCCCACTGCGAGGATGAGTCGAGGTGCCGTGCGTCGCTTCAGAGCATTGACGTCGCGCATGTCAGCCCTCCTCCCCGGCGGCTTGCTCGCCTTCGTCTTCCGCGATTTCCTCTTCGTCGAGGTAGCGGTAGGTCTTCACGGTCCCGGCCAGTTCCAGCGGCGCGTTGGCACCGATGACGCCGTTTTCCTTGTCGCGCGGCTGCAGCGAAATATCGTGCATGGTCATGATGACCACCCGGGGCAGCGAAGCCACGCCACTGACGAAGGCGCCGAACTGGTGGTAGGTGCCCACCATCCGCAACGCGATCGGCTTCTCGGCGTAGAACTCCTTGGGCTCCTCCGGACCGGGCTGGAACAACTCGTTGGCGATCCCCGTGGCCAGCGCCGTCTGGGAAATGTCCACGATCAGGTCCGGCATCTCGGTCTTGCTGGGCAGCTGGCGCAGCATCTGCTGCAACTGCTGCTCCATCTGCGCCAACTGCTGCTTCAGCGGCTCCAGGTTGGAGGCGCGGCCCTGCTTGGTCTCGAACTCCTGGCGCAGCTCGGTCTCGGTGCGTTCAAGACGCTCGAGTTCGGCCCGCTTGTCGCGGACGAACAACCACCAGGCCAGCCCGATGATGAGCAGGGCGATGACCGCGCAGAAACCGATCTGGGCCTGGCGCGGCCACCCCCCGATATTGTGGAAATCGAGCTCGCGCAGGTTCAGCTTCTTCTGGCTCATGACGCGGCTCCCGTCTCGGTGGCATCGGGCGTGGCCTGCGGCCCTGCTTCGGGCTGCGCCGCCGGTGCGGTGGCATCGGGCGCCACGGCCGGCTCGGCCAGCGGATCGATCGCCTCAACCGGTTGCGGGTCGTCGGGGATCCCGTCGCCGTCGCTGTCGACCGGCTCGTTGGGGTTGGCGAGTTTCACCTGCAGGGTGAACTGGTAAGGCAGGGCCTTGTCGTCGCCCGCCGCCTCGATGATCGACAGGTCGGGGCTGCTCATCCACCCCGACCCCTCGAGGTTGCGAAGGTAGGTACTGACGCGGGCGTTGGACTGCGCGCGCCCGTCCAGGGTGAGGGTCTGGCTGTCCTGCTTGATCGAGGTCAGCACCACGCCGTCTGGAATCGTGCGCACCAGCGAGTCGAACAGGTGCACCATCTGGGAGCGGTTTGCCTGCAGCTCCTCGATCACTTCCTTGCGTGCCAGCAGCCGCGCCTTCTGCTCGTCGAGCTTCTCGATCTCGGCAATGGCCGCATCGACCTCGGTGATCTGCTGGCCGAGGTAGGCGTTGCGGTCCTTCTGGCCATCTATCTGGCCGTTGTGGTAGCTGATGATCAGGAACGTCAGCGCGATCGCCGCGACGACGCTCACGCCCACCATCTTGACGAAATCCTGCTGGCGCTGTTTACGTCGCTCCGCGCGCCACGGGAGCAGGTTGATCCGTGCCATCAGTCAAAGCTCCTCAGCGCCAGCCCGCAGGCGATCAGCAGGGCCGGTGCGTCCTGCGCCAATGCGTGGGCCTGCACGCGCGGTCCCAGTGTCATATGGGCGAGGGGGTTGGCGACCATGGTCGGCACCCCCAGTTGCTCCTCGACCATCTGCGCGATGCCGGGTATGGCGGCGCAACCGCCGGCCAACACCACCTGGTCGACGCGGTTGTGCTCGCTGCCGGCGTAGAAGAACTGGAGCAGCCGGCTGACCTGCTGAACCATCGCCTCCTTGAACGGCTCCAACACCTCGGCCTCGTAGCTCTCGGGCAAACCGCCCTGGCGCTTGGCCAGCCCGGCTTCCTCGTAGCTCAGGCCGTAGCGGCGCATGACCTCGTCGGTCAGCTGCTTGCCGCCAAAGACCTGCTCCCTGCTGTACAGGTTGCGACCGTTACGCAGCACGTTGAGTGTGGTCATCGTGGCGCCCGAGTCGATCAGCGCGACAATGCCGTCCTTGGGGATGCTGAGCTGGTCGGCCAGCAGTGCGAAGGCGTTCTCGATCGCGAACACCTCCACGTCCATCACTTTCGGGGTCAGACCGCCGAGCTCCAGCGCCGAGGCGCGGACCTCCACGTTCTCGGCGCGTGAGGCGGCCAGCAGGACCTGGACGGATTCGGGATTTCCGGGCATGGGCCCGAGCACCTCGAAGTCCAGGTTCACTTCCTCGATCGGGTACGGCACGTAGTTGACCGCTTCCAGCTCGATCTGCGACTCCATGTCGTCGTCGTCCAGGTCCGACGGCATCGCGATCACCTTGGTGATCACCGCCGAGCCGGCAACGGCCGCTGCGGCATGCCGCGCCCGGGTGCCGGATCGCGACACGGCGCGCTTGATGGCCTCGCCCACGGCTTCGGGCTCGACGATGTTCTTCTCGACCACCGCATTGGGCGGCAACGGCTCGACCGCATAGTGCTCAACGCGGTACCGGTTTCCGGCACGCGAGAGCTGCAGGATCTTGACTGCTGTCGAACTGATGTCCACGCCGACGAGCGCCGGCTGGCTTTTTGTGATGACGCCCACTGTTTTCTCCCCTTGCCACAGTCGCTTACGCGCACTTCGTGTGACCGCGTCTTAAATAACGGACTTTTTACAGGCTGGCAACCATTTCCTTGCGGAATTGCCCAGCAAGGCGCTTTTCCCCACCGCTCCCCAACCCCCTGGACGGCCGTGAAGGCCCGATGCCGCCCCCCCGCGGTGAGCACCGGGTCGATGACGCGGCTCCTCTATACTCCACGGCCACGACACCCGCAATCGGAACCTGCTTCGATGCCCGTTTTCCGCCGCCTGCTTCGCTGGGCGCTCATCGCGCTTGCCGGCGTAGCCTTCTTCGCCTCGCTCGCGCTCAGCTCGATGTACCTGCTCATGGTGCCGAAGCTCCCGGACGTGGAAAGCCTCCGCAACGTCCAGATGCAGGAGCCGATGTACGTCTATTCGCGCGACGGCCAGCTGATGGCGCTGTTCGGCGAAATGCGCCGGTACCCGGTGAACATCGGCGACGTACCCGAACGGCAGAAGCAGGCGTTCATCGCGATCGAGGATTCGCGCTTCTACGACCACCACGGCGTGGACTACAAGGGCGTGCTGCGCGCGATCTGGCTGCTGGCCACCACCGACGATGCGCGCGTGCCGGGCGGTTCCACCATCACCCAGCAGGTCGCGCGGCAGTTCTTCCTGGACTCGGAGTACAGCTACACGCGGAAGCTGCGCGAGATGCTGCTGGCCATGCGCATGGAGCGCGAGCTGAGCAAGGACGAAATCTTCGAGCTTTACCTCAACAAGAGCTTCTTCGGTAACCGTGCCTACGGGATCGCGGCGGCGGCCGAGTTCTACTACGGCAAGCCGCTGGACCAGCTCAGCCTGGACGAGATGGCCTCGCTGGCGGGCATTCCCAAGTTCCCATCCAGCGGCAACCCGCTGACCAACCCCGAGCGCGCGCGCGAACGCCGCGACTACATCCTCCAGCGCATGGCCGAGCTCGGCTTCGTGAGCAAAGCCGAAGCGACACGCGCGCAGGCCGTGGCCATGCACGCCATCGCCTACGAACGCCCCACCGAGGTGTACGCGCCGTACGTGGCCGAGATGGTCCGGCAGGAGATGGTCGCCCGCTACGGCGCCGAAGCCCTGACCGAGGGCTACCACGTCACCACGACCCTGGACCCGGAGCTGCAGGCCGCGGCCAACCGCGCCGTGCGCGACGGGTTGATGGCCTACGACGCGCGCCATGGCTGGCATGGCGTCGAGCAGCAGTTCGAGTTGGCGGAAGGGGAGGATCCGGTGACCGTCGGTCGCCGCTTGCGCAACATTCCGACGCAGTCGGACATGGAGCCGGCAATCGTGCTGTCGACCGACGGCGCGGAGGCGACCGTGGCGCTGCGCGACGGCCGCCGGGTCACGCTGGACGCGAAGGCCGGTTTTGCCGGACGCAGCCCCGGCCGGCTGGTCGAACGGGGTGACCTGGTCCGCGTGCTCGCCGAACTGGATGAAGAGACGGAAGCCGAGGTCGACCCGCGCGAAGGCGTCGCCGCCGATGCGCCGGTCGCGGCCGCGGTCGAGCGCTACCGCCTGACGCAGCTCCCGCGCGGCCAGGCCGCACTGGTGTCGCTCGAACCGCTCGACGGTGCCATGCGCGCCCTGTCGGGGGGCTTCAGCTTCGCCGGCAGCAAGTTCAACCGCGCGGTGCAGGCACGGCGCCAGCCGGGCTCCAGCTTCAAGCCCTTCATCTATGCCGCCTCGTTCGAACGCGGCTTCAGCCCCGCTTCGATCGTGCTCGACGCCCCGGTCGTCTTCCGCCAGCGCAACGGCAAGGTCTGGCGCCCGCAGAACGACTCGGGCAACTTCGCAGGGCCGATGCGGCTGCGCGAAGCGATGGTGCAGTCACGCAACCTGGTCTCGGTGCGCCTGCTGGACGCGATCGGGGTGGATTTCGCGCGCAAGTACATCAGCCACTTCGGGTTCGAGGAAGAACACCTCCCGCCCAACCTGTCGATGTCGCTGGGTACCGCGTCGCTGACGCCGCTGTCGGTTGCGCGGGGATATTCGGTGTTCGCCAATGGCGGCTTCCGGATCACGCCGTGGTTCATCGACGAAGTCCGTGACCGAAATGGTGCCGTGGTGTTCAAGGAAAAGCCGGCCACCGCCTGCCCCGGTTGCGCCGTGGGCGCGGCCACCGGGGCGGCGCGAGCCACCAGCGAAGTGGCTGGTTTCAACCTGGGCCCTGCCAGGAAGCCCAAGGCGCCGGAAGCGGAGTCCGATACGGACGCGGCACCGGAGCGACCGGTCGCCAAGCCGGCGGCCGACGTACCGCTGGCCCCGCGCGCGATCGATGGGCGCATCGCCTTCCAGGTGGTTTCGATGCTGCGTGATGTCGTCCAGCGCGGCACCGGCACCGCCGCCAAGGTGCTCGAACGCGAAGATGTCGGCGGCAAGACCGGATCAACCAACGACTACCGCGACGCATGGTTCTCCGGGGTGGGCGGGCCCTATGTCACGACGGTCTGGGTGGGCCGGGATGATTTCCAGTCGCTCGGCTATCGGGAGTACGGCGGTCGTGCCGCCCTGCCGATCTGGATCGACTACATGCGCGTGGCGCTGGAGGACCAGCCGCTGGCCTCCGACGAGCCGCCCCCGGGCATGGTGAAGGTGTCGGTGGCGGCCAACGGCAGCCTGCTTCCCGAAGGCAAGGGGGGCGTCCAGGAGTGGGTGAAGGCCGAGGACCTTGACCGCATGCAGAGCTACAGCGACTACGGCACCGAGGACTCGACGCCGGCCGAGGAGTCGTTCGACATCTTCTGACGACGCACTGGATGGCGTGGCCACGCGCGCACCCGCATGGCCCGTGCTAGCGTGGCGCGTGCCGGAAAGCCGGCCGTGGCGGGAGTGCCCGCCGACGCGTACGCCGAGGAGGCCGTTGCCATGCGACCCGCCCGACAGCACGCCCACCTGCACGCCCAGACCCGTACGCGAGAACGCCGCCACCGCTTGGCCCACGAGGCTGCGCGCCTGATGGCCGAAGGCGGCGTGCGCGACTACCACCAGGCCAAGCTCAAGGCGGCCGAGCGCCTCGGCATCCGCGACGACGCGTCGTTGCCGCGGAACCGTGAAATCGAGGACGCGTTGCGCGAGTACCAGCGGCTGTTCCAGCCAGAGGGGCACCACGCGCTGGCCGAACGCCGCCACGCTGCGTTGCGGGCGATGGAGTTCTTCTCGCCGTTCGATCCGCGGCTGGTCGGACCGGTACTGGACGGCACCGCCGATGCGCGAAGTGCCGTGGCCCTTCACCTCCACGCCGACGACCCGGACGCGGTGCCGCTCTACCTCGACCAGCACGGAATCCCGACCGAGCCGCGCAGCCGGCGTCTGCGGCTCGACCGCGAGCGCAGTGACGATTTCCCCGTGTGGGTGTTCAGCGCCGATGACATCGGGTTCGATCTCACCGTGCTCCCTCGAAATGTCCTGCGGCAGGCACCGTTGTCCAGCGTGGACGAGAAGGCGATGCCCAGGGCTTCGTTGGCGCACCTGCGGCAGCTGCTGGCCGAGGAGGAAATCCGCGGTTACGAGCGCGACGGCGGACGGTAGGTCCAGGTGGAAGTGACTTTCGACCACCCCGTGCCAACGAAAAAGCCCCGCTTCAGCGGGGCTCTTCGTTGGAGCTTGTAGGGGTGACTCAGCGCTTGCCCATCGACACGTAGTCGCGATTCGCCGCGCCGGTGTAGATCTGGCGCGGGCGACCGATCTTGTTCTCCGGGTCGTTCTGCTGCTCCAGCCAGTGCGACACCCAGCCGGCGGTGCGGGCAATGGCGAACATCACGGTGAACATCTCCACCGGTATGCCGAGCGCCTTGTAGATGATGCCGCTGTAGAAATCGACGTTGGGGTACAGCTTGCGCTGCACGAAGTAGTCGTCCTTCAGCGCGGCTTCCTCGAGCTTCATCGCCACGTCCAGCAGCGGATCGTTGACGCCAAGCTGCCCGAGGACCTCGTGGGTCATCTTGCGCACCAGCGCCGCGCGCGGGTCGTAGTTCTTGTAGACGCGATGGCCGAAGCCCATCAGGCGGAAACCCGACTCCTTGTCTTTGGCCTTGTCGACCGCGGACTTCACGTTCTCGGGCCGGCCGATCTCCTCGAGCATCTTCAGCACGGCCTCGTTGGCACCGCCATGCGCGGGTCCCCACAGCGCCGCCACGCCCGAGGCAACGCTCACATAGGGGTTGGCACCCGTCGAGCCAACCAGGCGGACGGTGGAAGTCGAAGCGTTCTGTTCGTGGTCGGCATGCAGGATGAACAGCAGGTCCATCGCCTTGGCCGCCACCGGATCCAGCTCCAGCGGCTCGCTGGGGACCTCGTACATCATGTGCAGGAAGCGGGTGGTGTAGTCCAGGCTGTTTCGCGGGTAGCGGAGCGGCCAGCCGATCGAATGCCGGTAGCAGGCGGCCGCCACGGTGGGAACCTTCGCGATCAGGCGGATCGCGGCCAGGCGACGCTGCTCGGGATCTTCGAGGTCGAGGTCGTTGTGGTAGAAGCTGGCCATCGAGCCGAGCATGCCCACCAGCATCGCCATCGGATGCGCGTCATGACGGAACCCGCCGAGGAAGCTCTTGAACGCCTCGTGCATCATCGTGTGATGCGTGACTTCGTGTTCGAACGCCTGGAACTCGTCCTTCCGCGGCAGTTCGCCATTCATCAGCAGGTAGGCGACTTCAAGGAAGCTGGAGTGCTCGGCCAGCTGTTCGATCGGGTAGCCGCGATACAGCAGAACCCCCTCTTCGCCATCGATATAGGTGATGGCGGACTTGCAACTGGCGGTTGCGGTGAAGCCGGGGTCGTAGGTGAAGCACCCGGTTTCCTTGGGCAGCCGGGCGATGTCGATGCACGGCGCACCCACGGTGGGTTGCTGCACGGGCAGGACGACAGTGTTGTCGCCAGCGGCAAGGGTGGCCTGGGTCAGTGATGACAGGGCCAGGCCGGGCTTGGAATCGGACACGGAGCACTCCTCATGTCTGCGGCCGGCGGCGTGGGGCCACGGCACGGAGGGGGACAGGGAATCGGTTCGCAGGCGAACCGTGACCGCGAATTATCGCATACCCGCCCGGGTTCGATACCGGGGCGCATCGTGCCGAGCGCACTGCCCAGCGGCCGGTGGCTGCCGTGGCGCCTGTATGAGGGGCGGACTTCAAGTGTGCGCCCCGACGATGCGAGGTCGGGCGTCGGGTCGCTGCTGCAATCCCTGCCGGCCCGGAAACTCTGCCGGTCCCGAAACGCAAAACGGCCGCCCGGGGGCGGCCGCTCCAGCGACGCGTGGTGCGCTTACTTGGTGTAGCGCTTGCGGAACTTGTCGACGCGACCGCCCGTGTCCATGATCTTGTGCTTGCCCGTGTAGAACGGGTGCGACGCCGACGAGATGTCGACCTTGATCAGCGGGTACTCGTTGCCGTCTTCCAACTTGACGCTCTCCTTGCTGGAGAGGGTCGAGCGGGTCAGGATCTGGAAATCCGTGGTCACGTCCTGGAACACGACTTCACGGTATTCGGGATGGATGCCGGCCTTCATGGCACTCACTAATCGTATGCGGGAAAGTCGGACAGTATAGCGACCGCCCCCCGCATGGCGCAAGTCCCTGCAACGGGCCCTTACTCGGCGGCCAGGGCCGCCTTTACGCGCTGCTCGAAGGCCGGCTGGTCGTAGCGCAGCAGCAGCCGCGCCGTGTCCGGACGGCCCTCCTGGCGGAGCCAGTCCACGACCGTCGCCCCTCGCGTATGGGTGCCGCCCAGCTCGACCGAAACCGGCCGGGCTTCCTCTTCCAGCACGCCCTCGGGCGCGAGGGCGCACGCCATCGCCAACCCGTCGGCGCTGTGCCAGCGGTCGCCGCGGCGGTCCGCCGACCATTCCCGGGTCTGGCGCGAGATGCCCTCGTAGAACGCGGCCCGCGCGCCGCCGCCCTGCAACCATCGAACCACCTCGCCATGCGGCAGGCCGTGGGCAAGCGTGGCCTCCCAGTCGACCAGGTCGAAGCCACCCTCGGCGCCAAAGGCCTCGAACACGATATGCGCGGCCTCCGGGTCGAAGGCGATGTTGAACTCGGCCGCCGCGGTGATGTTGCCGTGCGCGGTCAGCGCGCCCCCCATCACGACGAGCCGGGCGATGCGCCGGGGCAGCGTGGGGTCCAGCTTCAGCGCCAGCGCCAGGTTGGTCAGCGGGCCGAGCGCGACCAGCAACAGTTGGCCGGCATGCGCGTGCGACAGGCGCAGGATCGCCAGCGCGGCGTGTTCGTCGTGGGGCACGCGCGCGGCCGGCGTGTAGCCGGTGTCGCCGAATCCGTCCTGGCCGTGCACGTAGGCCGCATCGCGCGCCGGATGCAGCAGCGGGGCCGCGCAGCCGGCGAATACCGGCACATCGACGCCGGCCACTTCGCACAGCTTCAGGGCATTGCCCACGGTGTGCGCCAGTCCGACGTTGCCGGCGGCGATCGTCAGCCCCACCACCTCGTGGCGGGGATCGGCGAAGGCCATGAGCAATGCCAAGGCATCGTCTACGCCCGGGTCGGTATCGATCAGCAGTGGGATCAGGTCAGTCATGTCGGTCCGTCATCGCCAGCGGCTGTCATTTTCGCAGGGTTCGCCGTCGTGGTCCCCGTCCATCCGGGTACCCGGGCAGTTGCGCACGAAGTAGCGCGCCTCCTCGAGCGACCCCATCTGCGTGCAGTGCCGGCGTCCATCGCACTGGAACCCGGGTGCCGTCGGCACCGCCGCTGCCGGCCGACGGGCGAGGACCGGTGCTCGACGCTGCTCGCTCCCCGGCCCGTGCGCCGCCTGGTCGATCTCCGGCTGCCCGGGGGAAGCCGAGGGCTGACTGAGCTGCTGATACCCCTGCCACGCGGCGATCGCCAGCAGCGGCCAGATCAACCACTTCATCGCCTGCGTCTCCTGGACGGGCCCGCCACCGACGTGCGGCGTCAGGCCGAAGCGTACCGCGCCGCGCCCCCGACCCAGCGTTGCACGATGCGTTCGGCGATGGCGGGGTGGTCGGCCAACAGGCGGCCGGCCAGCGCATGCACCTGCGGCAGCAGGTCGGCATCGCGCGCCAGGTCGGCAACACGGAACCCGGCCACCCCGGTCTGGCGCGTGCCCAGCAGCTCGCCGGGACCGCGCAGCTCCAGGTCCTTCTCGGCGATCAGGAATCCGTCGCAGGTCTCGCGCATGGTTTCCAGCCGCGCCCGTGCGGTAGCCGACAGCGGCGCCTGGTACACCAGCACGCAGGTGGATGCCTCGCGGCCGCGGCCGACGCGCCCGCGCAACTGGTGCAACTGCGCCAGCCCCAGCCGCTCGGCGTTCTCGATCACCATCAGCGAGGCATTGGGTACGTCCACGCCCACCTCGATCACGGTGGTGGCGACCAGCAGGTCGATCTCCCCTCGCTTGAAGGCGGCCATCGTCGCCTGCTTTTCGGCCGCCTTGAGGCGTCCGTGCACCAGTCCGACCCGGACCCCGGGCAGTTGCGTGCCCAGCTCCTCGAAGGTGGTCTGCGCCGCCTGCGCCACGACCTCGTCGCTGTCGTCGATCAGGGTGCACACCCAGTAGGCCTGCCGGCCCTCCGCGCACGCCTCGCGGATGCGCTCGACCAGAGCGGGACGGCGGCCTGCGTTGAGCACCACCGTCTGCACCGGCGTGCGCCCCGGCGGCAGCTCATCGATCGCCGACACGTCCAGGTCGGCATAGGCCGACATGGCCAGCGTGCGCGGGATCGGAGTCGCCGTCATGACCAGCTGGTGCGGGACGATGGCATCACCCGGCAACCCCGGCCCTCCCGGGGCGACGGCGCCCTTGTCGCGCAGCGCCAGGCGCTGGTGCACGCCGAACCGGTGCTGCTCGTCGACGATGGCCAGTGCCAGGTCGTGGAAGGCGACGCCCGCCTGCATCAGCGCGTGGGTCCCCACCACCACCTGCGCCTCGCCAGAGGCAACGGCCTCCAGCGCCTGCCGGCGCGCGCGCCCGGTGACCTTGCCGGCCAGCCACGCCACCCGCACCCCCAGCGGCTCGAGCCAAGCCCGCAGGTTGGCCAGGTGCTGCTCGGCCAGCAGTTCGGTCGGCGCCATCAACGCCGCCTGCCGGTTTGACGCCACCGCCAGCAGGGCCGCCAGCGCGGCGACCACGGTCTTGCCGCTGCCCACGTCGCCCTGGACCAGGCGCAGCATGGGCGTGGGCTGCCCCACGTCTGCGGCAACCTGGTCGAACACCCTCCCCTGCGCGGCGGTCAAGTCGAACGGAAGCGCCCGTTGCAGCCGGTCGGCCAGCTCGAACCGGTCCAGCACCGGCGCGGCGTGCGCCTGCTGGGCGATGCGTTGCCGCCGCAGGCTGAGATGGTGTGCAAGCAGTTCCTCCAGCGCCAGCCTTCGCTGCGCCGGGTGGGTGCCGGCCAGCAGCAGCGACACGTCCTGGTCGCGGCCCGGACGGTGCACCGCCACCAGCGCCTCGCGAAGCGAGGGCAGCATGCTGCCGTCGGGCAGCCGCGCGGCGTCGCGCAGGTCGCCTGGCACCAGCTCCAACGCGGAGTCATCGGGCAACCGGTCCAGCGCAAGGCCGATCAGCCGGCGCAGCGAGGCAGCGCCAATGCCTTCCAGCGCCGGATACACCGGGTCCAGCGCATCGCCCAGGTCGGCAGCTTCATCGTCGCCGATGACCCGGTAGCTGGGGTGCACGATCTCCAGACCGTTCTGCCCCGGCCGGGGCGTGCCATAGCACCGCAAACGGGCGCCGGGGACGAACTGCGCCACCTGCGCGGCCCGGAAATGGAAGAACCGCAGCACCAGCGTCGCCCGCGAGCCGTCGTCCAGCGCGACCCGCAGCACGGGCCGGTAGCGGAAGCCGCGTTCGACCGCCTCCACCCGGCCCTCCACCTGCGCGGCCACGCCCGGCTGCAGGTCGGCGATGCGGGTCAAGCGGGTGCGGTCTTCATATTGCCGGGGCAGCTGCAGCCACAGGTCCTGCAGGCAATGCAGGCCGCGGGCGGCCAGCTTTTCGGCAACCCGGGGCCCACAGCCGGGCAACGCCGTCAGGGGTGTGTCGCCGACGGCCGCCAGCGCCGGCGCGGGTCGCACGTTGCGACGCATCAGGCGGCGCCGCGGCGCCGCGACCCCCGCGGGGGCCGGCTGCCCCGCCCCGGGATCATTCGAGGACAAGCACCGCGTCGACTTCGAATGCGGCCGCCTTGGGCAGGGCCGAGACCTGGATGGTGGAGCGGGCCGGATAGGGCGCGTCGAAATACTCGGCCATGACCGCGTTGACCGCAGCGAAATCCGACAGGTCGGTCAGGTACAGGCCGAGCCGGGCCACCTGGCCGAGCGAGCCATCGGCCGCTTCGCATACGGCCTTCAGGTTGTCGAACGCGCGACGGGCCTGCGCCTGGATGTCGCCCTCGACCAGTTCACCGGTCGAGGGGTCGAGCGGGATCTGGCCCGACAGGTAGACCGTCCCGCCTGCGCGGACGGCCTGTGAATACGGCCCGATCGCAGCGGGCGCCTGGTCGGTGTGGATGGCGATGCGGGGCATGCGGACTCCGGGGTCGAAGGACGCGCCAGTGTAGCGAAGCAGCCGCCCCGGCCGGGTCGGGTTTCGCCGCGCCGGGTGGTGGGCGACGTACCTGCGCCGACCGGCGCCCGCGGCGAGCTCGTCAGATGCGCTGGATGCCCATCACCACGCCCAGCTTGCGCACCTTGCGGATCACGTCGGCAAGGTGGCGGCGGTCGCTGACTTCGATTGCGAAGCGCAGTACTGCCATGTTGGCGTCGCGGTCGATGTACTCCACCCGGTCGATGTTGGATTCCACCTCGGCGATGGCGGCCGCGACCTGTGCCAACGCGCCCGGGCGGTTGTCGACCTCGATCTTCAACGCCGCGGCGAAATCGCCGCTGATCCCCCGGTCCCAGCCCACCCCGACCCAGCGGTCGGGCGACTTGCGGTACTCGGCCACGTTCGGACAGTCCAGCCGGTGCACCACCAGGCCCTTGCCCGCGGTGTGGTAGCCCATGATCTCGTCGCCGGGGACCGGCAGGCAGCAGTTGGCGAAGCTGATCACCCCGCGCTCGGCACCGGTGATCAGGATCTTGTCCTCCGGCAGCGCTACCGGGTCGATGGTTCGCCGCGCGGCCTTCCCCGTCGCGGCACGCGCCAGCGCCACCGCGACCTGGCTGGGCATGCGGTTGCCCAGCGCGATGTCGGCAAGCAGCGGTTCCAGTCGCGGGTAGCGGTGTTCGGCGAGGTAGGCATCGACCCGCTCGCCAGGCACGCGGTCCAACGAGGTCTCCAATGCTTCCAGCGCGCGGTCGAGCATGCGGTGGCCCAGTTGCACCGCGTCCTCGTGGCCGATGTGCTTGAGCTGCTGGCGGATCGCCGTGCGCGCCTTGCCCGAGACCACGAACTCGAGCCACTGCGGCTTGGGTGCGGACGAGCGGGCGGTGATCACCTCGATGCGTTGGCCGCTGGCCAGCTTGGTGCGCAGCGGCGAGAGCTTTCCGTCGACGCGCGCGGCCACCGCGGTGTTGCCAACGTCGGTGTGCACCGCGTAGGCGAAATCGAGCGCGGTGGCGTTGCGTGGCAGCGACAGGATGTCGCCCTGCGGGGTGAACAGGTAGACCTCGTCGGGGAACAGGTCGACCTTGACGTTCTCCAGGAACTCCAGCGACGAGCCGGTCGCGTGTTGCGACTCCACCAGGCCGGTGATCCAGTTGTGCGCACGGCTCTGGGCGCTGTTGGGGCCCTCTCCACCATCCTTGTAGGACCAGTGCGCCGCAATGCCGCGCTCGGCGATCAGGTCCATCTCCTCGGTGCGGATCTGCACTTCCACCGGTGAGCCGTAGGGGCCGAACAGCACCGTGTGCAGCGACTGGTATCCGTTGGCCTTGGGAATGGCGATGAAGTCGCGGAAGCGCGCATCCAGCGGTTTGTAGGTGGCGTGCACCACGCCCAGCGCGTGGTAGCAGTCGGCGACCGATCGCACCACGATGCGGAAGCCGAACACGTCCATCACCTGGGTGAAGCTCTTGTGCTCGGCGCGCATCTTCGAATAGATGCTCCAGGGGGACTTCACCCGGCTGATCAGGCGGTGCGGCACTTTTTCCTTGGCCAGGCGCTGGGCCAGGTTGGCCTCGATCTGCACCAGCGACTCGCGCCGCACCACCGGCTGGGTCCGGATGCGCTTTTCGATCACCGCGTGGCGCCACGGGTGCAGCGCACGGAAACCCAGGTCCTGCAGCTCGGCTTTGATCAGGTTCATGCCCAGGCGTTGGGCGATCGGCGCGTAGATCTCCAGTGTTTCCAGGGCGATGCGCTCGCGCGCCTCCGACCCCTGTCCGCCCAGCGTGCGCATGTTGTGCAGGCGGTCGGCAAGCTTGATCAGGATCACCCGCAGGTCGCGCGACATCGCCAGCAGCATCTTGCGGAAGCTCTCGGCGGCGGCTTCCTGGCGGTCGCGGAAGTGCAGCTTGTCGAGCTTGGTGACACCGTCGACCAGTTCGGCCACGGTCTCGCCGAACTCGCTGGCCAGGCAGTCCCGGGTCAGCGGGGTGTCCTCGATGGTGTCGTGCAGGATCGCCGCGATCAGCGTTTCCACGTCCAGACCCTGGTCGGCCAGCACCCGTGCCACCGCGATCGGATGGGTGATGTAGGGCTCGCCCGTCTTGCGGGTCTGTCCCGCGTGCGCCGCCGCGCCCACCGCCCAGGCCCGCCTCAGGACCGCCCGCTGGTCCTGCGGCAGGTAGTGGGCGGCCTGCTCAAGCTCACGCACGTAGTCCGGCACCGACGGGTCATCGACCCCGGTCATGTCGGGCGGGCGAATGGCGGGGGCGACGGGGGTCATGGGGGCAATCTACGCGCCTGCCGTCAAGCGGCGCAACGCTTTGTGGGAAAAGGAAAAACGGTCCGCAGGCAGATGGCTGGACCGCATGCGGACGGACGCGCTGGCCGGACCTTCCAGGCCCTGCCGTGCCGACTCCACCGCCATCAGCGCGACGGCCGCGCGCCGGGCAACAAAAAACCCCGCCGGAGCGGGGCCTTCGGGCGAGGCGGCGACGCGACTCAGTCGTCGCCCTTGGCCAGGTCCTCGTCGGCCACCACCTCGGCGGCAGCCCATTCCAGGGCCTCGCGCTCCTTGCGGTCGCGCTCGGACTTCTCGACCGCATCGATGTACTCGGGGTTGACCCGGCGGGCGGCGATCTCGCGCAGCGCCATCACGGTGGGCTTGTCGTTGGAGTCGTTCTCCAGCTGCGGCTCTACGCCATTTGCCAGCTGGCGGGCGCGCTTGGCGGCCATCATGACGAGTTCGAAGCGGTTATCGACCACTTCCAGGCAATCTTCTACGGTGATGCGGGCCATGGGGCTCCTGGCGGCCGGGCGGCCGTCGTGGGGTACACAAAGGGGACGGGAGTGTAGCGGGAGCGACACGCCCGTACAAGCACTTTCTTTTAAATCAGACAGTTATGGCGAACCGGCAACCCCACCCGCAGGCCACCCCGGTGGCGTCGCGCACACCGGCACGACACCCCGACTCAATCGGCCAGCAGCGCGGTGATCAGGCGCCCGTGGCGGGCGACCTGCGCCTCCCGGCGCAGGCGGCTGGCGGTGAAGATGGCGCACATTTCATCAACCGCGACGGCGAAGGTCTCGTTGACGACCACGTAGTCGAACTCGCCGTAGTGGCTCATTTCCTCCCGCGCCGCGGACAGCCGCTGGGCGATCACGTCCTCGCTGTCCTGCCCGCGCGCGCGCATGCGTTGCTCCAGTGCGGCCCGGGAGGGCGGGAGGATGAACACGCTCACCAGCCCCGGCACCTTGGCCCTCACCTGGCGCGCGCCCTGCCAGTCGATCTCCAGCAGCACGTCGTGGCCGGCGGCCAGTTGCGGCTCCACCGACTGCCGCGCGGTGCCCTTCCAGTCCCCATGCACCAGGGCGTGCTCGAAGAAGTCGCCGTTGGCGACCATCGATTCGAACTCGTCCTTGCCCACGAAGTGGTAGTGCTCGGCATGGCGCTCGCCGGGGCGGGGCTGGCGCGAGGTGAAGGAGATGGACAGGCGGATGTTGGGGTCGCGGGCCAGCACCGCGTTGACGATGCTGGACTTCCCGGCGCCGGAGGGTGCGGCAACGATGAAGAGCGTGCCTCGCATGGTCATTCGATGTTCTGCACCTGTTCGCGGACCTGGTCGATCAGGACCTTGAGCTCGACCGCAGCGGCGGAGCTGCGCGCATCGACGGACTTGCTGCCCAGGGTGTTGGCCTCGCGGTTGAACTCCTGCAGCAGGAAGTCGAGCCGCCTGCCCACCGCCTCGCGCAGCTTCAGCACCCGGCGGGCCTCCCCGACATGCGCGTCGAGACGGTCCAGCTCCTCGTCCACGTCGAGCTTCTGCAACCACATCACCAGTTCCTGTTCCAGCCGTCCCTGGTCGAGTGGCGCGCCCCCGGGGGTGGACAGGTCCGCCAGGCGGGCGGCCAGCTTCTGGCGTTGGCCTTCGCGGATCGTGGGCATCAGCGCACGCACGTCGCCGGCGATGCGCTCGATGCCGTCGACCCGTTCGTTGATCGCAGCGGCCAGCTTGGCGCCCTCCCGCTCACGCGAGGTGACGAACTCGTCCAGCACCTCGTCCAGCAGCGCCAGCGCCTCGGCCTGCAGGGCGGCGGGGTCGGCGGCCGGTGCCTGCAGCACGCCGGGGAACTGCAGCAGGTCGGTCAAGTCGGTGTGCAGGCCGGGGAAACGCGCCGCCAGGTCGATCGCCAGGTCGCTCAACTCGCGCAGCCGGGTGGGATCGACCTGCAGGCCAGCCGCACCTTCCGGGCTGCGCAGGCGGAACACCAGGTCGAGCTTGCCGCGCGACAGGCGCGAGGCGATGCGTTCGCGCAGCACCGGCTCCAACGCGCGGAGGTCGTCGTGCAGGCGGACGCCGATCTCCAGGAAACGGTGGTTGACCGACCGCAGCTCGCAGGAAAGCGCGCCCCATTCGGTGGCGCGTTCGCCGCTGGCGTAGGCGGTCATGCTGCGGATTGACATTGCATCTCCGGTGGGTGCGCGGCGTGGCGCGGTTCGGCGGGACGCCCGGCAGCCCCGTCGCGGGCGAACAGAGGCGGCGGGCGGGCCCGGCGGGTGAACCCGTCAGGCAGACCGGGGGCGTTGGAGGCGAATGGTAAACTCGCGCGCCCCGTTGACGGTAATCCGCGCATGTCCGCAGCCTTTTCCCGACCCAGCGGCCGTGCCGCCGACCAGTTGCGCGACGTGCGCATCGAGCGCGGCTACACCGCCCACGCGGAAGGCTCGGTGCTGGTGTCGTTCGGCCAGACCCGGGTGCTGTGCACCGCCAGCGTCGAGAACCGCGTTCCGCCGTTCCTGCGCGGCAAGGGCGAAGGCTGGGTCACCGCCGAGTACGGCATGCTGCCGCGCGCCACCCACACCCGCAACGATCGCGAGGCGAGCCGTGGCAAGCAGGGCGGCCGGACGCTGGAGATCCAGCGCCTGATCGGCCGCAGCCTGCGCGCCTGCGTGGACCGCAAGGCGCTGGGCGAGCGCACGATCACCCTGGACTGCGACGTGTTGCAGGCCGACGGCGGTACCCGGACTGCGGCCATCACCGGTGCCTACGTTGCCCTGGTGGACGCCGTGCAATGGCTGATCGGCCGCGGCGAGATCAAGCCCGGCCGCAGCGGGCGCACCCCGATCACCGGCGCGGTGGCCGCGGTGTCGGTGGGCATCTACAAGGGCGTGCCCGTGCTGGACCTGGACTATGCCGAGGACAGCGACTGCGATACCGACATGAACGTCGTGATGAACGACGGCGGCGGTTTCATCGAACTGCAGGGCACGGCCGAGGGCCACGCCTTCCGCCGCGAGGAACTCGATGCGCTGACCTCGCTGGCCACAACCGGCATCGCGCAGCTGGTGGGGCACCAGCGCGCGGCATTGGGATTGCCGGCGTAGGGCCCGTGCAGGATCCTCGAGTGTCTCAGATCCGCTTCCTGTAGGAGCGGCTTCTGCCGCGAATGCGTCCGGAAAGGTGACGCGGGCAACGTCTGCCACCCGGTTCCCGCAAGGCCCGGTCGCGACTCACGTCGCTCCTACAGGTGGTACCACTCGATCGCGGTTGAAGCCGCTCCTACAGAATCAGGAATCCATGACCCGAATCGTGGTCGCCAGCGGCAATGCCGGGAAACTCGCCGAATTCAATCGGCTGCTCTCCGATGCGGGGCTTGAATTCGTTTCCCAGCGGGACCTCGGCGTCGAGGACATCGAAGAGACCGGCCTGAGCTTCGTCGAGAATGCGCTGCTCAAGGCCCGGCACGCCTCCCGAGTCACGGGGCTTCCAGCGCTGGCCGACGACTCGGGCCTGTGCGTTGACGCACTGGACGGCGCACCCGGGCTGTACTCGGCGCGCTATGCCGGCACCCATGGGGACGCGGACGCCAACATCGCCAAGTTGCTGGACGCCCTGGACGGGGTTCAGGAGGCGCAGCGTGGAGCCCACTTCCACTGCACGCTGGCGCTGCTGCGCCACCCGGACGACCCGCGGCCACTGCTCGCCGAGGGGGAGTGGTGCGGCCGGATCCTGCACGCCCCGCGCGGCGAGGCCGGTTTTGGCTACGACCCGGTGTTCCTGGACCCTGAAACCGGCCTGACCGCCGCCGAGCTGGAACCGGCCACCAAGAACCGCATCAGCCATCGGGGCCGCGCACTGGCGAAGTTGCAGCACGCCATTTCGGCCCTATAGCGGCCGCGGTTTCCGTGATCCGGGCGTGGCTTCCTGTAGGAGCGACGTAAGTCGCGACCGCGGAACTTCGGCTACCTCGATCGCGACTTACGTCGCTCCTACAGGTTTGAAACCGCGTGTCCCGCGGATCGCGGTTGAAGCCGCTCCTACAGTTCCTGCGCGCGGGGGAGGACAATGGCGGCATGACCCTCGCGCCACCCCCGCTGTCGCTTTACGTCCACCTGCCCTGGTGCGTGCGCAAGTGCCCCTACTGCGACTTCAACTCGCACGAGGGGCGCGGCGCGCTGCCGTTCGAGCCGTACGTAGACGCCTTGCTGGCCGACCTCGACTTCGACCTGCCGCTGGTCTGGGGCCGAACCGTGCACAGCGTATTCTTCGGTGGCGGCACGCCCAGCCTGTTCCCGGCCGACGCGATCGACCGCTTCCTGCAGGGTGCCAGCAGCCGCCTGCGCTTCGCGCCCGGCTGCGAGATCACCCTGGAGACCAACCCCGGCACGACCGAGCACGGGCGCTTCGAGCACTACCGCGGCGCCGGGGTGAACCGGTTGAGCTTCGGCGTCCAGAGTTTCGACGACGGGTGCCTGGCGCGGCTCGGCCGGATCCATGACAGCGCCGAGGCCGACGCCGCGGTGAAGCTGGCCCAGGACGCCGGTTTCGACAACATCAACATCGACCTGATGTACGCGCTGCCGGGACAGGACCTGGCGATGGCCGAGCGCGACCTCGTGCGTGCCTTTGCATTACAGCCCGCGCACGTATCCCACTACCAGCTCACGATGGAGCCCAATACCGTATTCGCCGCCCGCCCGCCCGCCGGCCTGCCCGACGAGGACACGGGGTGGGACATGCAGGAGCACTGCCAGGCCCTGCTGCACGAGGCAGGCTTCGCGCAATACGAGGTCAGCGCCTACGCCCGACCCGGCCGGCAGTGCGCGCACAACCTCAACTACTGGCGCTACGGCGACTACCTGGGCATCGGCGCCGGTGCGCACGGCAAGCTGACCCTGGGCCACGAGCAATCGATCCTGCGCCGATGGAAGCTCAAGCACCCGTCCCGCTACATCGCAACTGCAGGGCGCCCCGAGGCGATCGGCGGCGATGAGCGGATCGAGCCGACGCGCCGGCCGTTCGAGTACATGCTCAACGTGCTGCGGCTGGTGGACGGATTTTCGCTGGCGGAGTTCCAGGCGCGAACCGGTCTCCCCTCCGTGGTGATCGATGGCGCGCTTCGCGATGCCTTCGCGCGCGGATGGCTGGAAAATGCGCAGGACCGCATCCGCCCCACTGAACTGGGCCGGCGCTTCACCAACGACGTGACGATGCTGTTCCTGGCGCCGACCGCCAGGCCCACGCCTCGGCCGTCCGCCCCCGCCCCTGGTCCTGTCGGGCCAGGCGCAGGCCGGCCTCCCGCAGCCTGATCCGAACTATCGGGGAACGGCCCGTGGCCGCTCCGGTCGCGCCGTCACGTTGGTTTGTTCTGGCCGCGCTTTCCGGTCGTCCGGGCCGGCAGGGCTGGCGGGCGCGTGGGGTGGCGTGTTTATATCGAACGAACCCGGTGATCAGGCATGTCCGCCAAGCTGGACTACTTCGGCACTGCACCCATGCGATCCACGCTCGAATCGGCCGCCCTGCCCCGACGCGTCCACGGCGCGCTTGAACATCTCTATGCACTGCTGTCGGACGAGCTGGAGCGCCAGCTCGAACGCATGCTGTCTGATTTCGAGCAGCAGCTGTTCAGGCTGGCCGAGCAGGCCCGCAACGCCGGTGAGCAGAGCCGCCATTTCGAAACGCTACGGCGCATCCGCCAGAACCGCTCCGACCTGGTACCCCGCTACCTGGCCGCGCTGGAGCACGAGCTGACCCGCATCCGCGGCCCCATGTCGGCGCCGGCGGTGGAAGTCCACGGCCTGGCCCCCGCCTTCGAAACCCTGCGTCTGGTCGACGAAGCCGAAGTCACCCAGGAAGCAATGGTCCAGGCCGTAGCCTCGCGCCACGAGGCACGTGCCGGCCTTCCGCTGATGCTGCTGGGCCAGCGCTTCGGCGTTCTGGCCGGCGCACCCGCCTTCGACGCCGAGCACCTGCCGGTCGGTCCGCACGCGCTCGGGCGGCTGCTGGCCGAGGCCGCCAGCGTGCTCAACATCGACGCGCATTCGATGCAGCTGCTGTTCAAGAGCTTCGACAGCCAGGTCATGTCCGGCTATGCACAGCTGGTCGAGACCATGAATGCCCTGCTCGCACGCGACAACATCCTGCCCAGCCTGTCGTACGTCCCACTGCGAGTGCGGCCCACTGCGCAGTCGACCGGCCGCGATGGCGCCGCCACGAAAGCCGATCGATCGACCGGTTCGGCCGGCGAGGAGGGCGGCCCGGCCACGGCGCGCTCCCGCAACGGGCCGCGCCCCCACACCGCGTGGTACGGCGAGGCCGATGCGGTCCGGGGCGAAGACGAGGACATCGCCTTTTCGCTGCTGCAGGACCTGCTGGGCAGCCGCCGCGACCTGCTGGGCAAGCTGAAATCCGAGCCACAGGGCGAAAGGCGCACGGCGCTGCCCACGCCCGACGTGGTGGCGGCGCTGGAGTCGCAGCAGGCGGCGGTGCCGGCACGCAAGCCCGGAGGCCAACGCACCAGCCTGGCCGACATCAAGCAGACACTGCTGGCGCAGAGCCGGCAACAGCACGGGCGCGCCGCCACGCTCTCGCGCGAGGACAACGACACCTTCGAGCTGCTGGGCATGCTCTATGCCGAGATCGGACGCGAGCTGCGTGCAGGCTCGGCAAGCAACGAGATGCTCGAGAAGCTGCAGGTGCCGCTGGCGCGCGCCGCGCTTCAGGACCGGGCGTTCTTCGTGCACAGCCAGCACCCGGCCCGGCAACTCCTCAACTCGGTCGCCGAAGCCGGCGCCACCTGGCTGGACGAGGACGAGGTCGACCCGCAGCTGGAGGCCCACCTCGGCCAAGCCGTCGACCACGTGGTCGAGAACTACCGCGGCGACCCGTCCGTGTTCCAGGCCGCCAACGAACGGCTGCAGGGCCACCTGCAGGCATTGGCGCGCAAGGCCGAAGTCACCGAGCGGCGCCACGTGGAAGCCGCGCGGGGCAAGGAGAAACTGGCTGTCGCCAAGCGGCGTTCGGGCGAGATCATCGACGAGGCGATGCGTGAGCAACGCCTGCCGAAGTTCGTGCGCACGCTGCTGGCGCAAGCCTGGAGTGACGTGCTCACCCTCACCCTGCTGCGCAACGGCGAGGACTCCGACGAGTGGCACAGCAACCGCAAGGCCACGGACGAGATCGTCGCCGCGAGTTCCGGCGCCGCTCCGGCACCGGCCGACCTGGAGCAACGGATCGAACATGCCCTGGCACTGGTCGGGTACCACGCCGACGAAGCCGGCGCGATCGCCCGGCGACTGACACAGGGCCGCGACGAGGACGACGACGACCCGGCATCGCGTACCGAGCTGGCGATGAAGCTCAAGGCCCGCACCCGCCTTGGCGAAGATACCGACTCCGGCAAGAGCAAGGCCACGCCGCGCACACCCGACGAACAGGCACGCTATGACTACCTGCGTACGCTGCCGTTCGGCACCTGGCTGGAAATCGCCACCAACCAGCAGGGCGACGTCGTTCGCCGGCGACTCGCCTGGTTCAGCCCGGTCACCGGCCATGCCTTGCTGGTCAACCAGCGCGGCCAGCGGGTAGGCGAGGAGTCGCTGGACCACCTGGCGCGGTTGATGGCCAAGCGCGAGGTGCGGGTGGTCACCGCCGAGCGCGGGCGCATCGTCGACCGCGCTTGGCAGGCGGCGCTGGGCGCGCTTCGCAGCTTCGCGGGCATCGGTGAGCGTGCGCCGCGCGAGGCCACCCCATGAACGATGAATTCCGCCGCGTCCGCCGGCGCAAGGTGCCCGACAACGTCCAGGTGGTCGACACCATGACCGAGCGCGTGGTCGGCCGGCTCAGCAACCTGTCCGAGAGCGGCATGCTGCTGATGGCGAGCGTGCCGCTGGTGGAGGACGCGCTCTACCAGTTCCGGTTCGACCTGGCGCTGGGCACCGAAGCGCCCGCGACCATCGAGGTCGGTGCCCACCTGCTGTGGCAGGACGCGGCCAGCGCACCCGGCCAGACCTGGAGCGGGTTCCGCTTCGTTACCCTGATGGAAAGCCAGATGCAGCACTTGCGCGAGTGGCTGGACATGCCCGGGGGCACCTACGAGTAGGCCCGCGCGCGCAGCGCCCACCCAGCCAGGGAACTGGCCCGGCCGGCGTGCCCGGGGGCGCCCTTCAGTCCCCATCACCCGTCAAGCCACGGTGGAACACCACCGGTTCGGGCTTGTGCAGCACGTAGCCCTGGGCGTAGTCCACGCCCATGTCGTGCAGTTCCTGGGCAATTTCCTCGCTCGACACCCACTCGGCGATCACCTTCAGCCCGAGGCGGTGGCCGATGTCGGTCACCGCGCCGACGATGGCGTGGCTCATCGGGTCGACCAGGATGTCGCGGATGAAGCTCCCATCGATCTTGATGATGTCCACCGGCAGGTTTTTCAGGTAGCCGAACGACGACATCCCCGCGCCGAAATCGTCCAGCGCGATCAGGCAGCCAGCCGCGCGCAGCCGCTCGATGAAGCGCGAGACCTGCGACAGGTGGCGCACCGCGACCGTCTCGGTGATCTCGAAGCAGACCCGGCCGGGGTCGATGCCGTGCTGTTCGATGAGGTCCAGCACCAGCGTGGCCAACGCGTCGTCCTCAATGCTCGCGCCGGACAGGTTGATGGTGGCCAGTTGCAGGTCCGGCCCACTCGGATGCAGCCGGTCGAAATTGGACAGCGCCGTCTCCACCACCCAACGGTCGATCATCGGCATCAGGCCGTAGCGCTCGGCGGCGGGCATGAACGCGCCCGGTGGCACCAGCCGGCCCTGCTCGTCGCGGAAGCGCAGCAAAAGTTCGATATGCGGCTTGCCATTGGAGGGGGCGGCCAGCGGCCAGACCTCCTGGTACTTGAGCAGCAGGCGCCCCTCCTCCACCGCCCAGCGCAGGCGGTTGGCCCATTCCATCTCGGTCTGGCGACGGGTGGTGTCGTCGTCCTGGGCCGAATAGAAGTGCACGCGGTTGCGTCCGCTCTCCTTGGCCATGTAGCAGGCGGTGTCGGCCTGTGCCAGCAGGTCCTTCAGGTTGACGTTGGGGTGGTCGATCATCACCGCGCCGATGCTGGCGCTGATGGTGTAGGTGCGCTGCTCCCAGACGAACACGTAGCCGTCGATACGCTCGCGCAGGCGCTCGGCGACGTTGCTGGCGCCGGCCTGGTCGTGCACGTTTGTCGCCAGTACGCCGAACTCGTCGCCGCCCAGGCGCGCCAGCACGTCGCCGCCGCGCAGCTGCTCGCGCATGTTGATGGCCAGCTGGATAAGCAGCTGGTCGCCGGCGATGTGGCCGGAGGTGTCGTTGATCAGCTTGAACTGGTCAAGGTCGATGTAGAGCAACGCCGCCGGCGCCCCGCCGGCAGCCGTCACGATCAGCGCGCGCTCCACGCGCCGCTCGAACTCGCGGCGGTTGTAGAGTTCCGTCAACGCATCGTGGCTGGCCTGGTAGCTGAGCAACTCGGTCAGCTGGCGCTGCTCGGATATGTCACTGGCGACCATCAGCAGCTTGGACTCACCACCCACGTCGACCCGCGCGATTGAAAGCGACGCCCAGAAGCGATCCCCGTTCGCACTGCGCAACACCGCCTCCATGTTCAGGCAGCTGCTCTGGTCGCACGCCAGGATGCGTTCACGCAGGCCCTCGTCCTCGAACAGTGTCGGCAGCTCCAGTTCGCACACCTCCTCACCCAGCCGCAGGCGCGAAGCCTGGTTGGCATAGGTGATGCGCCCGGTGTCCTGGCGGGCAAGCACCACCAGGGCCGGCAGCAGTTCGTTGAGCGCACGGAAGCGCTCTTCGCTTTCCCGGTAACGGCGGCTCATCCGGTTGCCAAGATCCACCGCGCGCCGTCGGGTGTTGACCACTGAAGACACCAGCAATGCCAGCAGTGCACTGGCGAGCAGGCCCGGCAGCAATGGCGATCGCTGCCAGAAGGCTGTCTGCGCATCATGTCCCAGCGGATGCATCGACAGCCGCCACGCGCGGCCCCCATAGCGCAATTCCTTGTCGTAGCGGTGCGCAGTGGGCGCGTCCGCGTGGGCCCCGGTGTGTGAGTCGAACAACGCCAGCGGCTCGGGGCCGGTCACGTCGGTAATCTCGACGTGCAGGTGCGAGGCACCGTCTTCGGGGAGCGCGGTCTGGATCAGGCTATGGAGCTGGAACGAGATCGCCAGCGAGCCGCGTATCCGCTCGCGGCGCTCGGCCACGCTTCCCGGCGGCTGGCCCGGGCTGTAGATGGGCAGGCGGAAGGTCACGCCATCGGCGGCGCCACCATCGGCAGCCACCTGCGCCAGCCGGAACGGTGCCGAGAGTGCAGGACGGTTGCTGTCGCGCGAGGCGAGGACCGCCGCCAGGTTCGCCGGCTGGGTGTTGACGTCCAGCCCGAACAAGGCCTCGTTACCGGCGCGCGGCTGCACGAAGTCGGCGTGATAGACGTAGTGGTCGCCATCGGCCCGGGTTTCACGGCGGGCCACCACCAGCGCCTGCATGCCGGGCACCAGCGTGCGTGGATCCAGGTTGGCGTACATCGCCCGGAACTCGTCGGCGGTGACTTCCTCGGACGTCAGGAACATCGTCTGCACCGAGCGGGCGAGCATTTCGCATGCCCGCAGGCGGTCCAGCACGGCGGCGTGGGCGCGATCAGCCAGGTGGGTGAACGCCACCCGCCGCTCGGCCTCGTCCTGCCGTTGCTGCGCCTGCACCGCCCACAGCGTCAGTACCACGCCCAGCACCAGCGCCAGCAGGCTCCACACACCGGCCGGCACGCCCAGTGGGGCAACGCGCGCGCCCTCCGCCTCCAGCGGCCTGGATGCGAATCCGTCAGAATCCTTCGACGTATCCAAGAACAGGCGCCCCCATGACCGCCCACGATCTACCGATGGTATACCGGCAACACCTGCAGGATATTCAACGCCGCGCGGATGTCGCGCTTGAGCGCGGCGGCTACGAACACCTCGTCGTTCCCGCCGGCACCTCGCACTACCAGGTGTTCGACGACCGCGACTACCCCTATGCGGTGAACCCCCAGTTCAAAGCCTGGCTGCCGCTCACCGCCACGCCGGGCAGCTGGCTGGTGCATACCCCCGGCCAGCGGCCGCGCCTGCTGTACCTGCAGCCGTTCGACTACTGGCACGCGGTTCCCGAGGCCCCGCGCGGGTACTGGGTCGGCGAATTCGACGTCACCATCATCCGCACGCCGGAGGAGGCGCTCCAGCACCTGCCGGGCAACCCGGCACGGTGCGCGATCCTGGGCGAGCCGCAGTCGGCGCTGGGCAACTACGTGCCCAACAACCCGTCGCCCGTGCTGGCGTACCTCGACTACCACCGTGCCCGCAAGACCGGGTACGAGATCGAAATGATGCGGTTGGCGTCAGCGCACGGCGCGCGGGCGCATCGCGCTGCCGAACGGGCCTTCCGTGCCGGCGCCAGCGAGTTCGGCATCCACCTGGCCTACTGCCAGGCGGCGCGGCAGGACGCCAACGACCTGCCGTACGGCAATATCGTGGGCCTCAACGAGCACGCCGCCGTGCTGCACTACACCCAGCGCGACCGGCTGCCCCCGCAGGAGTCACGCAGCTTCCTGATCGATGCCGGCGCCAGCCATGCCGGCTACGCGTGCGACATCACCCGCACCTACGCGGCCGATACGTCCGGGGCGTTCCAGCAGCTCATCGACGCGGTCGACGCGGCCGAACAGCGGCTGTGCGACGCGGTGCGTCCGGGGGTGGATTACCGCCAGATCCACCTGGACGCGCACCTGGAGATCGCCCGCATCCTGCGCGAGCAGGGCATCGTCGACATGGCCCCCGAATCGATGGTGGAAACCGGCGTCAGCGCCAAGTTCTTCCCGCACGGCATCGGTCATTACATCGGCCTGCAGGTGCATGACGTGGGCGGGTTCGCGCAGAGCGACAGCGGCGGTACCCTCGACAAGCCCGAAGGGCACCCGTTCCTCCGCCTGACGCGGACGCTGGAGCCGGGCGCGGTCGTCACCATCGAGCCGGGGCTCTACTTCGCCGACCTGTTGATGCAGGAACTGCGCGAAGGCCCCCACGCCGGCAGCGTCGACTGGGACAAGGTCGAGGCATTCCGCCCGTTCGGCGGCGTGCGCATCGAGGACGACGTGGTCTGCACCGAGGGCGCGCCGGTCAACCTCACCCGGGAGGCGTTCGCGGTGCTGGGCTGATCCATGGCCGAGGGCCGGGCGCCAGCAGGGCGTCGGGTCGACCCCAGGAAAAGGCGCGGATCGGATCCGCGCCTTTTTTTTCGATGGCCGTGGTGGGCAGGCTTCAGTCGGCGCGGGTACCGGTACCGCCTTCCACGTACTTTTCGTGCAGCTTGACCGGCCGGGCCTTCGCGCTGCGCTTGCGGATCCAAAGGTTGAGCATCTCGACGAACACCGAGAACGCCATGGCGGCGTAGATATATCCCTTGGGGATGTGCACCGCGAAGCCGTCGGCGATCAGCACCAGGCCGATCATCATCAGGAAGCTCAACGCGAGCACCTTGATGGTGGGGTGCTTTTCCACGAAGTCGCTGATGGGCTTGGCGAAGGCGATCATGAAGGCGATCGAGATCAGGATCGCGGTCACCATCACCCAGCGTTCGTCGACCATGCCCACCGCGGTGATGATCGAGTCCAGCGAGAACACCACGTCGAGCAGGGCGATCTGCGCGATCACGCCCCCGAAGGTCGCCGTCGCGGACTGCGCGACTTCCTCGGTGTCGCCTTCGAGCTTCTGGTGGATCTCATGGGTGGCTTTCCCGATCAGGAACAGGCCCCCGAAGATCAGGATCAGGTCGCGCCACGAGAAGGTGTGGCCGAACAGTTCGAACAGGGGCGCGGTGAGCCCGATGATCCAGGCAATGGCGAACAGCAGCGCCAGTCGGGTCACCGCCGCCAACATGATGCCCACCTTGCGCGCCTTGTCCCGTTGCTCGGGCGGCAGCCTGCCCGCAAGGATCGAGATGAAGATGATGTTGTCGATGCCCAGCACCAGCTCCAGTGCCGTCAGCGTCAGCAGGGCGATCCATATTTCCGGATTGGCCAACATTTCCATGCGGGGGTCCCAGTCTCCTGAAAGTAGAGGATCCTAGGCGGCGCGTGCGTTGTCCGACATGAAGGCTTCGATCTGTTCGGCGCTGCGCGGCAGATCGTCGGTCAGCACGCGGGGGCCATCGGCGGTGACCAGCACGTCATCCTCGATCCGGATACCGATGCCGCGCCACTTGGCCGCCACGCTGGTGTCACCGGGCGATACATAGATGCCCGGCTCGATGGTGAAGACCATGCCCGGCTCCAGCAGGCGCGACTGCCCGTCGATGCGGTACTCGCCCACGTCGTGCACGTCCAGGCCGATCCAGTGGCCGGTCTTGTGCCGGTAGAAGCGCTTGTAGCGCTCATCGGCGATGTTCTTCTCGAGCGAACCCTTCAGCAGGCCCAGTTCCAGCAGGCCTGCGGTCAGCGTCTCCACCGCGGCGTCGTGCCCGGCCTGGTACGCAACGCCAGCGCGTGCCTGGGCCAGCGCGGCCGATTGCGCTTCGACCACCAGGTCGTGCAGCAACCGCTGCTCCCGCGAGAACCGGCCATTGGCCGGGAACGTGCGGGTGATATCGGCCGCGTAGCCGCGGAACTCCGCACCCGCATCGACCAGCACCAGGTCGCCGTCGTTGATGCGCCCGGTGTTGGCGACGTAGTGCAGCACACAGCCGTTGGCACCGGCACCGACGATGCTGCCGTAGGCCGGCACCGCGCCATGCACGCGGAACACGTACTCCAGCCGTGCCTGCAATTGGTATTCGTGCATGCCGGGACGTACTTCGCCCATTACCGCGGCGTGCGCCTCGACCGAGATATCCGCGGCGCGCTGCATCAGCTTGAGCTCGTCGCGGTCCTTGAACAGGCGCATCTCGTCCAGCAGGTGGCCCAGCTCGAGGAACTCGTGGGGGGGCTGGGCACCCATGCGCATCATCGCCCGTACGCGGTTGACCCAGCCGATCAGCTGCAGGTCGAACTCCGCATCGCGCCCGAAGTGGTAGTACACCCGGCTGCGGCCTTCCAGTAGCCCGGGCAGGATGTCGTCCAGGTCGCCAATGGGATAAGCGTCGTCCATCCCGATCGCGTCCACGGCACCTTCCGGCCCCTGGCGGGGGCCATCCCAGCCTTCGCGCTCCGGGTCGCGCTCGCGACAGAACAGCAACGACTCGCCGTGCGCACGCCCCGGCACCAGCACCAGCACTGCCTCGGGTTCGGCGAAGCCGGTGAGGTACGAAAAATCCGAATCCTGCCGATAAGGGTGGTGCGTATCGCGGCTGCGGACCGTTTCCTTGGCTGCGGGCAGCACCAGGATGGCGTCGTTGCCGGCCATCCGCATCAATTGCCTGCGGCGGCGCAGATAGGTCTTGGGGGGAATGCGGGGGATGGCGCGCACGTCAGTTCAACCGTTGCCGGTGGCGCGCCGCCAGCACGCAATCGCCATGCAGCAACAACGCGGCCACCCGCACGAATTCCTCGATCTCCGCAAGCGCGTCCTCGTCCTCGGCGTCGCCTTCGTCCTGGGGTTCGGCCGCGGCAAGCTTGGCGATGTCGCCCAGCGCCTCGAGCGCCTCTTCCGACAGGGTGGGGCGCTCCCCCGAGGACAGCCCGAAGCCGCCCAGGAAACCGCGGCACCACTCGAACAGGGCACCGCTGCGCTCGGCGAGGGTGGCATCGACTGGCGGCTGCAGCAGTTCGAACGCGAAATCGCGGTCGCCCAGCTGGGCCGCGGTGGCCAGCCGCAGCAGGTCCAGCGCGTTGCCGTCGGCAGGCACCGGCGCGGCCGGATCGGCCAGCACGTCGCGCAGCCACTCCGGGCGCGACGGCCCCCCGCCGGCAAGCCACCCGCACAGGCTGCCATGCAGCTCGGCCGCGGTCGTGCCCAGCGTCAGGCGGCGGATTTCAGCATCGATCAGATCGATGGGGGGCAGGTCGGGCGAAGGGGCGTCTTGCGACACGGCGACTCCACGGGAAAAGGCCGGCGCAGTCTAGCAATGCGGGGGGCTGGGCCGTGTCGCACGCGTCCAGCAGGACAGCTGCCAATGGCCCTACACTGGCGGCTGCCACGCCAGCCGACGGACCCGTGCGAGCGCCCTGCCCTTCCGCCACCTCCGCGCATGCCCGTCGCGCCCGAGCCCCCCTGGGCCGCGCATGGGGGCGCATCGCGGCGCTGGGTCTGGCGGCGTTGATGGGGGCTTCGCCCGCGCTGGCGGCTACCCGGGACTTCTATTTCGAGCGCCTGGGCGGTGAGGAAGGCCTGGCACAGAACACCGTGACCGCACTGGCGCAGGACGGCGACGGCTTCGTCTGGGTGGGTACGCAGGGCGGACTGCACCGGTACGACGGCCAGCGCTATGCGCTGTTCCGCCATGTCCCCCGGGACCCCGACAGCCTCCCCGACAGTTACGTCACCGGGCTGTCGGTGGACGGCCAGGCGCTCTGGGTCGGCTCGTACGGCGAGTACGTGGCCCGCTTCGACCTCGCCTCCGGGCGGGTACGCCGCTATGCCAGTGCTGACCAGGATGCCACCGGCCGCCATGTGCGTGCGGTGCTGGCCCACGGCGGGTCGGTCTGGATCGGCACGGGGCGCGGACTGGAGCGCCTCGACCCCCGCACAGGCGCGCGCACGACGGTGCTCACCCTTGACCCGACGCAAGCCAACGGGCGCCAGGCGCTACTGGCCGACCCCAGGCGGGGCGTCTGGTACGCGACGCCCGCTGGGCTTTACCGGATCTCGGACGATCTCACGGCACGGCGCATCGGCGGGCAGTCACCTGCCCTGTCGCTGGCCTGGGACCGCAGCGGGCGCTTGTGGGTGGGCGGGGGCGACGGCCTGTACCGCCTGCATTCCGACGGCCGGCGACTGGTACCGGCATGGCTGCAGCCGGCCGGCCTGCCGGGCGGCGCCGTAAACGCGATCACCCAGGCACCCGACGGCCGCCTGTGGCTGGCCGTGGGCTTCCATGGACTGCGGCGGCTGGACCCGGAAAGTGGGCGCAGCGAGCCGATTGTAGAAGGCCCCGCCATCACCGCTTCGCTGCCCGAGAACGGCATCGAGGAACTGATGGTGGACCGCGGCGGCATCCTGTGGGTGGGCGGCCAGCTGCGTGGCGTGTCGGTCACCGACCCGCTGGGCGCGCGGTTCCGCTACGTGTTCGACGACGGCGGCGGGCGGCTGGACGCGATCATTTCCGACAACAGTACCCGCGCGTTGCACCAGGGGCACGACGGCGCATTGTGGGTCGCAACCGACAACGGCCGACTGCGTCGCTACGACCTGGCCGACGACCGTTTCGAGGACTGGACGGGCCGAATGCCCGCACCGGGCAGGATCATGGCCATCGCCAGTGCCGGGCATGACCGCCTGTGGCTGGGCGGTCGCAACGGCCTGATGCGGCTGGATGCCGGTGCCGGCACGATCGAACCGGTTCGCCTGGCGGGGTTGGAGGGCGTCGCCGTCCGTGCGATCGCCACCGACCGCAACGGCGACCTCTGGCTGGCGACGCTCCGCGCTGGCCTGGTGCAGTTGCCGCGCAATGGTGGCGCGCCGGTGGTCCACCAGATCGGCCCATCGGCGAAGACACACCCCATGGTCCACGCCATGACGCTCGACCGTCGCGGTCGGCTGTGGGTGGCCACGTCCGACGGGCTGGCGGTGCGCGACCCGGCCACGGGGCGGTTCCGCATGCTGCAGCGCGTGGCCGACAGGCCCGGCTCGCTTCCGGGCAACCTGGTGCGGGCGGTGCATGAAGCCCGGGACGGATCGATCTGGGTCGGCACGCACACGGGTTTGGGTCGCGTGGTGGAGGCCGACGACGGGCGGATCACCTTCCAGCAGCCGTTGGAGGACGCGCTGGCGGACATACCGACGCCGGTTGTCTTCTCGATCCTCGAGGATGCCCGCGGCACGCTTTGGCTGGGCACCAATGCGGGGCTGGTGAGCTACCGGCATGGCAACGGGCGGGCGCGCCAGTTCGGGCTGGCCGACGGCTTGCAGGACCTGGAGTTCAACGGCGGTGCGGCGACCCGGCTGGCGAATGGCAAGCTGGTGTTCGGCGGCGTGCGCGGCATCAACCTGTTCGACCCCGCCCGCATGCGCGACGCTGCATTCGAGCCTCCGCTCAGGCTGCTGTCGGCGCAGATCGGGGCCCGGCCGGGCGGCAACGGCGAGGTTCTGTGGCAGCCCGGTTCGCTTGACCTGCCCAGCGGGACGGAATTGCTGCGCCTGCGTATCGGAGCACTGGACTTCGCGCCGGGGGCCCGCCTCAGCTATCGCTATCGCATGGAGGGCTTCGACTCGGACTGGATCGACAACGGGCGGCAGGGCGACATCACCTACACCCGGCTGCCACCGGGCCACTACACCCTGCGTGCCCAGTCCACCAACCGCGACGGCACCTGGACCGACCAGGCCCTGGTCCTTCCCGTCATCGTGGCCGCGCCGCCGTGGCGCCATCCGCTGGCCATTGCCGCCGCCGTGCTGGTGCTACTGGCCCTTGCCACGACGCTGGGATGGCGGTGGCACCGGCACCGGCGACTGGAGCAGAGCTGGTTCCGGCAGATCCGCGAACGCGAGGAGCGGCTGAAACTGGCGCTGTGGGCATCGGGCGAGCAGTTCTGGGACTACGACCTGAAAAGCCGAGAACTCCATGGCATGCGCGCCCTGGAAGCAGGGACCGACCCGGAGCTGACCGTGCGCGCACGGGTAGCGGCCGACCACAACATCCACCCCGACGACCTGCCGCGGGTGATGGAACGGTTGCGCGAGCACCTGCACGGGCATGCGGCGCTGTTCCTTTCCGAGCACCGGGTGCGCAATCCGAGTGGCGGCTGGGACTGGGTCCGCGCACGTGGCCGGGTGGTCGATCGCGACAGCCAGGGGCATGCCCTGCGGGTGTCGGGAACCGCGCGCGACATCACCGCAAGCCGCAGCGCCGAGCGCGACCGGCGCGTGTCCAGCGAGGTGCTGCGGAGCATGGCGGAAGCTGTCGCGGTTTTCGATGCCGAGTTCACCTTCATATCGGTCAACCCGGCATTCGAACGCATCACCGGCTATTCCTCCGTGGACGTCATCGGCAAGCCCACCAGCCTGATCGACAGCCGCCAGCATGACCCGGACTTCTACCATCAGATGCGCGCGCAGATGCAGCGCAACGGTCGCTGGTCGGGCGAGATCTGGCAGCAGCGCAAGGACGGAAGCGAGTTCCTGTGCTGGCTGCAGTGCAGCGCGGTCCACGAGACCACCGGCACACAGCGCGTTCAGTACGTCGCTGTACTGACCGACATCACCGACCAGAAGCGTGCCGAGCAGGAGCTGCGCTACCTGGCCAACTACGACACGCTGACCAGCCTGCCCAACCGCACCCTGCTGTCGGAGCGACTGTCGCGGGCCATCGTGCGTGCGCGCCGCAACAGCCAGAAGGTCGCGGTGCTGTTCCTGGACCTGGACCGCTTCAAGGATATCAACGACTCGCTCGGGCATGCCGCCGGCGACCGCATCCTGCGTGCCGTTGCGCAGCGGCTGCAGGAGACCGTGGGCAACCGCCACACCGTCGCCCGCCTGGGCGGCGACGAATTCACCGTGGTGCTGGAGAACCTGGAGAACGCGGAACAGGCCGAGGAGGTCGCGCGCAACATCATCCTGGCCTTCGAGGCACCGCTCGACGTGGAAGAGCGCCACGACATCGCCATATCGCCTTCGATCGGCATCAGTCTGTACCCGGACCACGCACAGGTGCCTACCGACCTGCTCAAGCAGGCAGACACCGCGATGTACCAGGCCAAGGCGGGTGGGCGGCGCACGTACATGCAGTACACCGAGGCGATGGACATCGAGATCCGCCGCCGCGCCACCATCAGCGCGGCACTGCGCAAGGTGCTGGATCGGGGCGAGCTCCGCTTGGCGTTCCAGCCGCAACTGTCGCTGGCGGACGGCCGCATCACCGGCGTGGAGGCACTGCTGCGCTGGTCCAGTCCGGACTACGGCGAAATCCCGCCATCGCAGTTCATCCCCCTGGCCGAGGAGACCGGGCTGATCATCGAGATCGGTGAGTGGGTGCTGCGCGAGGCCTGTTCGACGCTGGCACGTTGGCGACCCCACGGCCTGGACGACCTGGCCATCGCCGTGAACGTCTCCGCGTTGCAGCTCCTGCGCGGGGACCTGCCGGAGGTCGTTGCGCGGGTGCTGGCCGAAACAGGGCTTCCGCCGGCATGCCTTGAACTGGAACTCACCGAAAGCGTGATCATGGCCAACGCGCAGCACAACGCCGAGCTGCTGCAGCGGCTACGGGGGATCGGCGTCGGCGTGGCCATCGACGACTTCGGTACCGGTTATTCGTCGCTCTCCTACCTCAAGCGGTTGCCGATCACCACGCTGAAGATCGACAAGGAATTCATCGACGACCTCACCCACGATCCGGACGATGCCGCCATCACCAGCACGATCATCACCATGGCGCACTCGCTGGGCCTGAACGTGGTCGCCGAAGGGGTGGAGGGCGAGGCCCAGATGCAGTTCCTGCGCGAGCACGGCTGCGACGAGGTGCAGGGTTACTGGCTCTCGCATCCGCTGGATGCCCAGGCGTGCCTGGCCTTCCTGCGTACCTGGCCGGCTGGCCGCGCCGGGGCGCCCAGCCGGACGTCCCCCGACAGCCTGCCGACGGCGTCCTGACGACGGCCTTGCCCGGCCGTCCCGACCGGCGCCACCACGGTCCTTGACCGTCCCCGCGCGTCTGCCTATGGTGCGGCGATGGACGCATCCGACTCCCTTGCCCAACTGCAGGCGCTGGCCCGGCGTGTCGAGGCGTTGGCCGACCGGATGCAGCGGCTCGGCGAGGAGAACCGCAGCCTGCGCCAGCAGCAGGAGCAACTCGCGGGTGAGCGGGCCGCCCTTCTTGCCAAGAACGAGCAGGCACGCGCACGTGTCGAGGCGATGATCGCCAGGCTAAAGTCGCTGGAGCAGCACACGTGAGCAAGGCCACGCCGGTCAGCATCCGCCTGCTTGATCGCGAATACACGGTGGGCTGCGAACCCGACGAACGCGACAGCCTGATGGCCGCCGCCAAGTTGCTCGACAGCAGGATGCGTGAGATCCGCGGCAGCAACCGCATGGCCGCACTTGACCGCGTTGCGGTGCTGGCCGCGCTCAACTTCGCCCACGAACTGCAGCAGCTGCGCGACGAGAACGCGGGCCGGGATCGCGCCATGGCGCGCACGCTGGGCGATCTGAACAGTCGCCTGGACGACCTGTTCGACACGCCCGTGCGCTGATCCAGCCAGGCACGCCTCGCGCGCTGAATCGGCGCCGACTGCTACCGACCAACGGCCTTTCGATCGAGCTACGGCGCGCTATACTTTCGCCCATGTCCTCTGCTGTGGACGACGGCGTGCGCAAACATTCGCCTTGTCCCTTAATTGCGACCGCGGGGATGCGACGGAAGCCTGGAGTGCAAGTCCGCCTCGTAGCGGGAAGCCCGAAGGCCTTCTAGCGTTCCCACTTGAACCCCGGGTTCAAGGTCGTTTCGCACGCATCGCCATCGGCGGAGGACTTCCCATTCAGGGGGCGCGCTAGCGCCCGCAACGACAGCGCAGATCCTGCGCTGTTTTAGTTTGAACGCGACCCCGCAGGCGTACGCATGGCCCAGGCGCAATGAGCAACGACGCAATGCCGGGCAGGCAATCGGTGCGCGAACGGATGCTCGCGATTCGACGCGCAATCCCGCCACCGAACCGCATTGCAGGTGCCCAGTCCCTGGCACGGCGACTGTTGGCGCTGCCGTTAGCACCGACGTCGGGCTTTGTCGCGGGCTACTGGGCCACCAATGGCGAGATCGCACTGCACGCGTGGCAGGTCGGGTTGCCCGGTGGCTGCCACTACTGCCTACCGGTCCTGCACGAAGACGGTCGGCTGCGCTTCGCACAGTGGCGGCCCGGTGCACCACTGGTCCCGAACCGTTTCGGGATCCCGGAACCCGACGTAGGCCCCGATCAACTGCTGGAGCCCGAAGCGATTGCAATGGTGGTGGTGCCACTGGTGGGCTTCGACCGCGTGGGACATCGACTGGGCATGGGAGGTGGCTGGTACGATCGGAGCTTCGCTTTTCGACGTACCGGACCCGCCCCCCCGTGGCTGGTAGGTGCGGCGTTCGACGAGCAACAGGTGGTCTCCTTGGACGCCGCGCCCTGGGACGTGCCGATGGACGCCGTCTGCACGCCCCTGCAAAGCCACCACTACCGACACTGCAACCGGCAGGACCCATGACCCGAATTCGCCGCCGTTACTGGGTGATGAAATCCGAGCCCGACGCGTTTTCCATCGACGACCTGCAGCGCGTCGGCACGGAGCCCTGGAACGGGGTGCGCAATTACCAGGCGCGCAATTTCATGCGTGACGGGATGCAGGTTGGCGACGAGGTGTTGTTCTACCACTCCAACACCAAGGTGCCCGGCATTGCGGGCACCGCGACCGTCGCCAGCCCCGCGTATCCCGACGACACCCAGTTCGAGCGCAAGTCGCCCTACTTCGACCCCAAGGCCTCGCGCGAAGAGCCCCGCTGGTTCCTCGTCGACGTCAGTTTCAAGCGCAAGCTTTCTCGCACCATTCCCCTGGACGACATCAAGCAGCACGGCGAACGGCTGGGCGAGGAGTGCCCGCTGATCAAGCGTGGAAACCGCCTGTCCGTCTTCCCGGTATCCGCCGACCAGTACAAGTTCCTTCTATCCCTGGAGTGAAAACGTGAGCGACGCCAAGCGCTTGGCCGGCGAAAAGGCCATCGAGTACGTCAGGGACGGGATGATCGTCGGCGTGGGTACCGGTTCGACGGTGGCTTACTTCATCGACGCGCTCGCCACCATCAAGCACCGCATCCGCGGCGCCGTATCCAGTTCCGAGCAGAGCTCCGGGCTGTTGCGGGCACACGGAATCGAGGTCCTCGAGCTCAACGATGCCGGTCCGCTGTCGCTTTACGTGGACGGCGCCGACGAATGCGATCCACACAAGCGGCTGATCAAGGGTGGCGGCGCCGCCCTTACCCGGGAAAAGATCATCGCCGAGGCCAGTGAGCAGTTCGTGTGCATCGTGGACCCGGCCAAACAGGTGGACGTGCTCGGGCGCTTCCCGCTTCCTGTCGAGGTCATCCCGATGGCCCGCAGCCTGGTGGCCCGCCGGATCGTGTCGATCACCGGCGGCCAGCCGGTGTGGCGACAGGATGTAGACGAGCGAGGCGTGGTGACCGACAACGGAAACGCAATCCTGGACATCCACGGCCTCTCGATCGTCGACCCGGTGGCAATGGAGGCGGCGCTTAACCAGATCCCCGGCGTGGTAAGCGTGGGCCTGTTTGCCCGCCGCGGAGCGGACGTAGTGATTGTGGGCGGATCGCCGCCGCGGGTACTCTGAGCGCTTGAGCGGTCCGATCGTCTGATCGATCAGATCACGCCGGGCGCCGCCTGAGGGCGCATCGCCCCGCCCCGACGGACGTCGCTGCTACCTGAGCACGCCGTTCTCCCCCGGCACGCGGCACGCGTTAATCAGATGGCCGTCAGGCGTGATGGTCCCGATTGCCCCCAGCGGGCAAAGTACCTTGGCGCGTGCTCCGGCTACGTCGGCGACGCCGTGTGGACTGCAGTATCGCTGTGCTGGGTCCAATCGGACCAACGGACCCCGCGGCACCCATGCGCGGCCCGGATAAACCATTCTGTGGATGGGTGACATTTCCAGGGCCGTGCGCCTTTGGCGCGCAAAGCGCCGCACGGCGACATTTTCATACTGCCGAGCGGTGCGTGTTTTGGCTTGGGATACGGGCTTTGACCCGTCGAGGCGGCTGCTCGGTTACCGGATCGCCAAAAGAACAAGGCCGGTCCCTTTCGGGAACCGGCCTTGGGTGTAAAT